>WHTY01000028.1 GCA_009377475.1 Actinophytocola sp.
GTTCTGCGTGGCGAGCACGAGGAACGGGTCGGGCATGCCGAAGGTCTTGCCGCCGATGGACACGTGCCGCTCGGCCATCACCTCGAGCATCGCCGACTGCACCTTGGCGGGCGCGCGGTTGATCTCGTCGGCGAGCACGAAGTTGGCCACCACCGGGCCGAGCTCGACGTCGAACTGCTCCTGGCCCTGCCGGTAGATGCGGGTGCCGAGGATGTCGGCGGGCACGAGGTCGGGGGTGAACTGCATGCGGGAGAACGAGCCGCCGACCACACTGGCGAAGGTCTCGACGGCCAGCGTCTTGGCGACGCCGGGCACGCCTTCGAGCAGCAGGTGACCCTTGGCCAGCAGGCCGACGAGCATCCGCTCGATGAGGCGGTCCTGGCCGACGATGATCCGCTTGACCTCGACGACGGTCCGTTCGAGCAGCTCGGCGTCCTGCGCCGGTGTCGCCTGCCGCTCCGTCGTGCCAGCCGAGTGGCCGGATTCGGTCACGTGTGCCTCCCTCGGGTTCTTCCTCTCGGGCGCGGGCCGTCCCGTGACCCCCAGGTGACGGCTGGTGCGCCACCGTTCACCGTGCCGCACCAGCGGTGTGACGGGTGTGAAGGTCATCCGCTGTGCGCCTCGCGGGCTCGGCGGGCAGCGCGCGGCGACCGGCCCCGCGCGGTTCCTCCTGCGCCCAGTATCCCGTCCCGGTGCTCGGACGCTCAGCCGATCAGGCGTACCGCGTACGGGAGGATGTCGCCGTAGCGCACCGGGGTGACCCGCACCTGCATGCCGGACTGCGGCGCCTCGATCATCATGCCGTCGCCGAGGTAGAGCGCGACGTGGTGGATGCCGGCGGTGCCCCAGAACAGCATGTCGCCGCGCCGCATCTGCGAGAGCGGCACCTTGGTGCCCGAGTCGTACTGGTAACCGCTGTAGTGCGGCAACGTCGTCACGCCCGCGAAGGCGTAGATCATCAGCCCCGAGCAGTCGAAGCCGATCTTGTTGTAGTCGCCGTAGCTGTCGGCGACGCCGTAGTCGCGGATGCCGTACGTCGGTCCCTGCGTGTTGCCACCGCCCCAGGCGTAGGGCACGCCGAGCTGCGACATCGCGCGGGAGATCACGGTCTCGACCGACGGCGAGGCTGGTGCGGGCGCGGCAGACCCGCCGCTGGGTGCTGGTGACGCGGCAGCGGCGGCCTGTTGCGCCTGCTGAGCTTCCTCCTCGCGCTTGGCCTGCAGCCAGTCCTGATAGCGCTCGCGCTGGTTCTCCAGACCCTTGACCTGGCGTTGTGCCTGGTAGAGCGCCCGCTGGACCGTGTCACGGTCGTTGGCGAACTCCTCGGCACGCGACGCCTGGCTCGCGCGGGCGTCCACGGCGGACTGGTACGCCTTGCGCGCGGCCTGCTTCGCCTGCTCCGCCTCCCGCTGCTTCGCCTCGGCCACCTCGACGGACTTGCGCGCGGCGGCGTCGGCGTTGGACTTCGCGACGCGGGCGGTGCTCAGGTCGTCGAGCGCGTCGAGCTGTTTGGAGCTGACGGCTTCGATGAGCTGCGCCCGCAGCAGCACCTCTTCCGGGCTGGACGAGGTGACGTACGCCGAGAGCGAGCCCATCTTGCTGCCTTGCTGGTAGCTGCCCGCGACGAACTCCTCGGTCTCCTCGCGCGCGGTGTCGACCGCCCGACCGGCCGTCGCGGCGGCCTCCCGCGCCCGCTCGGCGTCGAGCCGCGCCTGCTCGGCGGCGTTCGCGGCCTCCTCGGCGTCGACTCGTGCCTTGTTGGCGAGTTCGAGCTTGCGGGCCATCTCGTCCTTGAGGCTGGCGAGCTTGTCTTCCGCCTCGGCGAGCTGGTTGGTGAGCTTGCCGACCTCGTTGGCCCGATCTCGGGCGGTGTCCCTGCTCTCGTCCAGCTCGGAGTCGCTCGGGTTCGGCGGTGGCGGCGGTACGGCGACCGCTGGCGACGCCCCCAGCACGAACGCGAGACCAGCAGCGACCGCAGCGACCCATCCGGCCGCCGCAGCGTGCTTCCGCTTGCCGCGCTTCCGCTGCTCTCCCCGCTGCTGCGCTGACACGACGCTCCACCTCCCGGTCCGACGGCCCCGCGCGCACTCACTTTTCCCTGGCAGCGCGCGTGCACTGCACCGGACTTGTCACTTCAGCAGGCAAACACTGTCACATGCGACGCACCTTCACCACTTGTCACGCCCATTGGCGAACGCCTCACGAGCCACATCCGTCACACCGGCGCAACTCGGCCCTTAGCGCGGCGGGGTTGACGCTTCTTGCGTTCACACGGTGTGGCCGTGACCTGCGAGAACGCCGCGCCGCACGCTCTCGACGCCCACCCGGCGGAACCGCTGCGCCGGACGGGTACCGACGGCCGCACAGCGCGCGACGGCCTGTCGCAGCGGAGATCAAGATTCACCCGTCCGAGCGAGGCCAGCGTCGTTCAGCTCACACCGGCCCACCCCGTCTTGAAACCTAAACAGGACAGGCGTACTGTTTAGTGTGGGTGATCACGGTACGCGGCTCCCGCGTTCGCCGACGTCTCGCTCATACGCGAGACTCACAGCCACGAACCCGACACTGGCTTCCACCGCAGCTGTGAGGGCGCTCCGCCGCACGCGCGAGGGTCGCCCCCACCTGAGAACTGGACACCGCCGAGCTCGATGGAGAGAGACGTGACAGCACCGGCAAGCAAGGACACCTTTGGCGCCCGCGACACCCTCGCCGTGGGCGACAACTCCTACGAGATCTTCCGCCTCGACAAGGTCAAGGGCTCGCAGCGGCTGCCGTACAGCCTGAAGATCCTGCTCGAATGCCTGCTGCGCACCGAGGACGGCGCCAACATCACCGCGGACCACATCAACGCGCTCGGCAACTGGGACCCGAAGGCCGACCCGTCGACCGAGATCCAGTTCACCCCGGCCCGCGTGATCATGCAGGACTTCACCGGCGTGCCCTGCGTGGTTGACCTCGCCACCATGCGCGAAGCGGTCGCCTCGCTCGGCGGCGACCCGGACAAGGTCAACCCGCTCGCGCCCGCCGAGATGGTCATCGACCACTCCGTGATCATCGACGTCTTCGGCCGCGCCGACGCCTTCGAGCGCAACGTCGAGATCGAGTACGAACGCAACCGCGAGCGGTACCAGTTCCTGCGCTGGGGCCAGGGCGCGTTCAACGAGTTCAAGGTCGTCCCGCCCGGCACCGGCATCGTCCACCAGGTCAACATCGAGCACCTGGCCCGCACGGTGATGGCTCGGAACGGGCAGGCCTACCCCGACTCCTGCGTCGGCACCGACTCGCACACCACCATGGTCAACGGCCTCGGCGTGCTCGGCTGGGGAGTCGGTGGCATCGAGGCGGAGGCCGCCATGCTCGGCCAGCCGGTGTCCATGCTGATCCCGCGCGTGGTCGGCTTCAAGCTGTCCGGCGAGATCCCGCCCGGCGTGACCGCGACCGACGTCGTCCTCACGATCACCGAGATGCTGCGCCAGCACGGCGTGGTCGGCAAGTTCGTGGAGTTCTACGGCGAGAGCGTCGGCGCTGTGCCGCTGGCCAACCGCGCCACCATCGGCAACATGAGCCCCGAGTTCGGCTCAACCGCCGCGATCTTCCCGATCGACGACGAGACCATCCGCTACCTCACCCTCACCGGCCGCCCCGAAGAGCAGCTCGCCCTTGTCGAGGCATACGCCAAGGAGCAGGGCCTGTGGCACGACCCCGCTCGCGAGGCGGAGTACTCCGAGTACATCGAGCTGGACCTGTCCACCGTCGTCCCGTCGATCGCCGGCCCGAAGCGCCCGCAGGACCGCATCGAGCTGACGGCGTCGAAGAACTCCTTCCGCACCGCGCTGCGTGACTACGTCACCGACGGCAAGGAGACGCCGCACACCAGCATGGACGAGGCGGACGAGGAGTCCTTCCCCGCGAGTGACGCCCCCGCCCTGTCCACCGCAAACGACAACGGCGCTCCGGTCGCCTCCGCCGCGAACGGCTCGGCGGGCAGGCTGTCCAACCCGGTCAAGGTCAGCACCTCCGACCGGGGCGAGTTCGAGCTGGACCACGGCGCCGTGGTGATCGCCTCGATCACGTCGTGCACCAACACGTCAAACCCGTCGGTGATGCTGGGCGCCGCGCTGCTCGCCCGCAACGCCGTGGACAAGGGCCTGACGTCGAAGCCGTGGGTGAAGACGTCGATGGCCCCCGGCTCGCAGGTCGTCACCGACTACTACGAGAAGGCCGGCCTGTGGCCGTACCTGGAGAAGCTGGGCTTCCACCTGGTCGGCTACGGCTGCACCACCTGCATTGGTAACTCCGGCCCGCTCTCCGACGAGATCTCGGGCGCGGTGCAGGAGAACGACCTCACCGTGGTCTCGGTGCTCTCCGGTAACCGGAACTTCGAGGGCCGGATCAACCCCGACGTGAAGATGAACTACCTCGCGTCGCCGCCGCTGGTCGTCGCCTACGCGCTGGCCGGGACGATGGACTTCGACTTCGAGAACCAGCCGCTCGGCACCGACAACAAGGGCAACGACGTCTACCTGCGCGACATCTGGCCCACCCCGGCGGAGATCCAGCAGACCATCGACTCGTCGATCACCAAGGAGATGTTCGCCAAGGACTACGCGGACGTCTTCGACGGCGGCGAGCGCTGGAAGTCGCTGCCCACCCCGACCGGCACGACGTTCGAGTGGGACGCCGAGTCCACCTACGTGCGCAAGCCGCCGTACTTCGACGGCATGGGCATGGAGCCGGAGCCCGTCACCGACATCTCCGGCGCGCGCGTGCTCGCCAAGCTGGGCGACTCGGTCACCACCGACCACATCTCGCCCGCCGGCGCGATCAAGGCCGACTCGCCCGCCGGTCAGTACCTCGTGGCCAGCGGCATCGAGCGCAAGGACTTCAACTCCTACGGCTCGCGGCGCGGCAACCACGAGGTGATGATCCGGGGCACCTTCGCCAACATCCGGCTGCGCAACCTGCTGGTCGACCCGGAGGGTGGCGTGCAGGGCGGCTACACCCGCGACTTCACCCAGGAGGGTGCGCCGCAGACGTTCATCTACGACGCCGCGCAGAACTACGCCGCGCAGGGCACGCCGCTGGTGGTGCTCGGTGGCAAGGAGTACGGCTCCGGGTCCTCGCGGGACTGGGCCGCCAAGGGCACCAGCCTGCTGGGCGTCCGCGCGGTGATCACCGAGTCGTTCGAGCGCATCCACCGGTCGAACCTGATCGGCATGGGCGTCATCCCGCTCCAGTTCCCGGAGGGCGAGTCCGCCGACTCGCTCGGCCTTGACGGCACCGAGACGTTCGACATCTCCGGCATCACCAAGCTCAACGACGGTGAGACCCCGCGGACGGTGAAGGTCACCGCCATCAAGAACACCGCGGACGGCCAGACCATCGAGTTCGACGCGGTGGTCCGCATCGACACGCCGGGCGAGGCCGACTACTACCGCAACGGCGGCATCCTGCAGTACGTCCTGCGGAACATGCTCCGCGCGTGACGGCGTGACGACCCCGCGACGGATCTCTGTAGCGGACGCGAAGCGGGCCCGCCGGCAGTCGCCGGTGCGGCCCGCTTCCGTGTGCGCGGGTCGGCGAGGCAGAGCGGCGCGGCTGGCGGGACCGTGCTCGTCGCTGTCCACGGCACTCGGCGAGGCCGACCGGTGACCACGACACTGCTGGTCGCGGGCCTTGTGCTGTTGGTCGGCGCGCTCGTGCAGGGCGTCGTCGGCTACGGCATGAACCTCGTCGTCGCTCCGCTGCTGACGCTCATCGACCCGAGCCTGGTGCCGGTTCCGCTGCTGCTCATCGCGTCGGTGCACGCGCTGCTCGCCGCCACCCGCGAACGCGGCCACGCCGACTGGCAGGGCGTCGGCTGGGCGATGGCAGGACGTCTTCCCGGCATCGCACTCGGTGTCGCCGTCGTCGCGCTGTTGCCGCCCGGCCCGTTCGCGATGGCCGTCGCGCTGGCGGTGCTGCTCTGCGTCGGACTGTCCCTGCTGACGTGGCGACCCACGCCGACACCGCGCTCACTGTTAGTGGCAGGGATCGCCAGCGGTACCTTCGGCACCGCCGCCGCGATCGGCGGCCCACCGATCGCCCTGCTCTACCAGCACGCCGCTGGCCCGACCATCCGCGCGACGCTCGCGGTGTACTTCGCGGTCGGCTCGCTCGTGTCCGTCGGCGCGCTCACGCTGACCGGTCAGGTGCTTGGCGAGCCGGTGCTCCACGCCGCGCTGCTGCTGCCGTTCCTTTTCGGCGGGTTCTGGCTGTCCACGCCGTTGCGCCGGTTCATCGACGGCCGCTGGATGCGCCCTGCCGTCCTCACCGTCGCCGTCGCCAGCGCCATCGTCCTGCTCGGCCGCGCGCTGCTGGGGTAACCCGCCGCCGTCCGGTGCCGCACGGGGTGCGCCGGCAGGGCGAGCCGAAGGTGGCCTTCGGTACATATGCGGTACCGAAGGCCACCTTCGGCTCGCCCTCAACGCACCATCGAGTGAGATTCCCGAACTCGTCGCGGGCGCATTCCCGTTTTCATTGCGCGCAATTCCGTTTTCACGTCGTCCCGGCGTTCCGGACGACGGCTGACGCCGCGGGGTCGACGTCCGCACACTCCGCTGACCAGCGGTAATAGCCACGCGCGCCGCACGGCACGTCACCCGCGGCAGCACACCCGCGCATCGCGGCCCCGCGCACCAAGCCTCATCACTCGCTGGAGTGAGTAGTCACTACTCCGATCGCGCTGTAACGTTTCGCACGTCGCGATGGATATACCAGACAAAGCCGGTCTCGTTCTGATGACCGCTGCCCTTACGAGGAAAGCCCACCTTAGTGACAAGCCAGGACACTCCGCGCACGCCACAGCGAGACAGTGCGTCGACCAGACTCGCGTATGTGCTGACCGGCGTACTGCTGGTCGCCCTCGGGCTGGTGGCAGTCATGGTCCTGGCCGCGAGCGGCCACACCATCACCGGCACACCCACCACAACGAGTCACCAGAAGAAGCAGGTCACGCTCAGCTCGCTGGTCGAGTCCACCACGCACACCAGGCTGGATCGTGCCCCGCGCGACCCGAACCCACAGCAGGCCACCGAGGGCTGGATCGTGCGACCCACGAAGGTCATCGCCCTCCGTGACGCCCCTGGTGGGCGGCCGTTCGGCAAGGTCGGCCCGAAGCAGATCGGCGAGACGTGGCTGCCCGTCATCGCGCAACGCGGCCAGTGGACCCAGGTGTTGCTGCCGTCCAAGCCCAATGGCTCGACCGGCTGGCTGCGCAGTGCGCACGTGGAGCGGACGCAGACGCCATACCTCATCCGCGTCCACCTGTCCTCGATGACGCTGGAGTTGTCCTACCACGGCCGCGAGATGAACAGCTGGACGATCGGGATCGGCAAACCCGACACACCGACACCAATCGGCCGTACCTTCATACTCGGGTCTATCGTTGATCCGAATCAGACGTACTCACCCATCATTCTTCCGCTCGGCTCGCACAGTGAAACGCTGGACAGCTTCGGCGGAGGCCCCGGCACGGTGGCGATCCATACCTGGCCAACCACCGACGTCCTGGGAACCGCGAGCAGTAACGGCTGCATCCGGGTCTCCCAGGAGGCGCTCAACCAACTCACCCGAGTTCCACTGGGCACGCTCGTCCTGGTGGATCAGCAGTAACAGAAGGGTAACCCTATGAGACCTCGTGCGCTGGCGGGCGCCGGAGCCACCGCACTGGGTGCGGTCACGGCCATTGCCGCCATTGTCATCGGAACCGCAGCTGGAGCCGCATCGCCTGAAGCGGAGACCGAGTACGTTCCGTCCTCGGCCTACGGCATCGCGGCGGAAGGCCCCGTGCCCATCGACCCGACGCCGCACGTCGAGTCCACCGACGGCAGCAGGCAGGAGAACTCGGTGCTCACGGTGCCGGAGAATCCGCTGGTCTCGCTGGAGGTGGCCAAGGTGGTGGCCGACGAGTCGTCCGCGTCGGCCGAGCTGCTCAACCTCGGTCTCGTTCCCGGCGCCGAGCTGCCGGAGCAGCTCGCCGCGCTGAACGAGCCGCTGCAACAGCTCATGAGCGGCCTGGAACCGGCGTGCGAGGCGGAGAACCCCGCTGAGCCGGTCACCGAAGCGCTGAGCGACGTGCTGCCGAGCGAGATCGTCGAGCAGATCGACCCACAGACGCTCTGCGCCAGCATCACCACGGCGGAGACCCCCGCGCTGGTCACCATCGAACTGGTGAAGGTGTCCTGTGACGCGAAGAGCGGTTCCGTCGAGATCGCGAACGTGTCCCTGCTGGGCCAGCAGGTGGCGATCCCGCCGCTGGAGAACGAGACGCCGATCCTGCCGGAAAACCCCCTGGTCACGATCACGGCCAACAAGCAGACCACCAACGACGACGGCTCGTTCACCGTTGTCGGGCTGGAGATCGACCTCGGTGGCGGCGCCGAGGTGATCACGCTCGGTGCCGCCACGTGCGGGTTCTCCGAAACCACGACGCCGCCTCCGCCACCGCCGCCCACGCCCGTCACCACGGGACTGCCGGTGACCGGTTAAGCCAGCCAACGACTACCCATACAGAAAGGTGCTTCCACCCACTCGGTGGAGGCACTTTTCTGCTGTTCTGACAAATCTCCGCGGTGTTTCACCCAGCGTTAGCAAACTGTGGTTGTGCACGCTTCACGCAACGTCCGTTAACTTGGTTAAACATTTGTCACACGATAGCGTGATTTCCCAGCTCTGCCGTGCACGGAAGGCGCACGGAAGTAGGCCATTGGACCTACAGAATCCCCCGCGACACGCCCATTGGGCCCCCTGTTTTGCTGCGTTCAGCGGGCGTGTACTGTGCTCCCATCCAACACGGTTTTAATGTCCCGACCACACGGCACCGATCCCCACCGGGGCCGCACAGACAAAGGGTTTTAGCAATTTGACCAACGACGAGTTCGAGTCCAGCAATGACGCGAGCGCTCCTGCGGCGAATAACGCCCAGGGACGCAGCTGGAAATTCATTCTCATCTCCGCTGGAGCGGGCGTTCTCGCGGTAGCGCTCGTCCTCGGCGGCGTCATGTGGTTCAGCGGTAGCACCTCCGGCGAGCCGCAGGCCGCGCCGCAGCAGACGGAGACCACCGGCGACGTCACACTCGCCGAGCTCACCGAGTCGACGACGCACGAGAAGTTCGACGCCGCTCCCCGCGACAGCGCGCCGCAGGAGGTCACCGACGGCACCGTGGTGCACCCGCAGCAGATGACCAAGGTCTACGACGCGCCGGACGGCACGCCGTTCGCCAAGATCGGCCCGAAACAGCTCGGCGACACCTGGCTACCCGTTGTCGCCACGCAGGACGGCTGGTCGCAGGTGCTGCTGCCGTCCAAGCCCAACGGAGCGACCGGGTGGATCAGCGACGACGCCGTCCTCCGCGACAGCACCCCGTACCTGATCCGCGTGCACCTTGACTCCCGCACGATCGAGCTGCGCAAGGACGGTCAGCAGCTCGGCTCATGGCCGATCGGCATCGGCAAGAAGGACACCCCGACCCCGACCGGACGGACGTTCCTGCTCGGTTCGTTCGTCGACCCCAACCAAGATTTCTCCCCGGTCATCCTCCCGCTGGGATCGCACAGCGAAACGCTGGACACCTTCGGCGGTGGACCGGGAACGGTCGCCATCCACACCTGGCCGACCTCCAGTGTCTTCGGGACCAGGTCCAGCCACGGCTGCATCCAGGTTCCCGAGGACGCGCTCAATCGCCTCACCGAGGTACCACTGGGGACGCTCGTCCTCGTGGATCAGCACTGATAAGGAGTTCAATCAATGCGCAGATCTACCGCAGGAGCAGCAGCGGCGGCCATCGGTGCCGCTACCGCTGTGACGGCGCTTGTCATCGGCGCCACCACCGGTTCGGCCGCGACCGGCGAGTCGTCGGCGTACGCCGTCGCCGCCAGCGGCCTCATCCCCCTCGAGCCGCAGCAGTTGGTCTCGTCCGATGGCACGCAGACCAACTCATCGGAACTCATCAAGATCCCGGAGAACGACCTGCTGACCGCTCGGGTGCTCGGCACCGACGCCGGTGACAACATGGCCGCCGCCGAGGTCGCCGACGTCACCGTCGGTGGTCAGCTCAACGCCTCGGTGATCGAGGCGACCTGTGAGGGCACCAGCGGCCAGACCACGATCGTCGGCCTTGAGATCCCCGGCGAGGACTTCGAGCAGCGCATCCAGCCGGAGCCGAACACCGAGGTCATCCCTGGGCAGCTCGAGAGCGTCGCGAAGATCACCCTGAACCAGCAGGTCAAGAACGATGACGGCTCGTTCACGGTCAATGGTGTCGTCGTCGACCTGGTCGACGGCACGCAGGAGGTCATCGTCAGCTCGGCGACCTGTGCCGCTGACGGTGGCGCTGACGACGGTGGCGCCGACGATGGTGGCGCTGACGGTGGTGCTGACGGTGGTGCTGACGGTGGTGCTGACGGTGGTGCCGATGGTGGTGCCGATGGTGGCGCTGACGGTGGCCCGTCCGCCACGAAGCCGGCCCCGATCACCACGGGCCTGCCGGTGACCGGCTGATCTCAGCCTGACTGGTTACCACAGCGAAGGCCCGCCTGCCGAGAGTTCTCGGGAGGCGGGCCTTCGCTGTGCGTGGACTCCGGGACCGTCCTGACCGGACGATCTTGCGACGTTTCGGTTGCTATGACCACAACGTCTACAGCTTCCACTGTGGACAGTGGGCGAGCCGTGGGCACCGGCGTGCGGCGCCGCTACACCGCGCGGGCGAGTACCAGGCTGAACCGGCCCTCGGCATCCGTCCAGCGCGACGTCTGCGCGAACCCGGCGTTCGCCAGGTCGCGCTCGATCACCTCGGCGCGGAACTTCGTCGAGATCTCGGTGCGCATCTCTTCGCCCTGTTCGAACCGGACGTCGAGGCCGAGCTCGGGCACCTTCACCGCCGTGTCCTCCGTGGCGCGCAACCGCATCTCGATCCACTCGCGTTCCGGGTCCCACACCGCGACGTGCTCGAACGCCGACACGACGAAGTCCGCGCCCAGCTCCCGGTTCAGCACGCGCAGGACGTTGCGGTTGAACTCCGCCGTCACGCCCTTGGCGTCGTCGTAGGCCCGCAGCAGCACCTCGGGTGACTTCACGAGGTCCGCGCCGAGCAGCAGCCACTCCCCCGCGTCAAGGATCTCGCGCACCTCGCCCAGGAACCGCGCGCGCTCGTCCGGCAGCAGGTTGCCGATGGTGCTGCCGAGGAACGCCACCAGGCGCGGCTGGTCGCCCTCGACCTGGTCCATGTGGGCGGTGAAGTCGGCGACGACGCCGTGCACGCGCAGACCGGGGTAGTCGGCGGCGAGGGTGTCGGCGGCCTCGCGCAACGCGGTCTCCGAGACGTCGAGCGGCACCATGTCGTGCAGCGTGCCCGCCTCTCGGAACGCGTCCAACAGCAACCGCGTCTTCTCCGACGCGCCGGAGCCAAGCTCGATCAACGTCCGCGCCTGCGTGGTCTTCGCGATCTCGGCGGCCCGATCGGCAAGGATCTCCCGCTCCGCGCGGAACGGGTAGTACTCCGGCAGCGCCGTGATCCGCTCGAACAGCACGCTGCCCGCTGCGTCGTAGAACCACTTCGGCGGCAACGACTTCGGCGTGGACGCCAGCCCCTCCTTGACGTCGCGGCGCAAGCTCTGGCTGAGGTAGTCGGCCGTGAGATGAACCTCGATGGTAACTGTCATGCGGTGCCTTTCGTCAGGGGCGCGCGGCGAACGGTGCACATGCCAGTTCAGCAGCTGGCACACCCACGTTAGCCGACCACACCGACGGACAGCGCCGACAGAACTGACAGGACCAACACCGTCACCGGCCTGCTGCCGACAATCCCATCTCCGCCGCCGTCGAACGGACGACGTCGATCACAAGGTTCAACGCGGGACGCCGTAGCGCGGTGCTGCGGTACACGATCGACACGGTCCTTGTCAGCGGAGTGGTGAGGGCGAGCGCGTCCATGCCGGGCGGCGCGAGCGTGAGGCCGAGGTCAGACACCAGCGTGATGCCGAGACCGGCGGCGACCATGGACATCGCCGTCGACTGCTCCTCGACCTCGTGGGTGATCTCCAGCTTGAACCCCGCCCGCAGGCACGCCGCCTTGACGGCGGTGCCGTAGTGGCTCTTTGGACTGCACAGGATCCACGGATGCTCGGCGAGGTCGGACAGCGCGACCGGGCCCTCCCCCAGCGTGCCCGCCGCCGCGGCGACGTGCAGCCGCTCCACGGCGATCTGCGAGCCGAGCAGCCCTGGTTCCATCGGCATCGGCGCGTCCGGGTAGTCGATGACGAACGCGAGGTCGAGGTCGCCGTTGGCGACGGCCTTCGCGCACGACTCCGGCGGCAGCTGCTTGGTCTTGATGTGGATGCCCGCGTGCCTGGTGCCGATGGTGCGCAACGCCTGCGGCAGCAGGCCCGCCGCGACCGTCGCGAACACGCCGGCGCGCAGCGTGACCGTCGACGTCTCCTGCGCCTCCTCCAGGGCGAGCGAGGCGCGCTCAACGGCGTCGAGGATTTCCTCGGCGTGCGCGGCGAGCAGCATGCCGAACTCGGTGAGTTGGACCCGCCGCCCCACCCGCTCGAACAGCCGGGCGCCGACGTCGCGTTCGAGCTGCGCGAGCTGCTGCGACACGGCCGACGCGGTGTAGTGCAACGCGGCCGCCGCGGCGGTGACCGTCCCCTTACGGTGCAGCTCCCGAAGCATCCGCAATCGATGCAACGACAGTTCCATACCGAAACCCTACGAGAACTGATCGCCTTCTCGATTGCGCGGCGCGGCAGGGGCACGCCACCCATCATGGTGACACCGCAGCCACCACCGCCGTAATACGCCGCTGACCTGCGACGACACGTGATCACCGATGTTGTACGAACCCTGAATGTAGCTGTGCAGGAACCGTAACTGGACGTAGCCAGCGAAGTGGGCACACCCTGGCAGTACCGACGGCGATCATGACTCCGACGCCCGACTCTTTCACCAGGACACAAGCGGCGCGACCACGTCGCTTGGTTACTCCTATGCACGGGTTGAGGATCTCCGACCGCGGCACACGGACAACGCGAACGCAGGAGGTGGGTTGAATGATGAGTGCGAGTGTCACCGAACCAACAGTCCGGGTCACCTGGACTGATCCGGTCACTGGCACGCGCGGCTACCTAGTCGTGCACAGCCTCGTCTCCGGCATCGCCACCGGCGGCACGCGGATGCGGCCCGGCTGCACGTTGTCCGAGGTGGAGGACCTCGCCAGGGGCATGGCCACCAAGACCGCGACGTTCAACCTGCCTGTCGGCGGCGCCAAGGGCGGCATCGACTTCGACCCGAAGCACCCGGACGCGCGCGGTGTGCTGCTGCGGTTCTGCGAGGCCATGCGGCCGTGGATCGACGCCCGCTGGGTCACCGCCGAGGACCTTGGCGTGCCGCAGCACCTCATCGACGACGTCTTCGGCGAGCTGGGCTTGCAGCAGTCCTACCACGCGGCGATCCGTCGTTCTGCCGACCCGCAGCTGACGTTGCAGCGGGTGCACGCTGGTCTGAACACCCCCGTGCCTGGCGGGCTGCTGCTCGGCGACGTCATCGGCGGCTACGGCGTCGCGCAGGCCTGCCTCGGCATCGCCAACGCGTGGGGCATGGCCGAGGCCGACACCACGGTGACGATCCAGGGCATCGGCACCATGGGCGGCGGCGCGGCCTGGTACCTGCACGAGGCGGGCGTGAACGTCGTCGCCATCGCGGACGCCGCCGGCGCGCTGTACGACCCGGCGGGCCTCGACGTCCCCGCGCTGCTTGAGCTGCGGGACCGCTACGGCGAGATCGACCGCACGGCCGTGCCGGAGCACGTCCAGCGGCTCGACCGGAACGCCATCGTCGGCATCAGCGCGGACATCTTCGTGCCCGCCGCCGTGTCGTACGCGATCCGCGAGGACAACGCGATGAGCGTCGCGGCACGCGCCGTCGTCGAGGCGGCGAACGCGGCGACCACCCCGCAGGCGGAGGCGATGCTGGCCGCCCGCGACGTCCCGGTGATCCCGGACTTCATCGCCAACGCCGGTGCCGCCGCGTGGGCGTGGTGGCTGCTGCTGGGCGAGGTCGGCGCGGAGCCAGCCGACTCGTTCCTGCGGCTGCGTAGCGAGATGCAGTCCAAGGTGGCGCTGGTGCTCGCCGACTGGGACACCTCCCGTGTGCCGCCGCGCGCGACCGGGCGTGCCATCGCGGACCGCAACCGTGCGGACCGGCTCGCGGAGGAGGCCGTCACCGGCAGCGTGCTGGTCGTGCCATAGGGCGTGCCAACGCCACTCTCCGCGTCTCCTACCGCCACACGTCGCCGCAGGTGCCCTCACCTGCGGCGACGCTCTTTTGCGCAGCGTTACCAGACGTCTATCACGTCGTGATAACAGTCACCTGAACGTGCGATCACGATGAACGGTGTGCTTACCGTCGCGGTGGCCGGTTCGCCATGACCGACCGGCCACAACACCCAATGTGACGCACACACGTCTGGAGGACGCACGTGTCCACATCACCGTGGAGACGCGGCGCCCAACGACTCGGGGCGACCGCGCTGGTATCAGCAGCATCGACGGCAGCCCTGATCGGAGTGGAAGGCACCGCGTCTGCGGTGACGTCGACCGAGCAAACCATCGGCGACGTGCCGCAGCGAGTCCAGGAACACACCACCGTCACTTTCTCCGGCACCCTCACCGGGGCCGGTGATCGACCCGTGGCCGGTGAGCCGGTGGACCTGGAACGCAACACCGGATCGGGCTGGTCGGCGGTGAAGACCGACCGCACCAACTCGGACGGCAAGGTCAGCATCCCGGCAGACATCGCGCGAAGCGCCGACTGGCGGCTGACCTACAACGGCGACACGGTGCACGACGGCGACAGCTCCGCCGCCAAGCACGTCACGGCGAAGCAGCCGCTCAACGAACGCATCGTCGAGGTCGCCAGCGCACAAGAAGGCGAGCCCTACCAGTACGGCGCCAACGGCCCGGACAGCTTCGACTGCTCCGGCCTGACGCAGTACGTCCACGAGCAGGTCGGCATCGAGCTGCCTCGGACGTCGAGCGACCAGCGCGCGGCCGTGTCGCAGGTGCCAGACGCCGAGAAGCGGCCGGGCGACCTGATCTTCTTCGACGACGGCGGCGACGTCTACCACGTCGCCGTTTACGCGGGCGACGGCAAGGTGTGGACCGCGCCGGAGGAGGGCGAGACCGTCCAACTGGACAGCATCTGGGACGACGACTACACCGTCGGCCGCGCCTGGTGACGACCGACAGTGCCGCCGCGTAGATCTTCAGGCGTTGTGGCGATACGTGTCGCCACAACGCCTGAAGATCGCGACTAGCCACGTGCCGGGCGCGCCGCGCCACACCCGAACGAACGACGCACGTCACAGTACGTACGTACGGATTGCGTCGTGCTGACCCCGGTGACAAGATCGCAGGGTGCCCAGGGTCAGCCAGCACCATCTCGACGCCCGCCGCACGCAGATCCTCGACGGCGCCCGCGTCTGCTTCGCGCGGCATGGCTACGAGGGCGCGACCGTGCGACGGCTCGAGGAGACGATCGGCCTCTCCCGAGGCGCGATCTTCCACCACTTCAAGGACAAGGAATCGCTGTTCCTCGCCCTCGCCGAGGACGACGCCGCGCGCATGGCCGACGTCGTCGCCGAGCAGGGGCTGGTGCAGGTCATGCGCAAGCTGCTCGCCGGGGACGGCGAGCACCCCGCCGACTGGCTTGGCACCCGGCTCGAAGTCTCCCGGCGGCTGCGCACCGACCAGGACTTCCGCCAGCGCTGGGCGGAGCGCTCGCAACAGCTCACCACCGCCACCCGCAACCGGCTCCTGCGCCGTCGCGAGACGGGCCAACTGCGGCAGGACGTCGACATCGACGTGCTGACGTCGTTCCTCGAGCTGGTGCTTGAGGGGCTGGTCTCCCACCTCGCCATGGGCCTGCCCGCCGACGACCTCGAGCCGGTGCTCGACCTCGTCGAGGAGACCACCCGACGGCACCAGAGCCAGGACGACGACTGAGTCCTCCTGCCCTGCGCAGCCACTATCCATGGGAAATCCGGAGGAAGTACCCTTAAGGCGAGGCACGACGTAGCGTGATGCCCGGTTGGTCGGATTGCCTCCGGCGTGCCACCTTTATCCACCGAAGTTCACGAGGAGTGAGACGTTTCCCGTGCGCGCTGCGCAGTCACCGGGTGACAGTACCGAGCCGGGCTCATCACCCGGCGAACCCCACCTCAGCCACCCTGCCCCCATTCGGGGTGCTGCCTGATGGACGTCGTCATCACCGTCGGCGGCCTCATGCTGTTTCTGCTGCTCACGGTCGGCACCGGGCTCGCGGTCGCCGCCGAGTTCTCGCTGACCGCGTTGGAGCGCAGCACCGTCGACGCCAACGTGCGCCAGGTCGGCGACCGCAGGTCCAAGACCGTCCGCAATGCGCACCGGACGCTGTCGTTCCAGCTGTCGGGCGCGCAGGTCGCCATCACGATCACCACGCTGATCAGCGGGTACCTCGCGGAGCCGATCATCGGCGAGCTGCTGCGTCCTGTCCTGACCAACGCTGGTCTCGGTGATGCCGCGTCGCGGGCGACGTCGTTGACGCTGGCGCTGCTCATCGCGACGTCGCTGTCGATGATCATCGGCGAGATGGTGCCGAAGAACCTGGCCGTGGCGCGTCCGCTGGCCACCGCGCGCGCCGTCGCCGGGTATCACGCCGGGTTCTCGGCGCTGTTCGGCTGGCTGATCGCGCTGATGAACAACAGCGCCAACTGGGTGGTGCGCAAGTTCGGCGTCGAACCGGCCGAGGAGCTGCGGTCCGCGCGTTCGCCGCAGGAGCTGGGTTCGATCGTGCGCTCCAGCGCCGTGCACGGCACGCTCGACTCGGAGACGGCGGCACTGCTGGACAAGTCATTGCGCTTCGGAGATCGCACCGCCGACGAGCTGATGACGCCGCGCGTGCAGATCGCCTCGCTGTCGGCGGACAGCTCCGTCAACCAACTGCTGTCGCTCGCCCGCGAGACCGGCTTCTCCCGCTTCCCGGTCTACAGCGAGGACCTCGACGACATCGGCGGCGCGGTGCACATCAAGCAGGCGTTCACCGTCCCCATCCTCGAACGCAACCAGGTCAAGGCCGGTGCGCTGATGCGACCGGTGCCGACGGTGCCGGAGTCGCTGCCCGGCGACGCGCTGCTGAACCGGCTGCGCGACTCCAGCTTCCAGCTCGCCATCGTCGTCGACGAATACGGCGGCACTGCGGGGCTGGTGACGCTGGAGGACGTCGTCGAGGAGATCATCGGCGACGTCCGCGACGAGCACGACATCGGCGAGGCGCCGTCCTCGCAGCGCATCGACGACGACAGCTGGCTGGTGTCCGGGCAGCTCCGCCCGGACGAACTGGCCGAGGCCACCGGGTTCGAGATGCCGGAGGGCGACTACGAGACCGTCGCAGGGCTGGTGCTCACCAAGCTCGGTGAGATCCCCGATCGGGGCACGCACGTCGACGTCGACGGCTGGCGGCTCACCGTCACCTCGATGGACCGCCACCGCATCGCGGAGCTGAGCGTGCACTGGCTGAACGGCGCCACGGGGACACGCCCCGAGCACGAGGAGGCGGACCAGTGAGCGACCCTCTCGCGATCCTGCTGATCGTGCTGCTGCTCGCGGCGAACGCCTTCTTCGTCGGCGCCGAGTTCGCGCTGATCTCGTCGCGCCGCGACCGGCTGGAGGCAATGCTGGAGCAGGGCATGCAGCGCGCGCAGATCGTCATCAACGCGAGCAAGAACGTCTCGTTGATGCTGGCCGGCGCGCAACTCGGCATCACCATCTGCTCGCTGCTGCTGCTCACCGTTGGCGAGCCAGCGGTGGCGCACCAGCTCGAACTGGCGGTGGGCCTGATCGGGCTGAACCTGCCGGACTACGTCGTGCACGCCATCGCGTTCGCCGTGGCGCTGGGCGTGATGACCGTGCTGCACGTGCTTGTCGGCGAGATGGTGCCGAAGAACCTGGCGATCGCCGAGCCGGAGCGGCTTGCGCTGTGGCTGGTGCCGGTGCACGTCGGCTGGGTGAAGCTGGCGCGGCCGTTCATCGCGCTGCTGAACTTCCTCGCCAACTCGCTGCTGCGGTTGGTGCGGGTCACGCCGAAGGACGAGCTGGAGACCGCCTACACCTCGCAGGAGCTGGCGGAACTGCTGAGCGAGTCGCGCCGGGAGGGCCTGTTGGAGCGTTCCGAGCACCGCAGGCTGGCGCAGGCGCTGTCCTCGGCGGCCAAGTCGGTGGCCGACGTGCTGGTACCCAACGCGGAGCTGACGACGTTGCCGCACGGCGCGACCGTGGGCGATGTCGAGCGCGCGGTGTCGTCGACCGGCTTCTCCCGGTTCCCGATCAGGACGCGGAACGACGAGCTGACCGGCTACATCCACGTCAAGGACGTCCTGGACCTCGCGAACGCCGCGCAGGACACCGAGGTACCCGCGCAGAAGCTGCGACGGCTGACGACGTTGCGCGCGGACGCGCGGCTGGACCAGGCGCTGTCGGTAATGCGCACCGAGAACAGCCATCTCGCCACCGTCGTCGGCGGGGACGGCGACGTCGTCGGCGTGGTGGCGCTGGAGGACATGCTGGAGGAGTACGTCGGCACGGTGCGCGACGGCACGCACGTCACGATCGGCCGCCGACCCCATCCCAGGACGGCATGACCGAGCTCGAACACCTGCCGGAACGCGCGTGGCAGGAGCTGGCCGCCGCCCACCGCGACCGGGTGCGGGTCTGGACGGGGCCGCACCGCGCACGCCAGGCGCGGGGCGTGCCGCATCCGGTGCTGGACTTCCTGTTCACCTACTACTCGCACCGGCCGTCGCTGCTGGAGCGCTGGCATCCCGGCCCGTCGCGGGTGCTGGCGGGCGACGCGGCGCGGGAGTTCCTGCGCCGCGACGAGTACGTCGCCACCGACGACGGCGTGCGGCTCGACCTGGCCCGGCTGTCGGCGACGCGACTCAGCGCCGTGCGGTTCATTCGCTCGCTGCTGGCCGCCACCGCCGACCGCCCCGCACGGCTGAACTGCTTCGGCTTGCACGAGTGGGCCATGGTGTACCGGCTGGGCGACGACGAAGTCCGCCACGCCGGGGTGCCGCTGCGGCTCGGCGGACCCGCCACCGACGACGTGGTCGAGTCGCTGGACATCCGGTGCAGCCACTACGACGCCTTCCGGTTCTTCACCGAGTCCGCTACTCCGCGTAACACCCTTTCGCCCACTCGGGCAACGCAGGGCGAGTACGAGCAACCGGGCTGCCTCCACGCCAACATGGACTTGTACAAGTGGGCGTACAAGCTGTACCCGTACGTTTCCGCCGAGTTGATCGCCGACTGTTTCGACCTCGCAGCCGAGGTAAGGGAAATGGACATGCGGGCAAGCCCGTACGACCTCGACGACTACGGTTACCAGGCGATTCGCGTCGAAACCGCGGCCGGAAGGGCGGAGTACGCCCGCGCCCAGGCGGCCTTCGCGCGCCGCTCCGCACCACTGCGGAAACGGCTCATCGAGGTCTGTGACAGCCTGCTCGTCAACGCAGCGTTGTGACCTCGCTCGCATCATGTACCGAATGGACTAGCTTCACGGCCCGATTCCGGAGTGTCGTCACGATTGGTCGTCCCATGTGACCTGTTGGGGTGATAGGATTCATGGCCGACAAAGCGACGGCATCGATTCGATCTCGAAAGGATCTCGAAGTATGGGGCGACACAGCAGGCCCGAACCGCCCCCGAGCCGACGCAGCCCCGACACGTCCACTCGCTCGGCTCCGCAGGGACGCAGGCGACGCGCGATCGACGACGAGCACCCCAGCGGCCCACTCCCCCAGTTCTCCGACTACCCCGAATCGGTGTCGTTCCCCGACGACCTCAGTGATCTCGACGCGCCCACCCGCAGGAACCCGTCCGGCGAGGACATCAGCGGGCTGACCGGCACGGACGGCACCGAGTCCGGATACTTCGACGGCGCCGGGTACTTCAGCGACTTCGGCGGCTACACCGACCTCGGCGAGTCTCGTGAGGACCTGCGCGAGGACCCCGACGTGCGCGTACTGGCGGGCCTCGGGTACGACCTCGGGAACCCGGACGACGTCGAGAGCTTCGACGGCGTCGGGGGTATCGAGGAGCTGGAAGCCCCCACGACGAAGACCTCGCCCGACGACCTGGACGTCCCGACCACCAAGACGTCCAGCGAGCCGGAGCTGGAGGCGCCCACGACGAAGACGTCGTTCGGCCGCAAGCGCCGCCGTCGCCGCGAGGCTGAGCTGGACGTGCCGGAAGACCTGGACGCGCCCACCCGCAAGCACACGCCCGGCCCGAAGCGACGTCGCGCGGAGCCCACCGAGGACGAGCTGCGACGCAAGCGCCGCCGGTCGGCGGAGAAGGCAGGGCGGCGCGCCGCGGCGGCGGAGTCCGCACCGGCACCGGAGGAGGATGTCGCGTCGGACGAGGATGTGGCCGCTGCCCCGCGTGCGGCGTCGTCCCGTGCGGCGTCGTCCCGTGCGGCGTCGTCCCGCGAGGTACCCCCGGAGCGACCGTCCGAGACCAGCGCGGAGATCGCGAAACGCTCCGCCGACGCGCGACCGGGGCCATGGTCGAAGTACGCGACATCGAAGCGCTCGGAGTCGTCCCGCTCGGAGCCCAAGCCCCGCACGGAGCCGGACGACGAGTCCGACGACACGACGTCTCGCTCGGCGGGGCAGCCGAGCGAGACCGGCTACCACCGCGCCGTCTCGACCCGGCGCGGGATCGCGAAGTGGCCCATCGCGGTCGCCGCCGTGCTCGCGCTGCTCGCGCTCGGCGGGCTCGGCGCGGTCTGGGCGAACAAGGCGCTCAACGCCCAAGCCGAGGCCGAGGCCAACAGCTGCACCGAGGGCACAAGCACGCTGCGCGTGACGACGACCCCGACCATCGAGGACGACGTCGCCGCCGCCGCGAAGAACTGGAACGACAAGAAGCCGCCGGTGTACTCACACTGCGTCACTATCACGGTCACCGCGGCGGCCTCGGACAAGGTGCTGCCGACGCTGCGCGAGGCCGACGCCAAGACGGTCCCCGCCGCGTGGATCACGCCATCGGCAGAGTGGGCCGAGAAGCTGGCGAAGACGAACCCGGAACGCGTGTCGAGTACGGCGAAGCCGCTGAAGAACGCCAGCGGCACGTACTACACGTACGTCGTCGTGGGCGGCGAAGGCGTCGACGAGATCCAGCAGCGCGCCGCGCAGCAGTTCCGCGACTACGTGCGGGAGGCCGTGGCGCAGTAGCCCGGGCGAAGCGGGGGCTGTGCCGAGGTGAGTCACCCCACCTGGCGCACCGGCACACCGGGGTCGTCGTCCGATCACCAGGCATGATGCTGGAGTGACCACCCGCGCGCCCGCAGCCCCGACGCGACGGCACGTGCGCCGTCGAGCGCTCGCGCTGCTGCTGATCGGCACGACCGTCGTGCACACGACGATGTTCCTGGCGAAGCCGATCGTGTCGTATCGGGTGCTCGCGCTCGGCGGTGACGAGATCGACGTCGGTGTGGTCGCGGCGGCGAGCGCGCTGCTGCCGATATTCCTCGCGATTCCAATGGGCCGGTTCTCCGACCGGGGACGAGCGCCGGTGCTGCTGGTGTCCGGCGGGATCGTGCTGATCGCCGGGCCGATCGGGCTGGCCAACGTCGAGTCGATCCTCGGCGTCGGACTGGTCAACGCCGCCTACGGGTTCGGGCTGCTGGCGTTGATGGTCGCCGGGCAGGCGGTCGTGGTGGCGCTGTCCGGGCAGGGCGAGCACGACCGCAACTTCGGCTGGTTCACCGCGTCGGCGTCGTTGGGCCAGATGCTCGGACCGCTGCTGGGCGGCTGGGTGATGGGCGCGTCGAGCGGACCGCTCCTGGCCGACACCACGGCGGCGTTCCTGACCGGCAGCGGCGTCGCGGTCGGCGCGTTGCTCGCGTACGGCTTGGTTGTGGTGGTGTTGCGGGGCAGCGCGGCATTCGGGCCGAGCGTGCCGCGAGCGGGTGAGCCTGACGGTGAATCTGGCGCTGATGGCCGCGCCGACGCGGACGGTGCCGGACGTGGTTCCGCGTTGGCGCTGCTGCGGAATCGGCAGCTCGCGGTGGCGGTGTTCGTCAGCTTCGCGTTCATCTCCGGCGTCGATCTGCTGATCGCCTACCTGCCGGTGTTCGGGGAACACGCCGGGCTGTCCCCCAGCCTGGTCGGGGTGATGCTCGCGATCAGGGCCGGGCTGTCGTTCATCACGCGGCTGTTCCTCGACACCCTGGTGCGCTTCGCCGGACGTCTCGTGGTGATCGTGGTCAGCGCCGCCGTGGCGACGGCGACGATGCTGGCCATCGTCGTCAGCTCGGGGCCGTTCGTGCTCGGTGTGCTGATGGTGCTGCTCGGTCTGACGCTGGGCCTCGGCCAGCCGCTGACGATGACCTGGGTCGTGGAGCAGGCCCCGCAGCGGCTGCGCGCGACGGCGCTGGCGCTGCGCATCACCGGCAACCGCGTCGCGCAGACGACCGCGCCCGCGCTCGCGGGTGGCTTCTCCAGCCTGCTCGGCGTCGCGGGTCCGTTCGTGCTCGCCGCCATCCTGCTCGGCGCGGCGGGCGCCAGCGTCGTCCCGTTCCTCCGAAACCGCTGAGCCGCTGGCCGCTCACCACGCCGTGGTCGTGAGCCTCGCGGCGATCAGATCGACGTCGTCCAGTTCGCCAGCGGCGACTGCCATCACCAGTTCGTAGGCTTCGTCGTTGGTGAGCGTCAGCCGCAGGCCGTTGACACCGAGGAAGGCGACAGTCGCGGCCAGTGCCAGTCGCTTGTTGCCGTCGACGAGCGGATGATTGCGGGCGAGGGAATGCAGCAACGCGGCCGCTTTCTCAATGAGCGACGGGTAGGCGTCTTTCCCGAAGATCATGGCCTGCGGACGCGCGAGCGCGGACTCCAGCATGCCCGCATCGCGGATAGGGACGTCACCGGCAAGGGTGCGGTCCGCGATATGCAGCAGGTCCTCAAATTCGAGATGGATCATTCGCCGAGACGCCGCAACGCCTCGGCGTAGCGGGGCAGTTCGGAGTCGAGGACGCGGTCAACGAGGTCCCGCTTGCTCGCACGCTCGATGTAGTCCCGCACGGCGGTGCGTGCGACGTCCTGCATCGACCGATTCTCCAGCTCGGCGCGCCGACGCAGCGCGTCGGCCTCGTCGTCCGAAAGCCGCAGTGTCATCGCCATGCGTAGATGGTATCAGAGTTGATACCATCGCCTCAGATACGGCACCCTGCGTCAGGCGAACAGGTCCTCGGCGGAGGTAGCGGTCGCGGCCTTGCGTACCCACGTGTCGAGCTGGTCGAGGTCGGCGCACTGGGTAATGCGGACGCGCGCGGCCCCGGGCACGGTGATACCACGCGCCGCGAGCACCGTCAGCACCGAATCCGCCTTCGCCGCGGCGGCACCTTCGGAGCGGCCTTCGGCGCGGAGCATCTCTGCGGTGGTCACGTAAGCCTCCTCTGCCTCAGGTCCCAGTTGTGCGAACAGGTCCTGTAACTCCCCGGTGGGCGCCTCACCCACGCTCTCAATGTACGTCAACAGTGTCACGAAATCCTCGATGCCGCCTGAATCGTGCAGGATCGCGCGCAGATCGTCGACCCATTTTCGCAGTTCATCGGCTATCCGAGGGTTGCCGGCCGCGATCTTGAGCAAGAGCAGTGTCACCCGGGCTTGCGGGGTCAGCGGCCGGGCCCGCAACGCCTGCTCATCGACGCACGCCAGGTCATCGAGGAGAAACCGGAATCGCGGCAGATAGGGCCGCACCGCGTCGGCGGCGTCGCGGTCGAGGTCGAGCAGGCACGGAAAGCGTCATACAGCGCGCCGGAGCGCGCCGCGAGTCTCAGGACTCGAACGCCTCCGGGGACGGGCAGGAGCACACCAGGTTGCGGTCGCCGCCCGCCTGGTCGATGCGGCCGACCGGCGGCCAGATCTTCGTGCCGGGATCCCCTGCGGGGAACACGCCGACCTCGCGGCTGTACGGCCGGTCCCACTCCCCCGCGATGGACGACGCCGTGTGCGGGGCGTGCCGCAGCGGGCTGTCCTCCAGCGGCCACTCGCCGGACGCCACCCGATCGCTCTCCCGCTTGATCGCGATCATCGCGTCGCAGAAGCGGTCCAGTTCGGCCAGGCTTTCGCTCTCGGTCGGCTCCACCATCAGCGTGCCCGCGACCGGGAACGACATCGTCGGCGCGTGCAGGCCGTAGTCGGCGAGGCGCTTGGCGACGTCGTCCACGGTCACGCCGGTCGCCTTGGTCATCGGCCGCAGGTCCAGGATGCACTCGTGCGCGACCAGACCGTCCGCGCCCGCGTAGAGCACCGGGAAGTGCTCGTCCAGCCTGCGCGCGACGTAGTTCGCCGCCGCGACCGCGGTCAGGGTTGCGTCCCGCAGCCCGTCGGCGCCCATCATCCGCACGTACGCCCACGAGATCGGCAGGATCGACGCGCTGCCCCACGGCGCGGCGCTGATCGGCCCGACACCGGTCTCCGGGCCCGCCGTCGGCTGTAGCGGGTGGTTCGGCAGGAACGGCGCCAGGTGCTCCCGCACGCCGATCGGCCCGACACCGGGACCACCGCCGCCGTGCGGGATGCAGAACGTCTTGTGCAGGTTCAGGTGCGACACGTCGGAGCCGAACTTGCCGTAGCGCGCCAGCCCGATCAGCGCGTTCAGGTTCGCGCCGTCGACGTAGACCTGCCCGCCGTTGTCGTGGATGATCCCGCAGACCTCTCGCACGGTGTCCTCGTAGACGCCGTGCGTGGAGGGGTAGGTGATCATGATCGCGGCGAGGTCGTCCGCGTGCTTCTCGGCCACCTCACGCAGGTGCGCCAGGTCGATGTTGCCCTGGTCGTCGCACTTCACGACGACCACGCGCATCCCGGCCATCACGGCACTGGCGGCGTTGGTGCCGTGCGCACTGGACGGGATCAGGCAGACGTCGCGCTCCGCCTCGCCCCGGCTGCGGTGGTACGCCCGGATCGCCAGCAGCCCGGCGAACTCGCCCTGGCTGCCCGCGTTGGGCTGCAACGACACCGCGTCGTAGCCGGTGATCTCGGCCAGCCACCGCTCAAGGTCGCTGATGATCCGCAGCATCCCGGCCGCGTCCTCGACCGGCGCGAACGGATGCAGGTCCGCGAACGCGGGCCACGTGATCGGCTCCATCTCGGCCGCCGCGTTGAGCTTCATGGTGCAGGAGCCGAGCGGGATCATGCTGCGGTCCAGCGCCACGTCCTTGTCCGCCAGCGTGCGCAGGTAGCGCAGCAGCGACGTCTCGGAGCGGTGACTGTGGAAGACAGGATGGGTCAGGTAGTCGCTGGTACGCGCCAGCGACTCCGGGATCGCGTCGACTGTCTCCGCGTCCAGGACGTCCACATCGGACACCGAGAGCCCGAACGCCTTCCACACCAGCGAGATGTGCTCGCGCGTGGTGGTCTCGTCGCAGGTGATGCCGACGCGGTCGTCGTCCACCTGCAACAGGTTCACGCCGAGCCCACGCGCCTGCTCGACAACGGCCGCCGCCCTGCCGGGCACCGACGCGCGCACCGTGTCGAAGAACGCCTCGTGCTGCACCGCGACGCCGCCCTGGCGGAGTCCGGCCGCGACCACGGTCGCCATCCGGTGCGCCCGCTGCGCGATCGCGCGCAGACCATCGGGGCCGTGGTAGACGGCGTAGGTCGCGGCGATCACCGCGAGCAACACCTGCGCGGTGCAGATGTTCGACGTCGCCTTCTCGCGACGAATGTGCTGCTCCCGCGTCTGCAACGCCAGCCGGTACGCCTGCTTGCCCTCGGAGTCGACGCTGACGCCGACCAGCCGGCCCGGCAACTGCCGCTCAAGCCCCTCGCGCACTGCGAGGTACCCGGCGTGCGGGCCGCCGAAGCCGATCGGCACGCCGAACCGCTGCGCCGAACCGACGACGACGTCCGCGCCGATTTCGCCGGGCGGGCGCACCAGCGTCAGCGCCAGCGGGTCAGCCGCGACCGCGACCGAACCGCCCAGCTCCTTGGCCTCGGCGATCACCGCCTCCTGGTCGCGCAGCACACCGGACGCGCCGGGGTAGGACAGCAGCACGCCGAAGAAGTCGCCGTCGATCCCGGCGGCGGAGATGCCGTTCGACAGGTCCGCGACGACGATCTCGATGCCCAGCGGCTCCGCGCGGGTCTCGATCACCGAGATCGTCTGCGGCAGCGTGTCGGCGTCCACCACGAAGCGGGACGACGTGTTCTTGCGGGCGGCGCGGCGGATCAGCGTCATCGCCTCGGCGGCGGCGGTGGACTCGTCCAGCATCGAGGCGTTCGCGATCGGCAGCCCGGTCAGGTCCGCGATCAGCGTCTGGAAGTTCAGCAGCGCCTCCAGCCTGCCCTGCGAGATCTCCGGCTGGTACGGCGTGTACGCGGTGTACCAGGCGGGGTTCTCCAGCACGGCACGACGAATCACCGGCGGCGTGACGGTGCCGTGATAGCCGAGCCCTATCAAGTGCGTCATCGGCCGGTTCTGGGCGGCCAGCTCGCGCAGCTCAGCGAGCGCCTGCGCCTCGGTGGCGGGTGCGGGCAGCCCGCGCGTGTGCCCGGTGTCGCCCTGGTCGCGGATGGAGTCGGGCACGGCCGTGTCGGCCAACGTCTCCAGCGAGTCGACGCCGATGGTCTCCAGCATCCGCCGGAGCTGGTCGTCGTCGGGGCCGATGTGCCGTCGCGTGAACGGGATGCCCTGCTCCAGCTCGGCGAGCGGGCGGCGGTTCGTTGGCTGGCGAGGTGTCATACGCGTGCCTCCGGTCATCGGGTTCCGGCCACGGACACCGCGTCCGCGGCCCTCCCCCTCTGTCCGTGCCCGATACTCGGGCGCCTGAGAGCTTCACCCGCCCGACGTCTCGCGAGACGCCCGGCGCGCTTGCACCTTCGGCGGGGCCCGATGGCGACGTCGCCGTGGGCCCGCTTTCCAGAGGCAGCTTCCCCGAGCGGTCCTGGGTGCCTGAGAGGTTCCGGGGAGGATTTGCTCCTTCGGCGCCGGTCACAGCACACGGGACGCGCGCTGCGACCAGACTCTCCCGCTCGGGTTCAGCCTGTGCGTGCACCAGTCTACCGGTCCAAGCCAGCCCCTGGCGGGACCCGTGAGCTGAAACGCACGTCTTATCCGGTACGCCGAGCCTTGCGACGCTCGGTCAGCTCGTCCGGCACCTGCCGGGCGACCTCGCCGCCATCGGCACGTTCGGCAGGGAACTCGTGGATGGAACCGGTAATCTCCTGCATGGCGCCGCTGACGGCGATGCCGAACACGCCCTGCCCGCCCTGCAGTAAATCAACGATCTCCTCGGGCGATGTGCACTCGTACACCGTGGTGCCGTCGGAGAACAACGTCACGGAAGCCAGGTCCCGCACGCCGCGTTTACGCAGGTGCGCCACGGCGGTGCGAATGTTCTGCAGCGACACGCCCGCGTCGAGCAGCCGCTTGACGATCTTGAGGACGAGGAGGTCCTTGAACGAGTACAGCCGTTGCGACCCTGAGCCGTGCGCGGTGCGGATGCTCGGCTCGACGAGCTGGGTACGGGCCCAGTAGTCAAGCTGCCGGTAGCTGATGCCCGCGATCTGGCACGCGGCCGCGCCGCGGTAGCCGACGAGGTCGTCCGGCACCGTCGCGTCGGGAAACAGTTCGCCCTGCTCGCCCGTGACCCGCATGGGACCCTCTTCGACCACGCATACCTCCCACAGCTGCCGTGCAGTCGACGTACCGTGCGAATCACACTGATCACGCTGAATCACATCGACGCGATTCGCCACGATTACCACTGACGGTATGCCTGTCCGACATGCCGGTCAACGCGACTCGCGGTGGGGCTCAAGTCGTTGTTGAGACTTACCTCGCAGCACAGGGCATGACCTGGCCCTTGTCAGCACCGCATAATCCGGTGTAGTGAATACTCCGGCTGGGTGAGCGCGCGCTAGGTGTCCGCGCCCCGGAAGTCCTCCGGCGAGACCGAGTCCAGGAACTCCCGGAACTTCTCGACCTCGTCCTCCTGCTCGTCCGGGATGATCAGCCCCGCCTCGTCGAGCACGGACTCCTCGGCGTGGATCGGCACCCCGGCGCGCAGCGCGAGCGCCACCGAGTCACTTGGCCGCGCGGAGACCTTGATGCCGCCGTCGAAGACCAGCTCGGCGAAGAAGGTGCCTTCCTTGAGGTCGGTGATCACGACCTGCTCCAGCTCCCGGCCCAGCGCACCGATGACCTCCTTGAGGAGGTCATGGGTCAGCGGCCGCGCGGGACGCACGCCCTGCTGCTCCAGCGCGATCGCGGTCGCCTCGACGGAGCCGATCCAGATGGGGAGGTACCGCTCGCCCTCGGTTTCCCGCAGCAACAAGATCGGTGTGTTGGCGGGCAGTTCGACCCGCACACCAACGACGCGCATCTCGCTCATCGGGCCTCGCCTCCCTCTCTTGTGCGCGGGTTCAGCACCATCTTCAACCTTCCCGCATCGACACCGTCGACGCTACCCGTCATCCGAGCCGCGTGCCCAGCGCTGGGCCTCCACACAGCGTAGGCGTCATCGCCACCGACCTAAAGCCCCCATGGCCGACGAGTCGCGGCCTGAACCAGACCGTCAGCGTCCCGTGACAGCACGGATACCCGCCTTGACCAGCAACGTATGCAACGTGACCGACAACGCGGCCAATTCCCGCACCGTCTCGTCCGCCCGACCGCGCGCCTCGGCGTCCCGGTGCCGCGACATCGGGGTCACGATTTGCTCAAGCAGCCCCACTTCGCGGTCCGCCGATGCGCGAAACGCCCGCAGGTGGCGCGGCTCGATCCCGAAATCGGTCATCGCGCGGACCGTTTTCGCCACGAGCACCGCGTCGGGGTCGTAGAATCCGGCGGCGCCCGGCCGGATCAGCCCGTACTGCTCCAGTTCGGTCAGCATCGCCTTGTCGATGCCCGCCTTGTCGAGCAGTTCCTCTTCGGTCAACCGGAGTTCGGCGCCCTCGGCGAAATCAGCCGCCGTCGGCAAGCCAGCGCCATTGCCGTCTCCACCGTCCACGGCGACCAGCTTCCTTGGCAGCTTCGGCATCGTCGTGCCTGACGGTTCGAGACCCTGATCGGCGGCGTCGAGCTGATCCTTGATCACCTTCAGTGGCAGGTAGTGGTCCCGCTGCGCGAGCAACACGAACCGGAGCCGCTCGACGTCGGCCGCGGTGAACTGCCGGTAGCCCGACGCGGTGCGCGCGGGCTGCACCAGGCCCTCCGATTCCAAGAACCGGATCTTGGAGATCGTGACATCGGGGAACTCGGGACGAAGCTGGGTGAGCACCGCCCCGATGCTGAGCCCGTTGCGTTGGGGCCTGCCCGCCGCCGTCACCGTGTCGTCCTCGTCGTCGGGGCCATCATGATCGCCGTGGAACCTCCAGCAGGACCGGTCGCCGTCAGCCAGCCATCAACTCCGTCGCAGGACCGTCACTGACCCTGGCCGGGTTTCGCGCCGGTGAGAAACACCAGCCGGAACTTGCCGATCTGCACCTCGTCGCCCCCGGCGAGCACCGCCTGATCGACCGGCTCACGGTTCACGTAGGTGCCGTTCAGGCTGCCGACGTCGATGACGACGAACTCGCCGCCCTCCCGCCGGAACTCGGCGTGCCGCCGCGACACGGTGACGTCGTCGAGGAAGATGTCGCTGTCCGGGTGCCGCCCCGCGCTGGTGGTGTTGCGGTCAAGCAGGAAGCGCGACCCTGCGTTGGGGCCCCGCTTGACGACCAGGAGCGCCGAACCGGCTGGCAGCGCCTCGACTCCCGCGACAGAAGCGTCCTGTGCCGGCGCGTCCGCCTGCTGCTCATCGAGGAAGTCGGCCCGGAAGACGGAAGTCCGCTCCGGAGCCTCTTCTGGGGGAACGCCGGGCCCGTCGTTCGTGCTCACCTGGACTCTCCTTACGCACTGCTCAATCTGGGACTCGCGATCGTGTGTTTGCCAACGTACCGTGCCTGCCTGCTCGCGTCCCCCCTGACTCCCCAAAACCCGCCGGGAAAGTGCGGTCTCACGCGCCGTCGCCGCTGCCCGGTCTCGCACCGCCGGTGCCAGCCGCCCGCGCGCCCCGGATCGCCAGCACCGTTTGCACTGCGTACAACACTCCCGACCAGACGTAGAGCGCCCCGCCCCAGATCATGAACGCATAGGCGAGGGGGCGGACGATCTCGACCACCCACGCGGCGGCGAACGCGCCCTGGACCAGCAACAACAGCGGAAAGGCGTACATCAGCACGAAGGTCGCGCCCTTACCGATGTAGGTGACCTCGGGATAGCTGAACCGGTAGCGCCGCAACGCAAGCACGCACAGCACCAGCAGCAGCTCGCGGGCCACCAGTGCGCCGATCACCCACGCGGGCAGGATGTCGCGCAGCAGGAAGGCGATCAACAGGGCCAGGATGTAGAGCCGGTCGGCTGCGGGGTCGAGCAGTTGTCCCAGCTTGCTCGTCTGGTCCAGCCAGCGGGCGAGCTTGCCGTCGAGCCAGTCACTGACGCCGGCGAAGATGAGCACCGCGATCGCGAGGCCGTCCTCCTTCGGCCCGAGCAGCAGCCACAGGAACACCGGGACCAGCGACAGCCGCAACAGCGACAGCAGGTTCGGCAGCGTCACGAGCTGCTTCGGCAGCGAGGGCGCCTCGTCATCGGCGTGTCCCACGCGTTCCTCAGTGCTCACCAGACCACCATAGGCGAGATCAGCGCCGATGCTGGCCGGGTCGCGCTGCGAAGCTGATCACGGTGCAGGGGCCACTGCGCTTACCATGGTGAGCACCCAGTTGGGCGACGTCCCGCGCCGGTGTGGCGAGGATGAGGAGGTCAGGCAGTGAAGAACGCGGCATCGAGAGCTCACGGCCCCCACGACGGCTCGGCACCGGCCACTCCCCCGCTCGCGGTCGCACCGCTTGAGCTGGCGGGCGCGTTCAGCTGGGACGGCTTCCGGCTCGAGTACACCGAGTACGGCAAGGGCGAGAAGGTCGTCGTGCTGACCCACGGCCTGCTGATGACCCGCAGGCTGCACCGGGACCTCGCGCGCAGGCTGGCGCGCGAGGGCTTCCGCGTGATCACGCTCGACCTGCTCGGCCACGGCGGCTCCGAGCGGCCGACGGAGTCATGGCGGTACTCCATGACCGACAGCGCGCAGCAGGTCATCGCGCTGCTGGACCACCTCGGCATCGACAAGGCCGTCATCGGCGGGACGTCGCTTGGCGCGAACGTCTCGCTTGAGGTCGCGGTGGCGGCGCCCGACCGGCTCGCCGGGCTGCTCGTTGAGATGCCGGTGCTGGACAACGCGGTGTTCGCTGGCCTGCTGGTGTTCCCGCCGCTGATGTTCGCCGGGCGGTTCACGCCGCTGCCGGTGCGCGTCGTCGCGCGGCTTGCGGCCCTCGTGCCGCAGGGCAACCTGTGGATCGACGTCGTCACCGACACGCTGCGGCAGCAGCCAGCGGCGATGGCAGCGGTGCTGCACGGACTGCTGTTCGGCAGGATCGCCCCGCCCCGGCGGCTGCGCCAGCGGATCGAGATCCCGGCGCTGGTCATCGGGCACTCCAGGGACCCGATTCACCCGTTCGGTGACGCCGACACGCTCGCCGCCGACCTGCCCGACGCGCGGTTCGTCAAGGCGAGCAGCCCGGTGGAGCTGCGGTTCCGGCCGGAGCGCATCACGGAGCTGATCGTGACGTTCCTGCGGGAGCGCTTCGACGCGGCGGAGGACGCCGTGGCCGCCGGAGCCTGAGCGCGTCCGCCGCGCCGTGTCCCCCGCTCCCGACGCTGTGTTCCCCGCTCCGGACGCGGTGTTCCGGCGACGCTTCGCCGGGAATATTGCGCAATTCGAGCCCGATTCGCCGTTGTTTGTCTGGTTCCCGCGTCCATTTGCCTAGCGAAGGCACACTGCCCGGCAAAGCACGCCCCGTCTCCGCAGCGCGGAGGACATCGGCACAGCCGACCGCGGGTTCAATGAGGCGACCGCGTGCGGGGAGGTGTCTTGCGCGCAAACCGATACACTCGTATCGTACGCGATGCAGCCGTATCGGTTTGCACGCAAGAGGACCCGCCCCACGATCGTGTCCGACATTCCCGACGCCGTGTCCGACATTCCCGACGCCGTGTCCGACATTCCCGACGCCGTGTCCGACGCTCGTGACGCCGTGTCCGACGCTCGTGACGTCGTGTTCCTCGGTCAGCCGAGTTCGGCGTAGAGCCCCGCGACGGGACCGATCACGATCACGGCGGGCGGGCGGATGCCCTCGGCCGTGATGTCGTCGGCTACGTTGTGCAGCGTCGTGCGCACGATCCGCTGCCGCCGGGTGCTGCCCTCCTGGATCACCGCGACCGGGGTGTCGTCCTTCCTGCCGCCCGCGAGCAGCACGTCGGCGAACTGCCGGATGCGCTGCACGCCCATCATCAGCACGATCGTGCCGCTGAGCTTGGCGAGCGCGTCCCAGTCGACAAGGCACTCGTCGCTGTCCGGCGAGACGTGCCCGGAGACCACGGCGACCTCGTGGGTCACGCCCCGGTGCGTCACCGGCACGTTCGCCAGCGCGGGCACGGAGAACGCGCTGGTGATACCGGGGACGACGCTCACAGGGATGCCCGCCTGCGAGCAGGCGATGAACTCCTCGAAGCCCCGGCCGTAGAGGTACGGGTCGCCGCCCTTGAGACGGACGACGAACTTGCCTTGCTTGGCTTTCTCGATCAGCGTGGAGTTGATCACGTCCTGGTTCGCGGAGCGGCCGTACGGAATCTTGGCCGCATCGACGACCTCCACGTGCGGCGGCAAGTCGTCCAGCAGCTCGCGGGGTGCGAGCCGGTCGGCGACGACGACGTCGGCCCTGCTGAGCAGCCGACGTCCGGCGACGGTGATCAGCTCGGGATCGCCCGGCCCGCCGCCGACGAGCACCACCGATCCCGTCTGCTCCCCCGCCTTGGGTTTCGGCCGCTGGTCGGCGACCCTGCCTTCGTGCAGCGCGTCGAGCAGACCGTCGCGCACGGCGGCCGAGCGCAGCGGCTCCCCGCCGGACAGCACCCCGACAAGCAGGCCCTCGTGGTCACCGGTGGCGGGCGTGACGGCGCTGCCCAGCTCGCCCGCGTCCGCGCGCACGCAGAACACCGCACGCCGTTCCGCCTCGGCGCACACCGCCTCGTTCACGGCGCGGTCGTCGGTACAGGCGAGCGCGTACCAAGCGCCGTCGAGGTCGCCGTCGACGTAGCCGCGCTGCTGCCAGATCACCTCACCGGCGTCGATCATGCCCTCCACGGACGGCGTCGTCTCCGGGGAGATCACCACCACCCGCGCGCCAGCGCCGACCAGGCGCGGCAGCCGCCGCTGGGCGACCGTGCCACCACCCACCATGACAACCTTGCGTCCGGTGAGATCGAGACCCGCGAGGTAGTGCTGTTCCGGCATGCCCTAAGCATGACGGGCGTCCCGGTTCACGGCGCGACGAGGTGCCACGCTTCATGTCACGCCCCACACCAGGGGTTACAGCACGCGGCGGAAACCGTAGGCTGCCGCGACCGCCGCCTGCGCCGCGTCGCGCGTGGCGAAACCGTAATCCTCCTCCGTGGCCAGCTCCGGCACGGTGAGCGTGGCAGCGGCGACGTGCCAGGCGTCCATCGCGCGGATGCCGTGGTCGAGCACGATGCGCAGCGCGCCGCGCTCGACCTCGTCCTGATTGGCGGTGAGCACGGTAATCGGACCGCTGTCCGAGTCGATGTCGGCGAACCACAGCGCGAGCAGGTCGTCCCGCAGCCCCCGGCGTGCCTTGGTCGCGCGGACCAACGCGCCCGGCACCTCGATACGGGTCCAGGAGCCGGTGACGAGGACGGTCTCGGGATCGGCCAGCAATGCTCGCGCGTCGTCGTGGCCCGGTTCGTCGGCCAGGTAGGCACGGGCAAGCACCGAGGAGTCTGCGTAGACGATCACGTGCGGTCGCGGTCCTCCGCGAGGATATCGTCGAGGACCGACCCAAGCCCGCGCGTCCGGTCCAGCACCCGCTCCCGGTCGCGGCTGTCATCCGGCTGCTGTTCTGGCGGCGCCAGTGGCGCGGCGAGCAGGCCGAGCGCCGCCGCTCTGGCGCGGACCTGTTGCCGTGGTGACGTCGCTCCGGCCTGCGTCGCCCGGCTGAGTATCTCGTTGGCGAGCGCGTTGACCGACCTCCGCTCGCGCTGCGCGCGTGCGGTGAGCTGCGCATGCAGTTCGTCGTCGACACGCAGCAACAACTGCTTCATGCAGCACGATGATATCACTCTCCACATGTGATAGCAGACTGATCGAGCCGATGCCTATTAGAACACAAGTTCGATACGCCTGTCATTGAGTGATACCGCGTGTCGGCGGCCGTCGGGAGCACCCCACACTCCCGACGGCCGCGCCCCAGGCTCAGCGCAGCCCGGGATACGGCAGCAGCGCCATCTCCCGTGCGTTCTTGATCGCGGCCGCCACCTCCCGCTGCTGCCGAGGCGTCAGGCCGGTCACCCGGCGCGCCCGGATCTTGCCCCGGTCGCTGATGAACTTCCGAAGCAGCTCGACGTCGGTGTAGTGAACCTCGGTGACGTTCGCGTCGAGCAGCATGTTGCGCTTGCGCTTCGGGTATCGCTGCGGTCGTGGCATGGTCACCAGCTCGCCTTCGACACGCCGGGCAGTTCGCCGCGATGCGCCATCTCCCGCAGCCGGATCCGCGACAACCCAAACGCCCGGTAGTACGCCCTCGGCCTGCCGTCCACGACGTCGCGGTTGCGCAGCCGCGTCGGGCTGGCGTCGCGCGGCATCCGCTGCAACGCCGACACGGCCGACGCCTTATCCTCCGGCGAGGACGACGGCGACGCGATCATCGCCTTCAGCTCGGCACGACGTTCGGCGTAGCGCGCCACGACGACACGTCGCTGGACGTCCTTGGCGATCTTGGACTTCTTCGCCATCAGCGCTCCTCCTTGAACTCGACGTGAGCCCGCGCCACCGGGTCGTACTTGCGCAGCACCATGCGGTCGGGGTCGTTGCGCCGGTTCTTGCGGGTCACGTAGGTGTAGCCGGTGCCTGCCGTCGAGCGCAGCTTGACGAGCTGGCGGATTTCCGTGCGTGCCATCAGCAGCGCACCCCCTTCGCGCGCAACTCGGCGACGACGACGTCGATCCCGCGCTTCTCGATCGTCTTCATGCCCTTGGTCGACACCCGTAGCCGCACCCAGCGCCGTTCGCTCGGCACCCAGTACCTGCGCGTCTGCAGGTTCGGCTCCCAGCGCCGCGACGTGCGCCGATGCGAGTGCGACACCCGCTTGCCATAACCGGGTCCCGGTGACCTGGCATACCGCCGACATACACCCTCTGTTAGTAATGACATTCGTTTTCAATTAAACTACACGGTATGCCAACCGACTCCCGTACCCCGCTGGTGCTCATCAGCGGTCTCGCCCTGACACCAGCCACCGAGTTCGCCGAACGCTTCCTCGCCCAGCCAGGCACGGCCGTCGTGGAGTACAACCTCAGGCAGGTCACCGAGGGCGTCGTCACCCGCAGGCTGCGGCAGGGCCAGGCGAACCAGCTCAGCGTGCTCGAACTCGCCCACGGTTGTGTGTCCTGCACGCTGCGCCACGACATGCTGCCGCTGCTGCGGACGCTGTCCCAGCGCCCAGAGGCGCGCCGGATCGCCGTCCGCCTCGACGAGGCGATGGAGCCGGAGCCGGTCTGCTACGCCATGCAGGAGGTGCTCGTCGGCGACGCGCCGCTCGACGACTTCGTGCACCTCGACGGCGTGTACACCGTCATCGACCGAGCCAGCTGGCTCGACGCGGCGACCGGCGACGACCTGCTCGCGGACCACGACCTCATCGCGAGCCCCGAGGACGAACGCACCCTCGCGCAGGTCGCCGTCTCCCAGGTCGAGTTCGCCGACGTGCTGGTCGAGGCGGGCAGGGAGCCCGACACCTGGACGGCCGCCCGCACGAACGCCGTGCTGGACCGCGTCGCGCCTGGCACGCCGAGGGTTCCGCTGTCCAATCTGGACGCCGCAGGAGCCCTGGCCCGCGTGCCGGACGACGCCCGGCTCGGCGAGCTGACCGACATGCACGGCGCGCTGCTGCGCGGCCAGCCGCCGCTGCACGACGAATGCGGTGTCAGCACCGTGCTGTTCGGCGCCACCCGCCCGTTCCATCCCGAACGTCTGCACGAGGCCATCGACGTCCTGCTCGACGGCGTCGTCCGGACCAGGGGCAGGGCCTGGGTCGCCAGCCAGCCGGACGCCGCGCTCTGGGTGGAGTCGGCGGGCGGCGGGCTCGGGATCGGCCACGCCGGTCCCTGGCTGGCGTCGCAGGACGGCCCTGGCTGGGAGAACGTCAGCGACGAACGACGCGCCCTGGCGTCGTTGCGCTAGGACCCGAGGTTCGGGGACCGCGCCCAGGAGCTGGTGATCGTCGCGCACCGGACCAGCGCCACCGAGATCGAGGCCGCGCTGACCGACGCCCTACTCACCGACGCCGAACTCGCCGCGGGCGAAGAGGCGTGGCTGCGCTACCCGGACCCGTTCGGGGAGTGGCACACCGACCCGTGCGAGGACTCCCAGGTCCCCGACAACCGCACCGACGCCACCCGCGCCGACGAGCAGTAACCGCACCAAAAGAACAGGAGGACCGATGGCCGTCCCCAAGCGCAAGAAGTCCCGGGCCAACACCCGCTCCCGACGTTCGCAGTGGAAGGCCACCGCGCCCGACCTGGTGCCGATCACGGTCGCGGGTGAGCGCAAGCTGGTGCCGCGCAGGCTGGTGAAGTACTACCAGACGCTGGGCCGATAACTGTCGGTGCCTGCGGGCACAATGCGGGCATGACCCGCTCCCCTGGCTCGACGCTCGCGACCGCCGACCTGGCCACCCCGGTGGGCCGGGTGGCGGTCGCGGTCAGCGACGCGGGCGTCCGCGCGATCCGGTGGCGCTCGGCGGGCGAACTCGCCGAGGATGCCAGCAACGATGGGCGCACCGACGTCGTCCTGGCCCAGCTCCAGGAGTACTTCGCAGGTGAGCGCCGCGCGTTCGACGTCCCGCTCGACTGGGACGGCGTCACGACGACCCAGCGACAGGTGTTGCAGGCGCTCTACGACCACGTTCCGTACGCCAGCTCGGTGACCTACGGCGAGCTGGCGACGCTGTCCGGCACCGGCGTGCCCGCGCGGGCGATCGGCTCGATCATGGGCAGCAACCCGATCCCCATCGTCGTGCCGTGCCACCGCGTGCTGGCCCACGACGGTCTCGGCGGCTACAGCGGCGGCGCAGGGAACGGCCTCGAAGTGAAGCGCTGGCTGCTCACCCTGGAAGGCGCGCTGCCGCCCACACTGGACTGGACCCCCGCCGGTCTGGCATGACGCGTCGGCTCGCCGCGGAGCCGCACCCTGCGGAGTCGATCAACTACCCGCGCGCTGTGACCACGAGAACCGGACAAAAACGGACACAAACTGGCAACACCGCGCGGTAGGTTGATCAACAACCGGCACCGGAACGGTTCGGTCGCGGTACTAACCCAGCACGACCTCCGCCGCCGCGCGCAGGCGCGACGCGTCGCCCTGCAACAGCAACGTCGTCGCGCAGGTCTCGCGCCAGCGGTCCAGCTCGTCGCGGATCTTGGCCGCCGGGCCGATCAGCGCGACGTCCTCGACCAGCGCGGTCGGGATCTGCGCGGTGGCCTCGTCCTTCCGCCCGTCCAGGTACAGCTCCTGGACGGTGTTCGCGACCGACTCGTAGCCCATGCGCACGAACACCTCGTGGTGGAAGTTCGCCTGCTTGGCGCCCATGCCGCCCATGTAGAGCGCCAGGTACGGCCGGATCTGGTCTGCGGCGGCCTCGACGTCGTCGTGCACGATCAGCGGCACCGACGCCGCCACCTCGAAGTCGTCCCAGCCGCGTCGCGCGCCGGGCCGGGCGAAGCCCTCGGCAAGACGTTCCCGGTAGAACGACTCCATCTTCGGCGAGAAGAAGATCGGGAACCAGCCGTCGGCGATCTCGGCGGCGAGCGAGACGTTCTTCGGCCCCTCCGCGCCCAGGTAGATCGGGATGTCCTCCCGCAGCGGGTGCACGATCGACTTGAGCGGCTTACCGAGGTTCGCCCCGCCCTGGTACGGCAGTTGGTAGTGCTTGCCGTCGTAGGTCACCGGCCCCTTGCGCGCCAGGACCTGCCGCACGATGTCGATGTACTCGCGGGTGCGCTCCAGCGGCCTCGGGTACGGCTGGCCGTACCAGCCCTCCACCACCTGCGGGCCGGACGCGCCAAGCCCCAGGATGAACCGCCCGCCGGACAGGTGATCGAGGGTCAGCGCGCTCATCGCCGTCGCCACCGGCGTGCGTGCGGACATCTGCACGATGTTGGTGCCCAGCTTGATCCGCGACGTCGACGCGCCCCACCAGGCCAGCGGCGTGAACGCGTCGGAGCCGTACGCCTCGGCGGTCCACACCGAGTCGAACCCGAGCCGTTCGGCCGCCAGGATCGTCTCCTGCGCGCCCTCCGGCGGACCGGCCGACCAGTACCCGATGTGGTAGCCGAGCTTCACACGATCTCCCTTGATCGAATGCGACATCAGACTCGCGGCGAATAGTGCTTCGGATCGTCGCGACGTGCAAGCGGCGGCAGGTTGCGCGCCGGGGTTTCCACCAGCGGCACGTCCGGCGCGCGGACGCCTCTGGCGCGCTGCCACCCTGCTCGCGCCCTGGGATGGAACCGCCGCTCGAACGGTAGCAGCGAGAACATGACGTTGATCACCTTCCCGGCGAGCCGGTGCAGCCGGGCGTCGCGCGACGTCCAGCGGTAGCCGAGCTGACGCCGCACCGCAGGGTGGTAGAAGCCGACGCTCAGCCACAGGTACCCGCGCGCGATCGGGATCCGCAGCACCCGCCACACCGGGTCGGGCACCCACGCCACCAGCGGCGGCTTCGGCAGGTCGGAGAGGTCGAGGACGTCGCGGGTGGCCTTGTTGTCCTCCAGCACCTCGGTGCACATCCGCTCGTAGTAGTCCCAGAAGTCCTCCCAGGTCTCCGGCACCGGCCGCATGCTCAGGCCGTAGAGCCGGTACCACTGCACGTGCTCGTCGTAGAGCCGCCGCTTCTCGGCCTCGCTGAGCCCGCCGGCGAACACCTCGGCGGTGTAGAGGGTGACCAGGAAGAACGTCGCGTGCGCCCAGTAGTAGGTGTCCGGGTCGAGCGCGTGGTAGCGCCGGCCGCGGGAGTCGACGCCCTTGATCATGTCGTGGTAGCCGCGCACCTGGAGCGCCGTCTCATGCGCCCTCGGGCCGTCGTAGACGACCCCGCCGATCGGGTACAGCGAGCGGAACAGCCGCTCGAACCGCTCCTCGAAGAACTCGGAGTGCTCCTCGACGCCCGCACCGAGTCCGGGGTGCATGTTCTGCATCGACCCCGCCCACAGCGCGACAAGCAGCCCCCGCCAGTCCCCGAAGTATCGCCAGGTCAGCGAGTCCGGCCCCAGCGGCTCCGGCTCCCCCGCCTCCGCGAGTCTCACCTTATCCGTCGCGAGTCGCACCTTATCCGTCGCGAGTTCCACCGTGTCGGGCCGCGAGTTTCCCCGTTCCGCATCGCGAGTTCCGTCATCCTGCGCGACGTCGTGGCTCATTCCGGCCCCTTTCCGGGCTCGATTTGGCACTGCCCTACTGACTACACCCGTTGTCACGTTAAGATTGACAACGACCGTAGTCAAGTGAGGAGTGACACCGGTGACAGCCGCGCAGCGCACCTGGGCAGGAACGACGCTCGCCGACCGCAAGGCGATGCGACGACGTCAGCTCATCGAAGCGGGGCTGGAACTGCTCGGCACGGCGGGCACGCAGGCGGTGTCGGTGCGCGCGGTGTGCCGCACCGCGAAACTGACCGAGCGTTACTTCTACGAGAGCTTCGCCGACCGGGACGAGCTGCTGCTCGCCGTCTACGACCAGGTCGCCCAGGAAGCCCACGACGCGCTGGTGACGGCGGTGCGCGACGCGCAGGACGAGCTGACCGCGCTGGTCCGCGCCGCGGTGACGTCGTTCGTCGAGCTGATCATCGACGACCCGCGCAAGGGCACCGTGCTACTCCTCGCGCCGCTCACCGACCCGGCGCTGATCCGGCGCGGCGCGGAGCTGCTGCCGACGTTCACGACGTTGATCCACGACCAGCTCCCGGCCAGCGACCACACCGAGCGGCGCCTGATCGCGGTCGGCGTCACCGGCGCGCTGACGAACCTGTTCATGGCGTACCTGAACGGCACGCTCGACGTCCCCCGCGACCGGCTGGTGGAGCACTGCGTTCGGATGCTGCTCACCGCCGCGCGCGGTGCGCGGTGAGCCCGATGCGGTGAAAGACGCTTTGCCTGCGTTCGGCGCAGCGAAAGCGTCATTCACCGCGCCCAGCGCAGCGAAAGCGTCTTTCACCGCGCCAGGCGACGCGGGCCGGTCAGCCGTCCCGGGAGGAGCGTCCGACGAGCTGGAAGTCCGTCGGCTTGGCCTTGCGGGTGCCCAGCCAGTACTTCCACGTGAAGCCTGGCCAGATGGTGCGGTTCACGCCCTGCGAGTCCAGGTACCAGGACGTGCAGCCGCCGGTGCTCCAGATACCGTCGGCGAGCTTGCGCTGGACGTCTTCCTGAAAGGCGTCCTGCACGTCGGGGCGCACGTCCAGCGCGGCGGCCTCGGTGCGCTCGGCGAGCCGGATCGCGTCCAGCACGTAGCGCGCCTGCGACTCGATCATGAACACCACGGACATGTGCCCGAGTCCGGTGTTCGGGCCGAGCAGGAAGAACAGGTTCGGGAACCCGGCGACCGTGATGCCCTTGTGCGTGGTCATACCCTCGTCGCGCCACGTCTTCGCCAGGTCCTTGTCGCCGACGCCGGTGATCTCGATGTAGTCGAAGGCGTCGGTCACATGGAAGCCGGTGCCGTAGATGATGACGTCGACCTCGTGCTCCACCCCGGCCGCGTCGACGACGCTGTGCTCGCGCACCTCGGTGATGCCCTCGGTGACGACGTCGACGTTCTCCCTGGCCAGCGCCGGGTAGTAGTCGTTGGCCTGCAGCACCCGCTTGCAGCCCATGGTGTAGTCGGGCGTCAGCTTCCGCCGCAGCTCGGGGTCGGAGATCGCGCGGCGCATGTGCCACTTGGCGATCCGCTCGGCCGCCCGCATCAGCGCCGGGTGGCCGTTGAAGCCGATGGCGCGGGCCTCGAGGAACCAGTACAGGAACGTGCGCACCAGCCGCTGCGTGAACGGCAGCGCGCGGAACAGCGCCTTCGCGAACGCGGGGACCTGGTGGTCCGGCTTCGGCATCACCCACGGCGCGGTCCGCTGGAACACCGTCAGCTTCTCGACCTCGGGTGCGATCTGCGGCACGAACTGGATCGCGCTCGCCCCGGTGCCGACGACGGCGACGCGCTTGCCACGCAGGTCGACGTCGTGGTCCCACTCGGCGGAGTGGAACGACGGTCCCTCGAACGTCTCGACACCCGGCAACGCCGGGATGTTGGGGAGAGGTGCAGCGCGCCGACGCCGGAGACGAGGAACCGGCCGGTGAATGCCTCGCCCTTGGTGCCGGTGACGGTCCAGGTCGCGGCGTCCTCGTCCCAGCGGGCACTGGCCATCTCGACGCCGAAGCGGATGTGGGAGCGCAGGTCGTGCTTGTCCGCGACGCCCTTGAGGTAGTCGAAGATCTCCGGCTGGCCGGAGAACGCCCGCGACCAGTTGGGGTTCTGCTCGTAGGAGAAGGAGTACATGTGCGACTGGATGTCGCAGGCGCAGCCGGGGTAGGTGTTGTCGCGCCACGTGCCGCCGACCTCGTTGGCCTTCTCGATGATGACGAAGTCGTCGATCCCGGCGTTCTTGAGCTGGATGGCCATGCCAAGGCCGGAGAACCCGGTACCGACGATGACGACTGTGGCACGCTCGGGCTGCGCCATGCTTCCTCCACACCCTCGGGGCTTATGTTACCAGAGGTAACGGTTACCTCCAGGTAGCATGCGGGAGCTGGCGCTACCGTGTCAAGTGCAACTGCAAGCACCCAGCAAGCGGCACAGCGGTTACCATGGACGTTCCAGCAACGGGCTCACGCACGACGACGTGATCGTGAGGCGTTCGGATCGGCAGGGTTTCCGCAACGCGGCGGAAACACCACGAGACGCACCTCGCGCTCGTAAAGCGACCCCGAATGGGGGATTGCGGGGGCGCCAGCCCCCGCAGGTGCGTCAACCGCACGTGGGATTTCCCACGACTCGGCCCGCAGGTATCCACATAACCCGAATTTCACACTAAAGTAATCTGACCCCGGAAATCCCGGGCGCAGCGCAGTGCGCGCCTGCGGCCTCCGCCAATCCGGAGGTGACGCCGAGCGCGCGTGGACACACGACGAGGTGTGTCAGCAGGTCACACAGTGCGGTGTGATCGCCTGCCCATCGGGCAGCTCAGTCTCACTATCGCGACTCCGGGCGGCATCGTTAGCTGCCGATCTCAGTACCGCTGGATCGGACTAGTCAGCGCGCGATCAGCCGCGACCGGCAGCGCCCGACCGCATCTGGGGACGTCCCCAGACCCCGGAAGCACATGGGAGGACGGCCAGCCGTGACCCACCACAACCCCCTTACCCGCAGCGGCGCGGGGCTCTACGACGAGTCTTTCGAACACGACGCCTGTGGTGTCGCCTTCGTCGCCGACCTCGCGGGAAGGCGCGATCACGACATCGTGCGCAAGGCTCTCGTCGCCCTGCGAAACTTGGAGCACCGCGGTGCGCGCGGCGCCGAACCGGAAACCGGTGACGGCGCTGGCCTGCTGATCCAGGTGCCCGATGCGTTCTACCGCGATGTCGTCGACTTCGAGCTGCCCGACGCGGGTGGCTACGTGGTGGGCACCGCGTTCCTGCCGACCGACGGCGCGGCGCGGGACAAGGCCAAGTCGACCATCGAGCGCATCGCAGCCGAGGAGGACATGCGCCCGCTCGGCTGGCGAGAGCTGCCGGTCGACCCCGAGCACGTCGGCCCGACGGCGGCCACCACCATGCCGCACTTCTCCCAACTGTTCCTCGCGCCCCGCGACGAGACCGTCACCGGGCTGCCGCTGGAGCGGCTGGCGTTCATCGTGCGCAAGCGCGCCGAGCACGCGCTCGACGAGCAGAACGTCTATTTCCCGAGCTTGTCCTCGCGCACCATCATCTACAAGGGCATGCTCACCGAGCCGCAGGTGGAGAAGTTCTTCCTCGACCTGTCCGACGAGCGGGTGACCAGCTCGATCGGCCTGGTCCACTCGCGGTTCTCCACCAACACCTTCCCGTCGTGGCCGCTGGCGCACCCGTACCGCTACGTGGCGCACAACGGTGAGATCAACACGCTGCGCGGCAACCGCAACTGGATGGACGCACGCGAGTCCATGCTGGACAGCGACCTGTTCCCCGGCGCGCTCGAGCGGGTCTACCCGATCATCACGCGCGGCGCGAGCGACTCGGCGTCGTTCGACGAGGTGCTGGAACTGCTGCACCTCGGCGGCCGGTCGCTGCCGCACGCCGTGCTGATGATGATCCCCGAGGCGTGGGAGAACCACGACGAGATGGACCCGGCGCGCAGGGCGTTCTACGAGTACCACTCCACGATGATGGAGCCGTGGGACGGCCCCGCCCTGGTCGCGTTCACCGACGGCACCCAGATCGGCGCGGTCCTGGACCGCAACGGCCTGCGGCCCGCCCGTTACTGGGTGACCGAGGACGGCCTCGTCGTCGCGGCCTCCGAGGTCGGCGTGCTCGACATCGAGCCATCGTCGATCGTGAAGAAGGGCCGCCTCGAGCCGGGCAGGATGTTCCTGGTCGACACGGCCGAGGGCCGCATCATCGACGACGCCGAGATCAAGGGTCAGCTCGCCGCCGAGCACCCGTACGGCGCGTGGGTCGAGAAGGGCATGCTTCGGCTCGCCGAGCTGCCCGACCGCGAGCGCGAGGTGCCGACGCACTCCTCGCTGGTCCGCCGCCAGCAGTCGTTCGGCTACACCGAGGAGGAGCTGTCGGTGCTGCTCGCGCCGATGGCCCGCGCCGGTGCCGAGCCGATCGGCTCCATGGGCAACGACTCGCCGCTCGCGCCGCTGTCGGCGCGCTCGCGGCAGTTGTTCGACTACTTCACGCAGCTGTTCGCGCAGGTCACCAACCCGCCGCTGGACGCGATCCGCGAGGAGATGGTGACCGCGCTCGGCGCGCAGCTCGGCACCGAGCCGAACCTCCTGGACGCCGGGCCGGAGCACGCCCGCAAGATCGTGCTGCCGTTCCCGGTGGTCGACAACGACGAGCTGGCCAAGCTGGTGCACGTCAACGACGACGGCGACCTGCCGGAGTTCCAGTCGGTCACCATCCGAGGAACTTTTGACGTCCACGACAGTGCCCATCGAGGCGAGGCGCTGGTGGGCAGGCTGGACGAGATCCGCAGCGAGGTCGTGGACGCCATCCACGACGGCGCGCGGCTGATCGTGCTCTCCGACCGGGGCGTCGACGCCGACAACGCGCCGATCCCGTCGCTGCTGCTGACCGGCGCGGTGCACCACCACCTGGTGCGGGAGAAGTTGCGCACCCAGGTCGGCCTTGTCGTGGAGTCCGGTGACGCCCGCGAGGTGCACCACATCGCGCTGCTGATCGGCTTCGGCGCGGCCGCGGTGAACCCGTACCTGGCGATGGCCACCGTGGAAGAAATGGCGCGGCGCGGTGTTCTCGGTGACGACGCGGACCCGAAGCACGCCACCCAGAACCTGATCAAGGCGCTGGGCAAGGGTGTGCGCAAGACGATGTCGAAGATGGGTGTCTCGACCGTCGCCTCCTACACCGGCGCGCAGATCTTCGAGGCGTTCGGGCTCGGCGAGGAGGTCGTCGAGTCCTGCTTCACCGGCACGACGTCCCGGCTGGGCGGCGTCGGCTTCGACACGCTGGCCGAGGAGGTCGCGCAGCGGCACCGCGTCGCGTTCCCGGCAGGCGGCGTGCACGCCAGCCACCGCGAGCTGGAGTTCGGCGGCGACTACCAGTGGCGTCGCGAAGGTGAGCACCACCTGTTCAACCCGCAGACGGTGTTCAAGCTGCAGCACTCCACCCGCTCGGGCAAGTACGACATCTTCAAGGAGTACACCCAGTCGGTCGACAACCAGGCCGAGAAGCTGACGACCCTGCGCGGCCTGTTCGAGCTGAAGGAGGGCGTGCGCCCGCCGGTGCCGGTTGAGGAGGTCGAGCCGGTGTCGGACATCGTGAAGCGGTTCTCCACCGGCGCCATCTCCTACGGTTCGATCTCCAAGGAGATGCACGAAACCCTGGCGATCGCCATGAACCGACTCGGTGCGAAGTCGAACACCGGCGAGGGCGGCGAGGACGTCGACCGACTCTACGACCCGGAGCGCCGCAGTGCGATCAAGCAGGTCGCGTCCGGCCGGTTCGGTGTGACCAGCGAGTACCTGGTCAACGCCGACGACATCCAGATCAAGATGGCCCAAGGCGCCAAGCCGGGCGAGGGTGGCCAGCTGCCGGGCACCAAGGTGTACCCGTGGGTGGCCACGACGCGGCACTCGACGCCGGGCGTCGGGCTGATCTCGCCGCCGCCGCACCACGACATCTACTCGATCGAGGACCTGGCGCAGCTGATCCACGACCTGAAGAACGCCAACCCGAGCGCCCGCATCCACGTGAAGCTGGTGTCCGAGGTCGGGGTAGGGACGGTCGCGGCGGGCGTGTCCAAGGCACACGCCGACGTCGTGCTGATCTCCGGTCACGACGGCGGTACCGGCGCGTCGCCGCTGTCGTCGATCAAGCACGCCGGTGCGCCGTGGGAGCTTGGCCTCGCCGAGACGCAGCAGACGCTGCTGGCGAACCGGCTGCGGGACCGGATCGTGGTGCAGACCGACGGTCAGCTCAAGACCGGCCGCGACGTGATCGTCGCCGCGCTGCTCGGCGCCGAGGAGTTCGGCTTCGCGACCGCGCCGCTTGTGGTGTCGGGCTGCATCATGATGCGGGTGTGTCACCTCGACACCTGCCCCGTCGGTGTCGCGACGCAGAACCCGAAGCTGCGGGAGAAGTTCTCCGGCAAGGCCGACTACGTGGTGAACTTCTTCGAGTACGTCGCGCAAGAGGTCCGGGAGTACTTGGCTGCGCTGGGCTTCCGCTCGCTGGACGAGGCGATCGGCCACGCCGAGATGCTCGACACCAGCAAGGCGGTCGACCACTGGAAGGCCAAGGGCCTGGACCTGTCGCCGATCTTCCACGTGCCAGAGCTCGAAGCGGGCGCCGTGCGGCACCAGGTCGTCACCCAGGACCACGGCCTGGACAAGGCGCTGGACAACACGCTCATCCAGCTCGCGGAGGGCGCGCTCAACGAGGGCACCCCGGTGAAGCTGGAGCTGCCGGTGCGCAACGTCAACCGCACCGTCGGCACCATGCTGGGCCACGAGCTGACCAAGCGCTGGGGCGGCGAGGGCCTGCCGGACAACACCATCGACGTCACCTTCACCGGCACCGCGGGCCAGTCGTTCGGCGCGTTCCTGCCGAAGGGCATCACGCTGCGGCTGATCGGTGACGGCAAC
>WHTY01000099.1 GCA_009377475.1 Actinophytocola sp.
GAGCGCATCGACGTCGTCCAGCCGCACAACCACGCGCACGTGCTCGGCACCCTCGCCAACGCCACCACCGCCGACGCCCCTGCCGCCTTCACCGCGACCGCGGCGGCGCCCCGCTGGCCGGCGGCGAGCACGGCGGGCGCCGCCTGCCTGCCACGCGCGCCGACGACCAGCGCGAGGTCGTGTTCCCGCACGTCGGTGGCGTCGTCGGGGTCGCAGATGACGACTTCGCGCACCTCGACGTCCAGCCCGTGGGGCGCGACGTGCAGCTCAAGCATGGAGTCGCCGAGCTGCATCAGCAGTTGCCCGAGCGTCGCGACCACGGCTCGCCTCCGCGTTGTTGAATCCAACAAGAACCGTCCGTAAACCTTAGCTGACGATCCAACGTGCCACGAGCCGGTGAACCCCTACTGTCTCCAGGAACAACGCCGATGCACAGGAAGGAGCCGTGCCGTGGACGCGGTAACCACACCCCCGACGCCGGTGAACGAGCCGGTCTTCGACTACGCGCCGGGCACGCCCGCCCGCGCCGAGCTCGCCGACAAGCTTGTCGAGCTGGCCAAGGAGCCGCTCGAGCTCACCATGACCATCAACGGCGAGCAGCGCATGGGCGGCGGCGAGCGCATCGACGTCGTCCAGCCGCACAACCACGCGCACGTGCTCGGCACCCTCGCCAACGCCACCACCGCCGACGCCCGCGAGGCCATCGACACCGCGCTCGCCGCAGCGCCCGCCTGGCGTGCGTTGCCGTTCGACGAGCGCGCCGCGATCTTCCTGCGCGCCGCCGACCTGCTCACCGGCCCGTGGCGGGCCACCCTCAACGCCGCGACCATGCTCGGCCAGTCGAAGACCGCGATCCAGGCCGAGATCGACGCCGCGTGCGAGCTGGCGGACTTCTGGCGCTTCAACGTCAGCTACGCCCGCCAGCTCCAGACGAACCAGCCGATCAATCCACCCGGCCAGTGGAACCGGCTGGAGCACCGCCCGCTTGAGGGCTTCGTCTACGCCATCACGCCGTTCAACTTCACCGCGATCGCGGGCAACCTGCCGACCGCGCCCGCGCTGATGGGCAACGTCGTCGTGTGGAAGCCCGCGCCGACACAGACCTTCGCCGCGCACCTGACGATGCGGCTGCTTGAGGAGGCCGGCCTGCCGCCGGGCGTCATCAACCTGGTCACCGGCGACGGCTACGCGGTGTCCGAGGTCGCACTCGCCGACCGCGCGCTGGCTGGCATCCACTTCACCGGCTCCACCCGTACCTTCCGGCAGCTGTGGTCGGAGGTCGGCGGCAACATCGGCCGTTACGACGCCTACCCGCGCATCGTCGGCGAGACCGGCGGCAAGGACTTCGTGCTCGCCCACCCGACCGCAGACGTCGACGTCCTGCGCACCGCGCTGGTGCGGGGCGCGTTCGAGTTCCAGGGGCAGAAGTGCTCCGCAGCGTCGCGGGCCTACGTGCCGAAGTCGGTGTGGTCGCGGCTGCGCGACGACCTGGTCGCCGAGGTCGAAGGTCTGTCGATGGGCGACCCGAGCGACTTCAGCAACTTCATGGGCGCGGTCATCGATCGCCGCTCGTTCGACAAGCTCGACGGCGTGCTCGCCAAGGCCCGTGAGGACGACAGCATCGAGGTCGTCGCAGGTGGCACCACCGACGACAGCACCGGCTACTTCGTGCGCCCGACCGTGCTTGTCGGCTCCGACCCGGGCCACACCGTGTTCCGCAAGGAGTTCTTCGGGCCGCTCCTCGCGATCCACGTCTACGACGACGCCGACTACGACCAGATGCTGACCGAGGTCGACAAGTCCCACTACGGCCTCACCGGCGCGATCATCGCGCAGGACCGCGACGTCATCGCGCACGCAAGCGAGGCGCTGCGGTTCTCGGCGGGCAACTTCTACATCAACGACAAGCCCACCGGATCGGTCGTCGGCCAGCAGCCGTTCGGCGGCGCGCGGGCGTCGGGCACCAACGACAAGGCGGGTTCGATCTACAACCTGCTGCGCTGGACCAGTCCGCGCTCCATCAAGGAGAACTTCGTCCCGCCGCGCACGTCGCGGCACCCGCACCAGGACTGACACCACCAAGACTGAAAGCGGCCCGACGGGTCCCTCCCCGCCCGCCCGTCCGGGCCGCTTTCGCTCGGTTTGGTGGCTACCACCATCGAAGGAGGCGCCGTGCTGCGCACCGGACTGCTCGCCGCGAGCCGCTCACCCCAGCTCCGCAACCTGGTCGAGCACACCCCGCTGGCCCAGCCGCTGGTCACCCGCTTCGTCGCGGGTAGCGGCGTCGACGAGGTGCTGCCCACCGTCGCGGACCTGCGCGCCGCAGGGCTCGCCGTCACCCTCGACCATCTGGGTGAGGACACCCTCGACCGGGCCGCCGTTGAGGCCACCGTGTCGGCGTACGAGGACCTGCTGGCGGCGCTGGCCGCGGCGGGACTCGCCGACGGGTCCGAGGTGTCGGTGAAGCTGTCCGCCGTCGGCCAGTTCCTGGGCGCGGACGGCGAGCGGATCGCGCTGGACGGCGCGCGGCGCATCTGTCAGGCGGCAGACGCCGCTGGCACCACCGTCACCCTGGACATGGAGGACCACACCACCACCGACTCCACGCTGGGAATCCTGGCCGAGCTGCGGCGGGACTTCCCGTGGGTCGGGGTGGCGCTCCAGGCGTATCTGCACCGCACCGAGGCCGACTGCGCCGACCTGGCCACGGCGGGCTCCCGGATCCGGCTGTGCAAGGGCGCGTACGCCGAACCGGCGTCGGTGGCGTTCCAGGACAAGGATGAGGTGGACCGCTCGTACGTGCGGTGCCTGCGGGCGCTGATGGCGGGCGACGGGTATCCGATGATCGCCAGCCACGACCCGAGGCTGATCGCTATCGCGGACAGCCTGGCCGCGCAGCACGGCAGGTCAACGGGCGACCACGAGTTCCAGATGCTGCACGGGGTACGCCCAGACGAGCAGCGTCGCCTGGCCGCGCGGGGCGCGACGATGCGGGTCTATGTGCCGTACGGGCACGACTGGTACGGCTATTTCATGCGGCGGCTCGCGGAGCGCCCGGCGAACGTCGGGTTCTTCCTGCGCTCCCTCGCCACCCGGTCGTGACCGCCACACCTGAACGGTGCGGCGGTCACGACCCGGCGTCAGCTCTGCTGTTGCTCCTGGGCGTAGACAGCGAAGTTGAGCTGGCCTTGGTCGTCCTGCTGGACGTCGAGGACCTTGTCGTCAAGGAACTCGGCGGCTCGCGTCTCCATGAAGACCCGAGCGCCTTCCTCGGTGCCCATCACCTGGTCACCAGACTCCGGCTCGTTCGACACCGCGAGCGTGAGCTGCAGGTCGTCGGATTCGCCCGTCAGCGCGAGCCGGAGCCCGCTCCCTTGCTGATCGGTCTGGCTTTGTGTCAGCGCGCTGATCGCTTCAGCGGCCGGTTCGGTCAGTGCGAGCATGGTTGCGCCTCCCGTTGGCATCGCCTCAGTGGTGCTTCCCCCACCGTAAGCGCTCGCTAGTCATGATCACACAGCGCCACCGGCGCGTCGCGGAACGCTCGGCTGCCTCGACCGGACCATAGCGGCGAAAGCCCAGGTCAGCGCAGCAAGGCCGCGAGATTCGCGACCGAGGCGTTGACGTCACCCTTCAGCGCGCGCTTCACGGTCATGCCGACTGGCCCGAACACCAGCTTGCCGCCGAACTCGACGTCGAAGCCGACCCGCGAGCCACCGCCGTCCGGGGTAATGGACAACGCGAGCGAAACGGACGTGCCGCCGACGCCGTCACCCTTCAGCGTGAGACCGTGCGGCGGGTCGTAGCTGGTGATGTGCCAGGTGATGCGGTTGCGCATGCCCTTGACCGCGACGACCGACGTCAGCTCCGTGCCGGTCGTCAGCTCGCTTGGCACCTCGCCGCGCCACGCCTCGTGCATCGTCATCCACTCGCCGAGCCGCGACAGGTCGGCGGCCGTGCGCCACGCCGTCTCCGGCGGCGCCGGCACGCGAGCCGACTCGCTGAGCCTGGCCATCACATCCTCCTTGCGCTGGACTGACGACACCGTACGACGAAGTAACTAGTATCTCCGGTAGCGGCCTGCTCGTTGATCGATTCGGACGACAGAAGAGGTCACGATTTGGTGCGCACGAGGGTGGACGTCACCTTCGCTGCGTTTACGCTGCCCTGACAACGAGTCAATCGCTGTTTGTGCTCGTAGCACCAACAGCACCGCCTGGAGGTCGGATATGACAAAAGCCGACGTGATGACGTGCCCGCATCCAGCGGGCGGTTCCGTTACGACGCTGTGTGAAGGGTTTCAGAAGACCACCACGATGCGGCCGGACGCCGTGGCATTGCGCACCCCGCACGGTGAGCAGGAGATCACCTGGAAGCAGTACGGCGACCGGGTACGTGCGATCGCGGCTGGCTTGGCGGCACTCGGCGTCTCGCGAGGCGACACCATCGGCATCATGCTGACCAACCGGCCGGAGTTCAACCTGGTCGACACCGCGGCGTTGCACCTTGGCGCGATCCCGTTCTCGATCTACAACACCAGCTCGGCGGACCAGATCTCGTACCTGTTCTCCAACGCCGAGAACAAGGTCGTGATCACGCAGGAGAGCTTCCTGCCGCAGGTCAAGGACGCGAAGAGCCTGGTCGAGCACATCATCACGGTGGACGGCGACCACGAGGGCACGACCTCGCTCGCGGACCTGGAGACGTCTGGCAAGGACGACTTCGACTTCGACGCCGCGTGGCGCGCGGTCGAGCCGGACGACGTCGCGACGCTGATCTACACATCGGGCACCACCGGCCCGCCGAAGGGCGTCGAGGTCACGCACCGCAACATCGTCGCCGAGGTCAACGCGCTGATCCCGCTGCTCGAAGTCGGTCCGGACGACGCGTCGACGTCGTACCTGCCGCACGCGCACATCGCCGACCGGGTGGCCAGCCACTACGCCTGCATCATGCGCGGCATGCAGCTCACGCTGGTCGCGGACCCGCGCACCGTCGCGCAGGCGCTGCCGGACTCGCGGCCGACGATCTGGTTCGCCGTGCCGAGGGTGTGGCAGAAGATCAAGGCGGGCATCGAGAGCAAGCTCGCCACCGAGGCCACCGGCGTGAAACAGAAGCTGGCGTACTGGGCCATCGACGTCGGCACGCAGGAGGCTCGGCTGCGGCTGGCCGGGAAGCAGGCCACCGGGCTGCTCGCCTTGCAGCACAAGGCGGCCGACGCGCTGGTGCTGTCGAAGCTGCGGGCGACGTTGGGCCTCGACCGGCTGCGCTGGTCGGCGTCCGGCGCGGCGGCGATCCCGCCGTCGGTGCTGGAGTTCTTCCACGGCCTCGGCATCCCGGTGTACGAGGTGTGGGGCATGTCGGAGACGACGGGCGCCACGACCGCGACGTCCGCGTCCGACATGAAGGTCGGCTCGGTCGGCAAGGCCGTCACCGGCGCAGAGATGAAGCTCGCCGAAGACGGCGAACTGCTGGTGCGGGGGCCGGTCGTGATGCGCGGCTACCGCAAGCAGCCGGAGAAGACCGCCGAGACGATCGACTCCGACGGCTGGCTGCACACCGGCGACATCGCCGAGATCGACGCCAATGGCTTTGTGACGATCATCGACCGCAAGAAGGAACTGATCATCAACGAGGCGGGCAAGAACATGTCGCCCACCAACATCGAGAACGCGATGAAGGCGGTCAGCCCGTTGATCAGTCAGGTCGTCGCGATCGGGGACAACAAGCCGTATGTGTCCGCGCTGATCGTGCTCGACCCGGAGGTCATCGAGGCGCGGCGCGAGTCGCTCGGGCTCGGTGACACGTCCCCGGCGTCGGTGGCCGACAACGCCCAGGTGCGTGAGGCGATCACGTTGGCGGTCAAGGAGGGCAACACGAAGTTGTCCCGGGTGGAGCAGATCAAGCGGTTCCGCATCCTGCCGCAGGTATGGGAGCCGGGCGGCGAGGAGATGACGCCGACCATGAAGCTCAAGCGCAAGCCGATCGCGGAGAAGTACGACAGCGAGATCGACGAGCTCTACGCCGACTCGCCCAGCCCCGCGGTGATCGACCTGGGTAGCTGACGCCGCGAGGCACGCCGTGTCCCCCGCTCCTGGCGTCGTGTTCCTCACTCGCGATGCCGGGAACGGGGAACACGGCGTCCGGAACGGGGAACACGGCGTCGTGAGTGAGGAACACGGCGTGACGGCCGTTACGGGCGCGTGCGGACGATGGCGACCGGAAACGGCACGATGGCGGGTGCGCCAACTCGGTGCGGCTCAGGACGGCTGGGCGTATGTTGGACACCGACGCGCGGGAGGCTGCGCATGATCGAAGTGTTTCTCGTCGACGACCACGAAGTGGTGCGCCGGGGCGTCGCGGATCTCCTTGAGGCCGACCCCGAGCTGACGGTGGTCGGGGAAGCGTCCACGGTGTCGCAGGCCATGGCGAGGATCCCCGCGCTGAAGCCGGACGTCGCGGTGCTCGACGTGCGGCTGCCCGACGGCAACGGCGTCGAGCTGTGCCGCGACCTGCGGTCGGCCATGCCGGAGCTGAACTGCCTCGTACTGACATCGTTCACCGACGAGCAGGCGATGCTGGACGCCATCCTCGCTGGCGCTGGTGGCTACGTCATCAAGGACATCAAGGGCATGGACCTGATCGAGGCGGTCCGCGAGGTCGCCAGCGGGCGGTCACTGCTGGACAACCGTGCCGCTGCCGCGCTGATGTCGAAGTTGCGCGCGGACGCCACCGACCAGGGCCCGCTCGCGTCGCTGACCGAGCGCGAGCGGATGCTGCTCGAACTCATCGGGGAAGGGCTGACGAACCGGCAGATCGCCGAACGCATGTTCCTCGCGGAAAAAACCGTGAAGAACTATGTCTCGCGGCTGCTGACGAAACTCGGGATGGCGCGGCGCACCCAGGTCGCCGTGCTCGCGACGAAATTGCGGGAGCAGAATCAACGCAGGTGAGGCGCTCGCCGATAGGCTGGGTGAGTGACGGGGTCGGTCCGCAGGCGATCGGCCGTTGGTGACTCTAGCGGATCCGGTCCGGTAATGCGAGAGTAAAGGCAATGAACACAGACGTGCCGGGTCACGACTACCGCGAACCGCAGTATCGCGAACCGCAGATCCGCGAAACGCTGTCGCAGCTGAGGCTGCGGGAATTGCTCGCGGGTGTGCAGGAACGCATTGAACGCATGATCGGCACCCGCGACCAGATGGACGGCCTGTTGCAGGCTGTCCTCGCGGTGTCATCGGGGCTGGAGCTCGACGCGACGCTGCGCCGCATCGTGCAGGCGGCGACCACGCTGGTCGAGGCGCAGTACGGTGCGATCGGCGTCAGGGGCCATGACGGCGTACTGACCGAGTTCGTCTACGAGGGCATCGACGACTCCCAGCGCGAGCTGATCGGCAACCTGCCTGCGGGCAAGGGCCTGCTCGGCGTGCTGTTCGAGAAGCCGGAGCCGCTACGGCTCGACGACCTCTCCACCCATTCGGACTCGGTCGGGTTCCCGGCGAACCACCCGCCGATGCACAGCTTCCTCGGCGTGCCGATCCTGGTGCGCGGGGCGGTGTTCGGGAACCTTTACCTGACCGAGAAGGTGGACGGCAAGTCGTTCACCGAGGACGACGAGGTCGTCGTGAAGGCGCTCGCCGCCGCGGCGGGTATCGCGATCGAGAACGCCCGGCTCTACGAGGACGCCAAGATCCAGCAGGACTGGCTTGAGGCCAACGCCGAGATCAGCACCGAGCTGCTGGCGGGCACCGAGCCGTCGCACGTGCTGTGGCTGATCGCGCGGCGCGCGCGGGAGCTGACCAACTCGGACGACACCTTCCTCGCAGTGCCGGAGGATCCCGAGGAACCGGTCAACGAGGTCAGCGACCTGATCATCACCGTCGTCGAGGGCGACAACGCCAACCGGGTGCACGGCAAGGCAATCCCGGTCAGCGACTCGACGTCGGGCGAGGCGTTCCGCACCAGCACGCCATCGCGAGTGGACAAGCTGGCATTCCAGCCGGGCGGCCTTGAGTTCGGCCCTGCCATGGTGCTGCCGCTGCGAGCGGCGGAATCGGTGTCCGGAGTGCTGGTCATCACCCGCACCGCGGGCTCGGCGCCGTTCACCGACCAGCAGCTTTCGGTGGCCGCGTCGTTCGCGGACCAGGCGGCGTTCGCGGTGCAGCTCGCGCAGAGCCAGCGGCAGATGCGCGAGCTCGACGTCCTCGCCGACCGCGACCGCATCGCCCGCGAGCTGCACGATCACGTCATCCAGCGGCTGTTCGCCGTGGGGCTGTCGCTGCAGAGCACCTTGCCGAGGGTGCGTGTGCCCGAGGTGCGGTCCCGGCTGCTCGGCACCGTCGACGACCTGCACGACATCGTCCGCGACATCCGGACCGCGATCTTCGACCTGCACGGCGGGCCCGGCGGATCGTCTGGCCTGCGGGATCGGCTCAGCCACGCGCTCACCGAGCTGACAGCGGACACCGAGCTGCACACCACGGTGCGGATGTCCGGCCCGCTCGGCGTGGTCGACCTTGACCTCGCCGAGGACGCAGAAGCCGTGGTGCGCGAGGCGATCAGCAACGTCATCCGCCACGCCAACGCCAGCACGGTGTCACTGACCGTTTCGGTGGACGACGACCTCACCATCGCGGTGTCCGACGACGGCATCGGCATTCCGGACGTCGTCGCGCGCAGCGGCTTGCACAACCTCAACGAGCGCGCGCAGGCGGCCGACGGCTCGTTGCGCGTCGAGAATCCAGCCAGCGGCGGAACACGGCTCGTCTGGTCGGTTCCCGTGCGATGAATTAGGGACCTTCTGCCCTTTTCTCCCGGCTCCCGCAGTGCAAAGATCTGGTGAGTACACCGCTATGGGGGGCGGCACACGAAGCGTTCTGGTACGGGGCCCATTCGCCTCGCTATTCCACACGCGCATTCCTGGAGGCGACCAGATGCACACGGACACCGAGGCCGAACTGCGCGCGAATCTGGACCACTACAAGACACTGAGCGAGCAGCTCCAACGCGCCCTGGACAGCAGGATCAAGATCGAACAGGCCAAAGGCGTGTTGTCCGAGCGCTACAACCTCGATGTCGATGAGGCGTTTCAGCTCCTGCGTTCCTATTGCCGCGCGAACAATTTGAAACTGGCCGACGCCGCGGTCGCACTCACGGGCAAGAAGTCGCGCGAGCTCGTGTCGAGTCGAGTGGGATGATCATTTTCCACTCCGGTGGCGATTCGGCACCATAGCGGTTCTCTCGTTTCGCCGCGGGGGCCAGTTGCGCACGCATTCTGATCATGCGAGATCGTAACGGTCGAGAAGCCATTCTCCGTCGATCTTGCGCAGTACCAGTCGCATTCGATTCCGGTCGATGCGCGGCTGCGGTGTGTGCACGTTGGTGATGGTCTGGTCGACGAACGCGACGATGACCGCTCGGTCCTCGCTCAGCTCCGCGATCCCGGCGTCCCGCACCGTGCCCTCGGACGTCGCCTTGCCCTCCACGATGACCTTGGCCAACTGCTCGGAGCGTTCGTCGCGGTAGACCTCGGCCCACTTGTCGGTCGACTGCGCCACGACGCGGTCGAAGTTCTCCTCGATTTTTCGGTAGTCATAGGTCGTGACGTCAACGGCGAGCCGCTCGGCCAGCGCCAGCACCTCGCCGCGCTGGGCGTCCTGTCCGCGCTCGGACCACCACAGCACGCCGAACGTCCCCGCCGCCCCCAACGAGACGACGACGGCCAGCACCAGCGCGAGCACCACCCCACGCCCCCGCCGCGTCGTGTCCCCCACTCCCGACGCCGTGTCCCCCACTCCCGACGCCGTGTCCTGCGTTCGCGGCACCGGCGATGGCCGTCGGATCGTCATGGCTGCACTCCCTGGACATAGATCGCCTGCCACGAGTCGTCACCGAGCACGTCGGCCTGGCCGCCGCCGTGGCCGAGCCGCACCGTCCGGCCACCGGGCACGGCGGCACGTCCGGTCGTCGGGTCGGCCATCGTCACGACGGGCCGCTGCTGCGTGCTTCCCGGCCGGGGCGCGTTCGTCGCGCCGCGCACCGGCACCTCGCTCGGGCAGTGGTACGTCAGCGCGGGCTCCTTCGGCCCGGTCTGCTGCGGGGTCCGGCGCGGCGAGTCGTAGTAACACACCGGCCCCTGCGTCATGACGAACTCGAAGTTCGCCGTGTTGCCATGGCCGATCGTCGACAGCTCCGCGAACGACCGCGGAATGAAGATCAACCCGTGCTCCAACGCGGGAATCCGCGCCGACACGATCTGCGCCGGGGTCACCAGGTTCGCCAGCAGCACGCTCACCGACGGATGCGTCTCCCGCAGCAACGGCACCAGCCGCTCGGTCAGCGGCGGCACCTGCCGCGCGAGCTTCACGCCGTCGGGCGCGACCGTGCGCAGCCGCCCGCTGATCCGCGACAGCGCCCGCGCGATGCGCGGCAGCCGCCCGGTGTCGGAACCGGTCGCGTCCAGGAACTCCTGGCCGTTGCCGATGAGGCTGCGCGCGGTCGGTTCCAGCTCGACCAGGTCGTCGACCAGCGCGAAGCTGTTGTCCGCGAGCCGTTCCAGCTCCGGAGCGGTGCCCGCGAGTCCCGTCGACAGCTCCTCCGCGATGACCGAGACGTCGTCGATGTCGATGGAGTCGGTGAGCTTCATCAGGTTGACGAGGACTTCCTCCAGCGCCAGCGGACGGCTGGTGCGCGTCGGGCCGACCGTGGCGCCGTCCGCGAGGTACGGCCCGGCGTCGTCCGGCGGCCGCAGGTCGACGTGCTTGAGCGCCACCGGGGTGTCCTGCGCGACGACGATCTCGGTGTCCGTCGGCACCTTGACGTCGGCGAGCACGGAAAGCTCCACCCGCACACCGTCGTCACCCGGCAGTGCGACGACGTCGGTGACGTCGCCGACCGTCACACCCCGGTACGTCACCGGGGACTTCGGCGTGAGGCCACCCGCGTCGTCCATGAGCACGGTGTAGTGGTTGCGGGGCGCGACGACGTCGGTGCCCACCGCGTTGACCACGACGTACGCGGTGCTGACCAGCGCGATCACCAGGAACAGCGCGATCTGCCCGAGCGGCAGCCGTTGTCTGAGTCCCGCCATCAGCGCGCCCCCTTCCGCAGCAGCCTGTCAAGGGCGTCCGCGCCGTTTCCAGTCGCCGCCGAGCCGCCGCCGGGCAGGTAGTCACCCAGGCCAGTGAGCACGCCGGTCACACTGTCGGGGACGTTCGCCAGGCCGTACAGGTTGAGGTAGTCGCCCGGCGCGGCGCGGCTGAACACGCGCTCGAACGTCTTGAACTGCCGCAACGTCGCGCTGAGGTCGCCGTCGACGGCGGCCAGCTCCCGCAGCACGGGCTGGAGCTGGTGCACCTGCCGCGTCATCGTCGTGCGGGTGGCGCGCAGCGCCGTGTTCACCTCACCGGACAACTCCGTGACGCTGCCCATCAGCCGTTCGACGTCCCCGTACTGACTGCGCAGGACGTCGACGGCGGGCCGGACGGTGCGCAGCGCCTTCGCCAGCACCGCGCGGTTGTCCGACACGGTGCTGCCGAGCTTGTTGAGCGAGCGCAGGGTGCGGGTGAAGTCGCCGGTGCGGCGTTCGATCGCGCCAAGCACGGTGTCGAGGCGACCGAGCAGCGCGCGAGCGGTGTCGTCGCGGCCGTCGAGCATGGTGTTCAACTCGGTGACAATCGTGCGGGCCTGCTCGATGCCGCTGTTGTTGAGGACGTTGCCGAGCAACGCCATGGTGTGCTCGATGCTGGGGCTCTGTTGGGTGTCGGCGAGCGGGATACGCCCACCGTCACCGATGAGCAGGCCGCCGTCCGAGCGCGACGGGTGCAGCGCGACGAACTGGTCGCCGAGCGCGGTGCTCAGCTCCAGCCCGGCGGTGGTGCCGCGCGGCAGCTCCACGTCCTCGCGTAGCACCAGGACGACGTGCGCGACGAAGTCCTTCGCCGTCTTGGACTCGACCCTGCCGACGGTGGCCGGTCCGATGCGGACCTTGCCGCCGAGCGGCAGCCCGGTGGCGTCGGCGAACTCGGCGGTGACCCGGTACGACGGCCCGTCCACACCCCGGCCGACCGGCGCGTTCTGGAGGCTGAACCCGCACCCGGCCAGCAACAGCGACGCGAGCAGCACGGCGAGCAGGCGCATCAGCCACCACCTCCCAGCAGCGCGGGCGGCAACGTCGGCGGCAGCTCGATCGGGTTGTAGATGCCCCTGCCCTCGCACAGCCACAGCGCGACTTCGGCACACAGCCGCTGGCCCCACTCGAACTGCGACAGGTTGGTGCTGACGTCCAGCCGGATGCGGAGCTTGCCGTCGTCGGTGACGGCGCGGGTGATGTTCTCCGCGGCGAGCGGGAAGGTGTCCATGATCTCGATGAGCTGTCGCTGGTGCTTGGCCAGCTCCACCGACACCGTGGCGAGCCGGTCGACGTTGTCCGACGTCGCCGCGCCTTGCCGCTTGATCAGCTGACCAACCTCGGTGAGCACGCCGGACAGCGAGCCGATGGCGTTGGCGATCTCGTCTTCCTGCCGCGCGAACTCGCCCGAGACGTCGTCGATCGACCGCGTCAGCGAGTCCACTGTGGACTTGTTGTTCGCGAGGACGGCGACCAGCTTGTCCAGACTGCGCAGCAACCGCTTCACGTCGGGCATGGACCCGCCAACGACGTCGGTGGCCTGCGACAGATTGCGGATCGCCGTGCGGAGTTGTTCGCCTCTGCCGTCGAGCAGCGTGGCCGCGTTGTCCAGCACTCTGCCGAGTGAACCGTCGGAGTTCGCGCCCTGCGGCCCGAACGTCTTCAGCAGCTCGTTGACCGACTTGACCAGGGTGTCCCACTTGATCGGCGCGTGGGTGCTATCGAGCCCGATCACCGCGCCGTCGTCCAGTGTCGGCCCGCCCTGGTACGGCGGGGTGAGTTCGATGTACTGGTCGGAGACGACGTTGGGCGACATGACCCAGGCTTCCGCGCTGGCCGGGATCTCGGTGTCGGCGGGCAGTGACATCGTGATGCGCACGTGGTCGCCGCGCGGTTCCAGGTTCTCCACGGTACCGACGTTGACGCCGAGCACCGCGACGTTGCTGCCGACGAACATGCCGTCCGCCTGCGAGAACAGCGCGTGCACGGTGAGGCTGGGCTGCGGTCGCACCCACAGGTAGAGCCCAGCGGCGGCCAGCGTCACGACGACGAACGCGACGAGCACCTTGCGTGGAGCGGCGGTCATGAGCACCCCCGCACGGCCCCGGTCAGGCACAACACGTTGTCCGGCACGATCGCGGCAGGCCCCACGACGTCGCCCCAGGGGCCGTGGCCGAAGGTGTTGGCGATGTAGCGCGACGCTGGCGCGAACTGGGTGAGCGTGGCGTTGAAGTCCTGCTGCGTCCGCTCCAACGTCTTCGTGATGGTGGTCAGCCGGGTGAGCAGCGAGTCGATGCGTGGCCGGTTGGTGTCCAGAAAGGACTCCAACTGCCTGCTCAGGGTGGCGATGTCGCTGATCAGCCTGTCGATGGCCGCGGATCGCCGTGACAACGTCGCCGCGATCAGATCGGCGTCGCCGAGCAACGAGACCAGCGTGTCCTTCTGCTCCAGCAGACCGCTGGTGACGCGCTCGGCGCCGTCGATGAGCCGGGTGAACGCCTGATCATGCTTGACGAACACCTTGCTGGCGCGGGCGACGCCGTCGAGCGCCGCCCCGGCGAGCTGCGGGTCGGGCGCGTCCTGCTCCAGGGTGTCGAGCAGTCCGCGCAGCGCGTCGAGGTCGATCTCCTCGGTGGCTTTGGCCGCCGAGCGGGACAGGTCGTCCAGCGAGAACGGCACCGACGTGCGCGCCAGCGGGATCGGGCTGTCCGGGTCGAGTTCGCCGTCGCCGCGCGGGACGAGGTCGAGGTAGCGCTTGCCCAGCACGGTCTGGATCTTGATGCCCGCCATGGTCTGCTCGCCCAGCGAGCGGTCGGACTCCATGCGGAAGCCGACCAGCGCGTGCGTTCCCGCCAACTCGATCGTGCTGACCCGCCCGGACGGCACGCCCGCGATATAGACCGGGTCGCCGGTGCGCAGTCCGGCGGCGTTGGCGAACTCGGCGGAGTAGTGCGTGGTGCGGGCGTAGAACACGGCCTGCGGCAGCAGCAACGACGAGGCCACGACGACGGCGACCACCAGCGTGCCGATGATCGCGAGCTTCCTGGGGTCGCGTTCCCGGAACGGCACCCTCATGCCTGGCACACCTCCGAATGCGGTCCCGCGTCGGTGTTGATGTCACCGAGCAGCGGCGCACCGGACTCGATGATCATCGTGCACAGGTAGACGTTCACCCACGCGCCGTACTCCGCGACGCGGTTGACCGACGTGAAGAGCTCGGGCGCGGCCTGGATGGTGTTGGCGAATTCGTCGGAGTTCGTCGCGAGCGTGCCCGCGAACGTGTCCAGGGAGCGCAGGTCGTTGTCCAGCGCGGGCCGCAGGTCGGTGACCAGACCGGACAGCCCGCGCGCCAGCTCGCTTGACGCGTCGATGACCGTGCCGATCTGCTTCCTGCTGTTGGCCATCCGCTCGGTGAGGGCGGCGAGGCTGTCGACCAGCCGGGTGAAGTCAGGTTCGTTGCGCAGCGCGAAGTCGGTGACCTTGTTGAGGTTCGCCAGCACCTCGCCGATGAGCTCATCCTGGTCGGCGATGCTGGTGGTCAGCGCGACGACGTGGCTGAGCAGGCTGTCGATGGTGCCGCCCTGGCCCTGGAACACGGCGATGAGGTGCCGCGCCAGGGTGTTGATCTCCTGCGGCTCCAGGGTGTTGAACACCGGTTGGAAGCCGTTGAACAGCTCGGTCAGGTCGACGGCCGGTTGGGTGCGCGCGAGCGGGATCAGCGCCTCCTCGGGTAGCTCGCCGCTGGCGCCAGGGCCCGGCTGGAGCGCGATGTAGCGGGCGCCGAGCAGGTCGGCGTAACGAACGTGGGCTTCGACGTCGGCGGGCAGCGTCTGGTCGTCGGTGACCTCGAAGCTGACGGTGGCGTGCTCGCCGGTGAGCGCCAGTTCATTGACGCGGCCGACGCGCACGCCCGCGATGCGGACATCGCTGCCCGGCTTGAGCCCGACGACGTCGGTGAACGCCGCGCGGTAGCTGGTGGCGGACTGACCGAGCGGGCGGTAGAGGGTGTTGCCGACCAGCAGCGTGCACAGGCCGGTGACCAGCACGAAGACGGTCAGTTTGACCACTGTGGACGTCATCGACTCGCGGTTCATCCGATCACCACCTGGTTGCCGCGCACCAGTGGGCCGAGCAGGACGCCAACCATGCCGTCGGACTCCTCGTCCTGCCCGCCCGGTCCGGCGCGGAGCAGCCGCGTGAGCGTGCGGGATTCCTGTTCGCTGCCGACTGGACCCGCGGTGCCGCCGTAGCTGGCACGCTGGGTACCGGTCGCACAGTTCGGGCCAGGCTGGTTGCCGTAGCGGGGGCAGTCCGCCCGTGTGTACGGGTCGGGTTCCTTGGTGGTGAGGTTGGCCCTGATCCGGAACCACGGTCCGGTCTGGAACGTGGGGATGCCCGCCTCCAGCAGCGTGCGGGCGTTGCGCACGGCGTCCGGCACGGCGCGCGGGTGGCGCGCGAGCGTGTCCACGACGGGACCGGAGGTGCGCAGCAGTTCGATGAACCGGTCGGTGTTGTCGGCGAGGAAGCGCCTGCTCTCATCGCTGACGGCGATGCCGCCGGACAACGCGCCCGCGAGGGTGTCCTGCTCGGCGACGACGAGCTCGGACAGCGCGATGGCGTCGCGCATCGCCTTGACGCCGTGCGGGGCGGCCTCGGCGAGCTGGTCGCTCAGCGTCGCCGTGGTGGTCGCGCCGTCGTCGACGAGATTGAGCAGGCCGGGGACGTCGTCGGTCAGCTCGTGCAGTTGGTCGATCATGCGGCCGAACTTCTCGCCCCTGCCGTCGAGCAGCTGCGCCATGGCGTGCAGCGCGGTGGCGATCTGCTCAGGGTCGATGCGGTCGAGCAGTTCCGTGAGCCGCACGTACGCCTCGTAGAGCTGCACGGTTTCGGTGGAGGTATCCGGCATGAGGGTGTCGCCGTCGGAGATCGGCTCCCCCGCTTCGCCGTCCGGCGGCGGGATGAGCTGGACGTACTGGTCGCCGAACAGCGTGCGCGGGAGCACCCGCACCTGCGAGCGTGCCGAGATCGCGTCGGACTGGCGGTCGTAGATGCGCATCGTGACATGCGCGGTGGTTTCCCGGGTCTCGACGCGAATGATCTTGCCGACGACGACGCCCTTGTACTCGACGGGCGCCTGCTCGCTGATGCCGACATTGCTCGCGGGCACGGACGCCATGACCTCGGGGTAGCCGGAGAGCGCGCCGGTGCTGGCGATGGTGATGTAGACCATCGCGGCGACGACCAGCAAGCAGGCGATCGCGCCTCGGGTGGCGAGCGCGAGCTTGCTCAGCGGCTGTCTCCGGCTCATGCCTCACCCCCGAGGCCGGGCAGCTCCATGAACACGCCCCAGAACGCGAACGTCAGCAGGATGTCCACGATCATGATCATCACGATGCTGGTGCGCAGCGCTCGGCCCGCCGCCCTGCCGACGCCCTCGGGGCCGCCGCTGGCGTTGTAGCCGTAGTAGCAGTGGATCAGCGTGACGACCATGGCGAGGATCAGCGCTTTGAGCAGCGACAAGAAGACGTCCTGGGTGGGCAGCATCAGCTCGAACCAGCGGTCGTAGTTGCCGGACGACTGGCCGTTGACGTTGACGACGATGAACCGGGTCGAGGCGTAGGCGGCGAAGAGGCCGACCAGGTAGAGCGGGATGACGGTGAGGAACGCCGCGATCATGCGGGTGGTGACCAGGAACGGCAGCGATCTCACCGACATGGTTTCGAGGGCGTCGATCTCCTCGGAGATGCGCATCGCGCCGAGCTGGGCGGTGAAGCCGGTGCCGACCTTCGCGGCGAGCGCGATACCCGCGACGACGGGCGCCAACTCGCGGGTGTTGACCAGTCCGGACACCGCCCCGGACAACGGTGCGAGGCCGACCAGGTCGAGGCCGCGGAAGCCTTCGAGGCCGACCTGCGCGCCGGAGACGAACGACATCGCGAAGACGACGCCGACGGTGCCGCCCGCCGCCAGGATGGTCGCGGTGCCGAAGCTGATCTCGGCGATGAGCCGGACGATGTGGCTCCAGTACTTCGTGATCGTCATCGGGATGTAGCCGATGACGCGGGCGTAGAAGACGAGGTGGTTGCCGACTTCGGCCAGCCGTGAACCGATCGCGTCGGCGGGCCGCGCGAGGCTGCCGCCGACGCGACGGATGCCGGGAACGGCCATGTCAGCCACCTCCCGGTGGCAGCAGCAGGGCGTAGACCTCGCCGACCCCGACGTTGACGAAGAACACGAAGATGAACGCCATGACGACGGCTTCGTTGACGGCGTTGCCGACGCCACCGGGGCCGCCCTTGGCGGTGAGTCCCTTGGCGCAGCAGGCGACCGACGCGGTCAGTCCAAAGAGGATCGCCTTGATCTGGGCGACGATGAAGTCGTTGAGCGAAGCGAAGTCGGTCATGGTGTCGAGGAAGCTGCCCGCCGTGACGTCCATGGCGGTGACCTGGAAGAGGAAGCTGGCGCCGATGCCGAGCGCCATGACCAGGCTGGTGAGCAGCATGGTGACGACGACTGCGGCGAAGATCCGGGGCACGACGAGGCGTTCCAGCACCGAGATGCCCATGACTTCGAGCGCGTCGACCTCGTCTCGGATCTTGCGTGCGCCGAGGTCGGCGGTCATGGCGGAGCCACCGACACCGGCGATCATCAACGCCGACACCAGCGGCGCGGCCTGGCCGACGATGAGGAAGGCGACGACGGCGCCGCTGTAGTTCTCCGCGCCGACGTTGGACGCCAGCGAGCCCACGATGACGCCCACGACCACGCCGAACGGGATCATCACCAGGATCGCCGGGATGGAGCAGACCGAGGCGAGGAACTGGAGCTGGACCAGGAACTCTTTCCAGGAGAACCGGCGGCCGACGATCGACGTCCACATCGCGACGACGGTGTCCGCCGCGAAACCGACCAGCTCGCCGACCTCGCGGACGCTTGGCGAGATCGGCCGGTTTCTGCGGGGTGGGCGCTGCCGCCGGGACGTCTTCGACTCCCGCTCAACGACAGCCGTCATCCGTCCCTCCGGTCCTCGCCTTGCGGCCCCTCGATCGGCCTCGACGACATAACGAACGTTTTGTGAGGCAAGTTACGGGCACAACCGCGCGAAAACAAGACTTGCGATCGGGCCGGTCGTGTTGCAGGGACTTTAGAGCGAGCGCAGCGGACGCGCCGGATGAAACGGCCGTGGATTCACCAGGTGAGGTGGTCGCAGCGACGCGCGGCGTCGCAGCCCTCGATCTGGAGCGTGGCGTGCTCGATGTGGTAATCGTCGGCGAGCACGCGTTGCGCGGCGCGGAGCACGGCGGGGCCGTGGGTGTTCTGCTCGACGGCGATGTGGGCGGAGGCGACCTCCATGCCGGAAGTCAGGGTCCAGACGTGGAGGTCGTGGACGTCGGTGACGCCGCCGATCGCTTCGAGCTTGGTGGCGACCTCGTCGACGTCGATCCGCTCGGGGGCGTGTTGCAGCAGGATGCGCAGCGAGCGGCGGGCGAGCGTGACCACCCGGGGCAGGACGAACAGCGCGATGCCGACACCGACGATCGGGTCGGCGTAGCGCCAGCCGGTCAACAGAATGACGACGCCGCTGATCAGCACCCCGAACGACGCGACGAGGTCCGCGAGCACTTCGAGGTGGGCGCCGCGCAGGTTGAGGCTTTCCTTGGCGCCGGTGCGCAGCAGGACGAACGCGACGGCGTTGGCGGCCATTCCCGCCAGCGCGACCAGCAGCACGGGCAGGCCAGGCACCTCGGGCGGGTCCTGAAACCGCCTGACCGCCTCGAAGAGCACGAACCCGGCGACACCGAACAGCAGGACCGCGTTGATCAGCGCGGAGAACACCTCGCCGCGATACATGCCGAACGTCCTGGTCGACGACGGTTTGGTGCGCTTGGCGAGCACGATCGCGAGCAGGGCGACACCGATGCCGAAGACGTCGGTGAGCATGTGAGCCGCGTCGGAGAGCACCGCAAGCGAGCCCGTCACGAAGCCGACGACGAACTCCAGCACCATGAAGCTGAATCCGATGACGAACGCGGCGGCGAGGTGCTTCACGTAGCGACCGGACGCGCTCGCCGGCTCCACCGACGAGCCGTGCTGATGTGCCACATGACCTCCCGTGTCGTCCCCTGCGCCCTGCGGTGCCCTGCTCGCGCCTGCGGCGAAACCGCCGTTCACCCGTAACGTATTGCGAAGTATGCATATGTGCAACCGAGCGGCGCAGTGGTGTGTCCCACCTCGCACGGTAACGCCGGCGACCCGCTGACGACGGGCGACGACGGCATGCGATAGGCTTTCGCAGGACGCACCGGAACACGGTGAGCCCTCGTAGCTCAGTGGATAGAGCACTGCCCTCCGGAGGCAGGTGTCGCAGGTTCGAATCCTGCCGAGGGCGCC
>WHTY01000093.1 GCA_009377475.1 Actinophytocola sp.
ACCCGGCCCTCGCAATAGTTGGCCGTCGTGGTCAGCAAATCCGCCTGTCTCGGCGACCGTCCCAACGTCACGAGATCATTCTCGCCCAGCAGCCGGGGCTACCGGGTCACCGCCACGCGAAAAACACCAGCCACCTAGGTGAGCTCCAGACTTCGCTGCGTTCTGTTGTGACAGCTGACAAGACCGAGCCGATCCGCTGTATCGTCCCGGGCTGGCGCGGACACGGCCGGTCGGCTGTGACAGCTTCCGGCTACGACGCCGTACCCGCGCGACCCCGGGGCTCCGGCCCTTAGGCTAATCTCCGGGAGGCTTCGGTGGTTGTACCCTCGGCGCCGTGGACGATCTCGCCGACCTGCTGCGGCATGCCGCGTCGACCGCCGCGGGTTTCCGCGCGGGCCTGTCGGAGCGCGCCGTCCGCCCCGATGCCGACCTCGCTGCGCTCCGCGGTGCGTTCGGCGGACCGCTGCCCAGGGAGGGTGCGGCGCCGCGGGCGGTCGTCGACGAGTTGATCCGTGCCGCCGAACCGGGCCTGACTGCCTCGGCCGGTCCACGCTTCTTCGGGTTCGTCATCGGCGGCGCCCTGCCCGCGGCGACGGCGGCGGACATGCTGGCAGCCGGATGGGACCAGTGTGCGTTCAACGCGGTGTTGTCCCCGGCGGCGGCTGCGGCTGAGGAATGTGCCGGTCGCTGGCTCAAGGACCTGCTCTGCATCCCCGCGGCGGCCTCGATCGGGTTCGTCACCGGTGGGCAGGAAGCCAACACCGTTGGGCTGGCTGCCGCGCGGCACTACGTGCTGGTCGAGGCCGGCTGGGACGTCGAGCGCGACGGACTGATCGGCGCGCCCGCGGTCCGCGTCGTGGTTGGCGAGGAGCGGCACGCCACCGTCGACCGGTCGCTGCGATTGCTCGGGCTGGGGACCGCGCAGGTCGAACCCGTGCCCACCGACGCGAATGGCGCCATCCGCGTCGACGACCTCGACCGCGTGCTGGCCCATCGCGGCGGGCCGCTGATCGTCAGCCTGCAGGCGGGCAACGTCAACACTGGCGCGTGCGACGACCTGCGCACAGCCTGCGACGTCGTGCACCGCCACGGCGGCTGGGCGCACGTCGATGGCGCGTTCGGGCTCTGGGCCGCGGCGAACCCGGCGACGGCGCACCTCGTCGACGGCATCGAGCTCGCGGACTCCTGGAGCTGTGACGGGCACAAATGGCTGAACGTGCCGTACGATTCCGGGTTCAGCTTTTGCGCACGCCCGGACGTCCACGTGGCGGCCGTGTCGCACGCGGCGCCCTATCTCACCGGCTCGGGAGGCGCCACCGCGGTGATGGGTGACTCCGTGCTCAGTGCGTCGCGGCGGGCGCGTGGGTTCGCGGTGTGGGTGGCGCTGCGTCAGCTCGGCGCGGACGGCGTGGCCGCTCTGGTCGAGCGGTGTTGCGGGCTCGCCCGCCGGTTCGCCGACCGCCTCACCGAGGGCGGGCTGGAGATCGTGAACGAGGTGGTGCTCAACCAGGTGCTGGTCGGTTTCGAGCCCGCCGTCGACGATGCGCACGTCGACCGTGTCGTGGAAGCCGTGCAGCGCGAAGGCACCTGCTGGCTAGGCGCCACGACCTGGCGCGGCAGGCGTCTGATGCGCATCTCCGTCTCGAACCACGCCACCACAGACACCGACATCGACCGATCCGCCGAGGCCATCGTGCGCGTCGCCGCGCGGGCCTGAGCTCTGATCAGCGCCATCGCCGGTCACGTCACCGCGGCCGGGAACGCGGTTTCCGGCCCTTAACCGATGATCTGGCGTACCAGGAGGGCGAGGCCGTTGGCGTGACCGCTTTTGGTGGGGTGCCAGCCGTTGGCGATGCTCCAGCTCTTCCCGTTGAGGTACGGGTCGGACGCGCAGACATCATGGCCCTTGAACGGGCCGATCGTGCTCTGGTAGACGAAGCCTGCCGCCGTCGCGCGGTCGCGGATGACCGCGTCCAGGTCGTCGGCGATCTCGGATTCACAGTTCGGGCTCTCGTTCGTCGTCAGCCGAGCCCTTCCGGTGGGAACGCGGGCAGCGGCAGCGAGTCGTACAGCGCCGAATCGCCCGCACGGAGCACGGCGGCGTCGACCTGGTCGATGCGGTGCAGGACATCGGCGGCCCAGATCGTCTCCTGCCGCATCCGGTCGGCGTCGAACTTGTCGAGGTGACCGTCGCGACCGTCGAGGGCGAGCAGGTAGTTCGGGGCGCTGATGTAGGCCAGGCTCGGGATGCCGGCGGCGTGCAGCCCCGCGCCGACGCCGAAGAAGAACGTGCCGATCGGGCGCAGCAGCAGCGTCCGCCGCAGGTTGACGGCTCGCAGCGAGTCGATGCCGGTCGCGGCGATCGACGTCAGCGAGTGGAAGATCTCGGCGGGTTCCGCCAGCCCGGTGGAGTAGTAGCCGCGCGCGTTGTCCAGCCACTCGGTGGCGCCGAAATGTTCCAGCGTCAGGTTGGCCACCGCGCGGTCGACGAGATCGGGATGGTCGTGGATGAAGCCGTGGGTCTCGGGCAGCTCGGCGGCGAAGTGCCCGGTGACGCCGCTGAACACCAGGGTGCGGTTCAGCTTCCTGCGGGCGAAGTAGCGGGCGAGGGCGACCTGCGCGATGCCCGCGTTCTCCTCGAAGGCGTTTTGGCCGTCGGTGTGGGTGTGCACGATCACGACCTCGTCCGCGTTCGGGCCGCTGCCCGGCAGGACGGCGACCAGGCTGTCCGACGGCACGTCCGGCGTGCGGGAGGCGTTGAGCGTCAGTCTGGCGGGCGATGCCTCGGCGGCCGCGGCCCGCAGCCCCGCACCGGCCACCCGGTCCACCAACAGCGCGGGGAGGTCCTGGTAGCCGTGGATGAACGGGGTGTACTGGCCGCGGGCATTGTCCGGGGACGCGTCGAGGATGAACACCACCCCGGCCGCGCCCGCTTCCTTGAATGGCTGCAGTACGGGAAGGGTGATCAGCGTGGTGAACATCCGCTTGAAGTCGTGCGCTGGCGACATCGTGCGGTTCGGGTCGTGCATATAGGTCAACGCAGGGTAGAGCGCGCCGAGGGGGAGTGGCGGCACGACGGCGTCCATCACGACGATCTTGCCCGCGACGCCGCCCGGCACCGCGGCGATCAGGCCGCGCACGGCGTCGGGCAGGTTTGCGGCGAGGTCGCTGATTGACTCGGCGATGGTCTGCGAATCGGTCAGGTTGCCGGTGACGCCCAGCGCCGGGACCGGGCCGAGGTAGGCCAGGCCGCCAACGACCCCTTCCGGTGGCGTCTGGCCCGAGTAGGTGTAGTACGACGCGACGTCGACGGCTCCGGCGCGGGGACCGGCCAGCACCTCGAGCGCGAAGTCCTCGGCGAGCCACCGCTCGAAGTGGTGGGTGTCGCGGGTGACCTGCAAGCCGGCGCCGCGGAACCCGGCGGCCAACCGATCGACGAATGTGTTGTGCGCCGACGTACCTGGCAGGCGCGGGCCGAGCCGCACCATCGTGCGGACCTCCCGCTCCAGTGCCGCCGCCGAGGGCAACAACGTGGGATCGACGTCGCTCGCGCCGGTGAGGCCGCCGAGCGCGTCACGTGCGCCGAGGGGCGTCGAGGCACCAGCGACGCCCGCGTCGAGGCCGAGCCCGCTGACCGCGATGGCGGCGGCACTGCCGGTGAGGAACCCGCGCCGGGAGAGTCTGCTGGCGAGTGTCATGGTGTTCCTGCCGATCCGGTCGTAGGACAACGACGAGTCATGGTCGGGATACTGTGCTCGTGTCGCTGCGCCCTTGGCCGGGCGGGCGTAGCGCCCTGCGGGCGACGAGAGCGGCTTCCAACGTGCTCACGTCCGCAGGCCGGGTCGCGTCCAGACCGGTGAGGTGGTGGATCCGGCGGATGCGGTAGTCGACGGTGTTCGGGTGGACGTGCAGCTCGGCCGCGACCTTGCGGCGGCCCCCGAGTCGCAAGTACGCGGTGAGCGTGTCCAGCAGGTCGTCTTGGTCGCCGATCGGCTCGAGCATCCCGGCGAGCCGCTCGCGGGCAGGACCCGGGCGCGACAGCTGGTACTCCAGCAACACGTCCTCCAGCCGGTACACCCCCCGGGTGTGGCCTTTCGTAGCGGCTACCTCGAGTACTTCCCGTGCGGTACGGGCCGCCCGCGCGACGCCCGGAGGCGTGGCAGCTGCCGCCCCCGCCAGGACATCCGCGCCCGCGGCCGCCGTCAGCGAGGTGACCAGCGTGCCGACGCGGGCCCAGTCGTCGGCGGACAGCTCCTCCGGTGGCGTCGGAACGGGCACAAGCACGGTCCCGCCCTCGGCAGCCAGCGAGGACAGCACGGGTTCCCGCGTCCGGCGGGCCAGCTCCGCACGCACCCTGCGCAGCTTGCGCCGGGCGATCACCCCGGCGTCCAGGTCCGGTTTGGACTCATCGGGGTGCGGGCCGACCGCGACCGACAGCACCAGGTAGCCGGGCGGTAGTCGCACCCCCGCCTGGACGGCGGCGTCCTCGGCCGGGGTGCCCTGCAGCAGTGCCGCCAAGATGGTCTGCCGGGCGGAGTGCTCGTCGCCGAAGATCGTCTGCCGCTGCTCGAGGTAGCCCGCGGCGACGGTGGGGGTGACGAGCTCGAGGTAACGCATGATCAGCGCGTTGATTTCCATCAGGTCCGTCACGTCGGCGTCGCGCACCTGCGGCGTGATCGATTGCCAGATCACCTGGACACCGAGGTGGTACGCGGTCAGCACGACATCGATCGGCATTCCCTCGTCGGCGCGGCGGGCCGCGGACTCTCGCAGGATGCGCAGGTCGGCCTCGGCAGGCAGCGCCCGGGAGCGCAGGATCGTGATGAACGACCGCAGGTTCTGCCGGATAACCCGGCTGATGTCGCCGGACAGCTCCTCCGCCGGCAGCTGCTGGTACGCGGGGATCCGCGCCACCAGCTCGCCCAGCACCGTCTTGACCAGCACGGGCAGGTCGGCGGAGAGCCACTCGTGCAGGGCCCGCCCACCGATGCGCAGCACCGGGTCACTCATGGCCGGTGAAGCCATCAGACCTCAGCCACCCGCTCCGGCTCGCGAGGCCGTGGGGGAGTGCGCCTGCGGCCGTAGAGCACGACGGCGACCGCCGAGGCGTACATCAGCAGGCCGTAGACGCCTGACGGCACGGCCATCGCCTCGTTGCCGATCACGTTGACGGCGATCAAGATGCCGAGGGTCGCGTTCTTGATGCCCATCTCGATCCCGCCCGCGAGGCAGCTGCCGAAGGGCAGCCGCGCCAGCGACAGGATGCCGAAGCCCAGGGCGAGGCCGCCGACGTTGAGCAGGACGGTGGCCGGGCCCGCCGCCGTGAGATAGGTCCACACGTCGCCGCCCAGCGATACCGAGATGCCCACGATCAGTCCAGCGAGCACGACGCCACCGAACAGCGAGACGGCCTTCTCCAGCGCCGCGGCGCGCTGCGGCCACCGTGCTCGGATCGTCATCCCGATCGCGACGGGGACCAGCACGATCACGACCAGCAGCGCGATGGTGCGCAGCACCGGCACCTCGATCGGCACCTCGGACGCCGACGGCTGCCACCGCAGCGCCAGGTTGGCCGCGATCGGCAGCGTGACGATGGTGATCAGGCTAGCGAGCACGGTGAGCACGATCGACAAGGCGACGTTCGCGCGGGCCAGGTAGGCGATGAGGTTGGACGTCGTCCCACCGGGGCACGCGGCGATGATCACCAGCCCGACCGCGACGGCCGGTGGCAATGCCAGCGCCACGGCGATCAGGAACGCCAAGGCAGGCATGAGCACGATCTGGCCGACGGAGCCAATGATGATCCCGCGCGGGTCTTTAGCTTCGCGCACAAACTCCCGGGAGGTCAGCGAGAGGCCGATACCCACCATGATCAGAAACAACGCGATCGGCAAGCCGACGTCGATCAGCGGGTTGTCCTGCATGTTCGGCTCCTTCGTGGGGGTCGCCCCGGTCGGCGCGGTGGCGGCGCGGCGATCCGGATAGGAGAAGTGTCGGTGGTCGCTCCCGTGGTGTCATTGTTCGCGAGCACAAAGAACCCCTGACGATTTTCGGCAGTCCGCCAGCTTCGCGGTCCGGGCGATGCGCGTAGGCGGTTCGTTGTGATCGTTCACAACGAAGCGGGCCGAATTCGGGGGAAGGTCCCATACCTGATCTGTGACCTGGTGACCGATCATCAGAGGATTCGATGACCGGTACACAACGGGGTGGAGAACGGCAGATGAGAGCCAGGCTCGTGGGGCGAGTGCTCGCCGTGGCCGCAGCAGCGACCGTGACCGCGACGATCGGTCTCACGGCAGGCGCGGCGGTCGCGGAGGAGCAGGGCACGCTGAAGTACGTCGCGCTCGGCGACTCGTCGGCGGCTGGGCCGCTCATCCCGTCCCAGGTGTCGACGATATGCCTGCGCTCGGACAAGAACTGGCCGAACGTCGTCGCGCGGCGGCTCGGCGCCGACCTGACCGACGTCAGCTGCAGCGGCGCCACCACCGACGACATGGCCGGACGGCAGTTTGGTCTTGTCGCTCCGCAGTACGACGCGCTGACCGCGGACACCGACCTGGTGACGCTGGCGATCGGTGCCAACGACATCAGACTCGGCACCGTCGTGCCCTCGTGTCTCAATAGCTTCCCCGTGCCTTACGGCGTGTCCTGCAAGAGCCGCTTCACGACGGGTGGCACCGACGAGCTCGCCGAGCGAATCGCCGCCACCGCGCCCAAGGCCGGAGCGGTGCTCGACGAGATCAACCGGCGATCCCCGGCTGCCGACGTCTTCGTCGTCACCTACGCGACGTATTTCGCGAAGGGCGGCTGCTTCGGCAAGGACCCGATCTGGGGTGTCGACGCGGATTACCTCCAGGCGACCTGGGACCGGCTGCACGAGATGCTCGCCGAGCAGGCCGCCGAGCACGGCGCGCGGTTCGTCGACATCCGCACGCCCAGCGCGGATCACGGCGTCTGCGCGTCTCACGGCGAGAAGTGGATGGAGGGCCTGGTACCCACCTCGGCCGCGGCGCCGTACCACCCCAACGCCAAGGGCATGGCCGCCTCGGGTGCCACGGTGGCGGCCGCGATCGCGGCCGCCACGCTGTGATTCTCCGCTTCCGCGGTGGCGCATCACTCCGCCATCGGAAGATGCTGTAACAACCTGGTCCGTCCGATCGACCCCTAGGTGAGGCATGGCGCCTCGGGGGAGCACAGCAGAAGGCGGCACCATGACCAGCACAAAGAGCGCGTCCCACTCGACGTCATGGCTGAGGGCGACGCCGCTGGCCGCGCTCGTCGCCGTCCTGGCCCTGGTCGCGGCGGGGATCCACTCGACAGCGCCCGCGACACAGGAAGCACCGGCCGCTGAGTTCGCGACACTCGCGGCGATGGTCGCCGCCCAGGACTCGGGAGACTTCTTCCTCAAAGTGGACGGCATCGAAGGCACCTCGGTCCGAGACGGGCACGAGGACGAGATCGAGTTCTCGTCGATGAAGTGGGGCGTGTCGAACGGTGCGGCCAACGGCTCGAGCGCGGGCAAACCGGTGTTCGCCAACCTGGCTCTGGCCACGGAAAGCACCGGGAAGGCCGGGCCACCGTTGATGCAGGCCGCAGCCAGCGGGCAGGTCATCACGCAAGCCATCTTCAGCGCACGCCGCACGATCGAGGGTGAAACGAGCGACTTCCTGGTCATCACGCTGTCCGACGTGATCGTGTCGTCGTATCGGATGAGTGACTCGGGCATGGCCAAGGAAGAGATCGAGCTGAGCTTCTCGAAGATCGTCATCGACTATGACGACGGGACCGCAAGAGCGGGATGGGATCTCAAGGCAGGCAAGCCAGCCTGACGGCAGGCGCTGTGGCCAAGCAGGCGGTTGACTACCGGGTGGTGGCGCTGGTCACGTTCTTTGTGACACAGGGCCTGCTCGGTCTTCTCCGCGCGTCACGACGGCGACACGATTGGCAGGCCGTGCTCGTTCGCCGCCGCGAGTACCCGCTTGTCGTAAGAGACGAAGGAAGCAAGCGCAGCGCCGAGGCTCTGTGCGGCGGCGACATGAATAGCATCCAGCGAGCGGAGTCGCGTACCAGGAGATAGTGACCCGGCCTGCTCGAACAACGACACAGGAAGGGCAATATGAGCGCAACGCTGCAGCCAGTGCTGGGCACGTTCATGTGTCTGAACGCCCGCTCCGACGGCGTGTAAGCCACGCGCCAACTCGGTACGCGTCAGGTGACTCGTGATCTGCCTCGCTGGAACTTGCTTGACCAGCCAGTCCTCCAGCGCGTCCGACTCGACCTCATCCTTGAATAGCTTTATGGCCGCGCAGCTGTCGAGATAGACGAACTTCACTGCTCTTCGTCATCCCGGAGGCTGATGATGGCGTCAGATCCCAGACGGGTTCCTGGCGGGGACGGTTCACGCATGCGCGGAAGCTCCGCTGTGGTCGGCAACGTGTCCACAACAGCGGCGTCCAGGATGCCAGCCGCAATGGCCTGTTCGACGGCTTCCTCTTCTGGGTCGGGCGGCATGATTCGCCCCACGACCTCGCCCCGCCTCGTCACGACAAATGCCTGTCCGTGGCGCGCGCGGTCGAAGACATCCGCTGCGTTGCGTTGCAGGTCGCGGATGCTGATGTGTTCGTTAGACACGCTGCCAGCCATGCCTGACATTTTACAGCATTGTCTGACATGCCGCTGGCAAGTATGACACTCACAGTCCCATTCTTGGATTCGTCGGTTTGTTGATCACGTCATCCTTGATGTGAAGCTCGCGGCGGCGAGAATCCACTGATCAGTCCTGTTCCCATCCGTGGGAGGTCTACGGGTGTGCGTGTGCGGACGTACGCGCGGCGTCTTTCGGAGTGCTGGGGGTGATGCTGGCGGCGTTGGAGTGGCGCGATTACCACTCTTTTGGAGTAGCTATGTCTCGACAAGCTACTCCATTCGTTGCAGATTGCTCACAGTGATCGCCCAACTCCGAGAAAAGATGTGGGGACGCAAGTAGCGTGCGCAGGACAGGCAACTACGAGGCACGGGCATGGACGTCTTCGAAGTACATCGGCAGCTCATCACCGACTACCGGGAGTTCACGTCAGGATTCAGCAAGATCCACGACAGGCGGATTCGGGCGCATGTCGATCAGCGACTTCGCGAGGGCGAGCAGTGGCCTGACCCGTACCTTTCACTGAACCCAAACTTTGCGCCGGGCGGTACCGTCTCGGACCTCGTCGACAGCGGCCTCCTGCACCCGGAAAACTCGAACATCTTTCGCATAGACAAGGATGAAGCCGCAGGGTTCGCTGGCCACGAGTTGAAACTCCACCAGCATCAACGCGAGGCGATTGAAATCGCCCGTGGCGGAGCGAGCTACGTCCTGACCACTGGCACTGGCTCGGGTAAGAGCTTGGGCTACATCGTCCCGATCGTTGATCACGTTCTGCGAGGCCAGGAAGCCGGGACCTATGAGGCTGGTGTCAAAGCAATCATCGTCTACCCGATGAACGCATTGGCAAACAGCCAACAGCACGAACTGGAGAAGTTCCTGCGCCACGGCTACCCGGCAGGCAAGGAACCTGTCACCTTCCGCCGCTACACCGGCCAGGATCGCGAGGAGGAACGGGCGGAGATCCTCGCGGATCCGCCCGACATCCTGCTGACTAACTACGTGATGCTCGATCTCGTTCTCACTCGACGGAAGGAGCGTGAACGCCTGGTCACGGCGGCGCAGGGACTGCGGTTCCTGGTGCTCGATGAGCTCCACACCTATCGCGGCAGGCAGGGCGCCGACGTCGCGATGCTAGCCCGTCGCCTGCAAGATGCGTGCTCAAGCGAGTCCATCCAGTGCGTCGGCACGTCCGCGACGATGACGACGGAAGGCACCGAACAGGACCGGAAGCAACGTGTCGCCGAGGTGGCGACGCGCCTGTTCGGCGTTCCGGTTGCCGCCCCCCACGTCGTCGGCGAGACACTGCAGCGGGGGACGGTGGCGGATCCCGCGGACCGCGATGGCCTCGTCGACAGTCTTGACCGTGCTGAGGTGCCTGCCGATGCGGAGTCTTTCACCGCGGATCCCCTGGCCGCATGGGTGGAGCAGGAGTTCGGCCTGGCACGCGATGCCGAAGACGGGCGCCTTGTCCGGCCGGCAACACCCAGCACGGTGCCCCAAGCTGCTGAGAAGCTCGCTGCCATCACGCAGCACCCTGCCGAGGCGTGCCTTCGCGCAATCGAGCTGACCCTGCAGCGAGGTGCCGCCCTGACCGATCCTCGGACTCGCCGTCCGATTTTCGCCTTCCGACTGCACCAATTCCTGTCCAAGGGCGACAACGTCTACCTCAGCATCGAGCCCGAGGACGTCCGCTACATCACCAGCCGCTACCAGACCGTCGTCCCGGAGACCGAGGAACGGAACGTCGCGCGAGCCCTGCTCCCGGCCAGTTTCTGCCGGGAGTGCGGCCAGGAGTATCTCGCCGTATCGCGCGTCGACCACGACGGCACTTATCGATACACCAAACGCCAGGATTCGGACGCCAGTGGTGGCGACGCTGTTACCGGCTACTTATTTGTCAGCGATGACGTCCCTTGGCCGGACTCAGTCGACGTCGCTATTAGCGAGCAGCGGCTTCCGGAGTCGTGGCTGACCACCAACAGCGACGGTCGTGTCGGGATCGCCGCCCGAAGGCGCGCAAACCTACCCGAGGTCGTCGACATCGATACCGAGGGATTCGAAACACCGCCGGGCGAGGGAACGCGCGCTGCCTACATCCCTAGCCCATTCCGATTCTGCCTACGGTGCCGAGTCTCCTACGAGCAGCCGAGAAGTAACGAGTTTGCCAAGCTGGCATCCTTCGCCGTCGAAGGCCGCAGCTCTGCTACCTCCGTGGTGTCCGCCAGTATCGTGCGAAGCCTGCGCAAGCAATTGGATCTCAGCGACGAGGCCCGCAAGCTGTTGTCCTTCGCCGACAACCGGCAGGACGCCAGTCTCCAGTCCGGTCATTTCAACGACTTCGTCCAGGTCACTCAGTTGCGGGGCGCGATGTACCGGGCGCTGCGGGAAGAACCGGACGGCCTAACGCACGAGGTCATCGAACAGAAGATCAGCGACGCTCTCGGACTTATCCTTACCGACTTCGCCAAGAATCCAGAGGTCCGTTTCGCCGCCGAGCGCAAAGCATGGCAAGCATTGCGCAGAGTCGTCGGCTACCGCCTCTACCTGGACCTGGAGCGCAGTTGGCGCATCACAATGCCCAACCTAGAGCAGACCGGCCTGCTCACCGTTGACTACCTCGACCTGCTCGACATCGCGGCCGCCGAGGACATCTGGGCGAACCGTCATTTCGCCCTGCGCGACGACGCTCCAGAGCATCGTCACGAGCTGATGCGCCTGTTGCTCGACGAGCTTCGTCGGGTGTTGGCTGTCGACGTTGACTGCTTCAGTGAACTCGGCTTTGAGCAACTGCTCAAGCTATCCAACCAGCACCTGCGCGATCCATGGGCGCTACCGGAGCGGGAGCGCCGACCGGACACCGGTATCGCATTCGCGCGCTCGGGCGGCAAGGGTACCGCCCGGCGCCACCTTTACCTGTCTGGTTACGGTGCCTTCGGCCGCTTCCTCCTGCGGGAGAAGCAGTTTCCGAACACCGTTGACAAGTTGACGCGCGACGACAGCCAGCGGATCATCAGCGACCTGCTGGCCGTCATGGAGCAGTTCGGGCTGTTGACGATCGTCCAGTCCCCGGTGGAGAACGGCGCGCCCGGCTACCAGCTAAAGGCGTCAGCCATCGTATGGCGCATGGGCGAAGGCAAGTCCGGGGCTGAAGATCCGGTGCGCAAGCAGGTTGCGTCCGAACAGGGGCCGCGAGTCAACCCGTTCTTCCGACGCTTGTACCAGGAGGTCTCCCACACGCTGACCGGCCTGCACGCGCGTGAACACACAGCGCAGGTCACTCCCGAGGACCGTGAGGAGCGGGAGGAGCATTTCCGCCAGGGCGCGCTGCCGGTCCTGTACTGCTCGCCGACCATGGAGCTCGGCATCGACATTGCCAGCCTGAACGCCGTGATGCTGCGAAATGTGCCGCCGACCCCGGCGAACTACGCGCAGCGGGCCGGACGTGCCGGCCGGTCGGGACAACCCGCGCTCGTGACAACATACTGTGCGACCGGCAATGCCCACGATCAGTACTACTTCCGCAAGCGGGCGGACATGGTGGCTGGTTCCGTTGCGCCACCACGTCTTGACCTGGTCAACGAAGACCTGCTTCGCTCGCACGTGCAAGCGATATGGCTCGCTGAGACCACCTTGGAGCTCGACAAGACACTGATGACGCTGGTCGATCTCGATCAGGAGAACTACCCCCTTGTGCGAAAGGTCCGGGACAAGGTCGACGACCCGGTGGCAAAGGAGCGGGCCAAACGACGGGCCACCCATGTGCTTGCCGAGCTCGCTGGGGAACTGGCTGACACCTCCTGGTGGCACGACGAGTGGATCCACCGGGCAGTTGAGGACGCGCTGAAGAAGTTCGACCAGGCGTTGAACCGGTGGCGCCAGCTATATCGGACGGCCCTGAGAGAGCAGCAGGAGCAGAACCGGATCATTCTCGACCATTCCGGCAGTCAAGAAAGCAGGCGAAAGGCGCTGAACCGCAGGCGCGATGCGGAAAACCAGCTCCGGCTGCTTCGCAACGACGACACCGAGTTCCTGCAGACCGACTTCTACTCGTATCGCTACTTTGCATCCGAAGGCTTCCTCCCAGGCTATTCCTTCCCCCGCCTGCCACTCCGTGCCTACGTTCCCGGCCAACAAGGCATTGGCAAAGACGCGGAGTTCATCCACCGGCCGCGGTTCATTGCGATCGGGGAGTTCGGACCGGGGGCGCTGATCTACCATGAGGGCCTGCGATATCAGGTCAATCAAGTGCAACTCACGCCGGATGACCAGGGCAGTTCCGGTGTCGACACCCAGAGCGCGCAGCTGTGCAGCGCTTGCGGCTACCTCCACGACGACTCCGCCGACGTCTGTGAGGCATGTGGCGGACGGCTTGGCCAGACGCTTCACCGCCTGCTACGGCTACAGACCGTCAAGGCCGTCCGCCGGGAGCGCATCTCGTCAGACGAGGAAGAGCGCAGGCGTGCCGGGTTCGAGCTCGTGACTACCTATCGGTTCAATGACCACGGCATTCGGCCTGGGCGTGTCGATGCGACGAGTGCGGTCGACGAGCGGCCGGTCATTGATCTTTCATACGGCGACACCGCTACCGTCCGGGTGATCAACCCTGGACGCAAGAACCGGCGCCGCGATAAGGACAGTGACGGTTACTGGATTGACGTGCGGACTGGCGAGTGGTTGTCCGAGAAGAAGGCGCTTGATGCCACGCCCGACACAAACGAGCTCGGCAGCCCGGAGGACTCTCCGCAGCCGCAGAAGGTGATTCCCTATGTCGAGGACAGCCGGAACATCCTCGTCACTCGCCTCGCCGGCGGGACGGCCGACGAGGAAACGGCGGTGACGCTCATGTTCGCCCTCGAACGGGGTATCGAAGCGGAGTTCCAGCTTGAGGACAGCGAGCTGGCCGCCGAACTCCTCCCAGACATCGCGAATCGCGCACGTGCGTTGTTCGTCGAGAGTGCCGAAGGTGGTGCGGGTGTCCTGCGCCGCCTTGTGGAAGAGCACCACGCTCTACGGCGGGCGGCCCGCAAGGCACTGGAGATTTGCCATTTTGACCCGGACACCGGCAATGATGTTCAGGACGTCGTCATTGGTCGCGAACGGTGCGCCCGCGCCTGCTACGAGTGCCTGCTCTCGTACAGCAACCAGAACAGCCACCTGCTTATCAATCGCCATGCGGTGCGCGACCTTCTCCTTGCGCTCGCACACTCCACCACCACACGGCAGTGCGCGATCGAAGAACCCGGCGATAAGTGGGAACGTACCCTGGCGGCCGCAGAGATGAGTCGGCCGGTCCTTGACTTCCTGCGCTGGCTGCAGGAATACGAGTACCGGCCGCCCGACGATGTGGCCACAGCGCAGCTGGACGGCACAGTCCACCCCGACTTGGTCTACCGCCGCCCCAACGGTCCGGTAGCCGTATTCGTCGACGGCAACGGGAAGGCTCCAGTGGCCGGTCGGGACGACATTGCCCAGGAAGAACTGGAAGATCACGGCTGGGGCGTAATACGCGTCAGTGCTTCCACGACATACCGCGACGTAGTCGAAAAGTATCCGAGTGTGTTCGGCCAGAGCCGCAGGGAGATCCGTTGAGCAAGTTCGCAGTGGGGTCGCTGGTCCATGCTCGCGGCAGGGACTGGGTGGTCCTACCCGACTCTGACCCCGAGGTCCTTCTCGTTCGCCCGATCGGGGGCAGTGAGCAGGACGTCGCTGGCATCCTCACCGGCGTCGAGGAGGTGGCACATTCGACCTTCCCTCCACCCGAACCGACTGACGCCGGCAACGCCACCAGCGCGGGCCTGCTACGCACGGCGATGCGGATCGGCTTCCGCAACACCGCGGGTCCGTTCCGGTCACTCGGCGGGCTCGCGGTCGAGCCCCGGCCGTACCAGCTAGTCCCGCTGCTGATGGCGCTGCGCCAGGACACAGTCCGCCTGCTGATCGCAGATGACGTCGGTATCGGCAAGACTATAGAGTCCGGCCTCATCGCCGCGGAGCTCCTCGCGCAGGGAAGCGCCAAAGGGTTCACCGTGCTGTGCAGTCCTGCCCTGGCCGAACAGTGGCAGACCGAGTTGGCCGAGAAGTTCCGCATCGACGCGGAACTGGTGTTGCCCAGTACGGTGCGCCGGTTGCAGCGGGGGCTATTCGACGATGAATCCCTCTTCGACCGCTATCCGCACACGGTGGTGTCCACCGATTTCATCAAGTCGCCAAAGTACCGCGACGATTTCGTCCGCGCGTGCCCGGACTTGGTCATCGTGGACGAGGCCCACACCTGCGTCGCCGACGGCTCAACGGCCAGCGGCCGTACGCTGCGATACGAACTGCTGACCAAGCTCGCCCGCGACCCCGACCGGCATCTGCTGCTGGTCACCGCCACGCCACACAGCGGCAAGGGCGAGGGCTTCCGCAACCTGATCGGCCTGCTCGCACCCGAGCTCGCGACGCTCGACCTGACCCAAGCCCATGGGCGCGAACACCTGGCGAAGCACATGGTGCAGCGCCGCCGCGGGGACATCCGTAAGTTCCTCGAAGACACCCCGTTCCCCAGTAACCGCGAGACCAGGGAAGAGCGCTACTACCTCGGCGACGACTACCGCACGCTATTCGCTGCCGTGCTGGCCTACGCCCGCGAGACCGTCCGCGATACATCCGGCGGACAGCTTCGGCAGCGGGTCCGCTACTGGTCGGCGCTCGCCCTGCTGCGGGCGCTGGCCTCGTCCCCGAAAGCGGCGGCCGCCACGCTCCGTACCCGAGCCAGCGTCGTCGACGCGGAAAGCTCCGACGAGGCTGACCGGATCGGCCGCGCCGGAGTCCTCGACCTGTCGGAAGATGAGGCAGCCGAGTCCCTGGACGTCGCACCAGGCGCGAATGATGCACCGGACGGAGACAACCCCGAACGACGCAGGTTGCTGGGGTTCGCCCGCCGCGCGGAAAAACTCGTCGGCACCGGCGACGCCAAACTCGCCACGCTCGATACCACGGTTCAGGCGCTGCTCGCCGACGGCTACGACCCCGTGGTGTTTTGCCGGTTCATCGACACCGCGGAGTATGTCGCCGAGCACCTGCGAGCCTCGCTGGGTACGAACGCTGAGGTCGGCTGTGTCACCGGTACACTGCCGCCTGCCGACCGGGAAGCCCGCATCCGCGAGCTGGCGGCGACGGACAACCGGCACGTGCTGGTCGCGACGGACTGTCTGTCCGAAGGTGTGAACTTGCAGGAGCACTTCCAGGCCGTCGTGCACTACGACCTCGCGTGGAACCCGACACGCCACGAGCAACGCGAAGGCCGAGTCGACCGGTTCGGACAACAGCGCGACACCGTCCGCGCGGTCACCATCCTCGGCGCCGACAACCAAATCGACGAGATCGTCATGCGCGTGTTGATCCGAAAGCATGACGAGATCCGCAAGCAGTTGGGGATCAGCGTGCCCGTCCCGGACTCGGCCAACCAGGTCGTCGAAGCTGTCATGGAGGAGTTGCTCGTCACCGGCCCGCAGACCGAGCAGCAGGCCCTGATTCCCATGGAGGACCTGGGCGTCACCCGCCGCACCGAGCTGCACACCGAGTGGCAGAGCTCCGCCGACAAGGAGAAGCAATCCCGTACCAAGTTCGCCCAGGTCGGGATCAAACCTGACGAGGTTGCCCGCGAGCTCGCCGAGATCCGCGACAGCCTCGGTACGCCAGGCGAGATCGAGCAGTTCACGCGGCACGCGCTTAACGCGCTCGGCTCGTCTCTCACGACCCGTGATTACGGCTTCGATGCAGTCACCACCACGCTGCCACTCGGACTGATCGACGCTCTGCCGCCCGGGCACGCGAAACCGTTGCCGTTCCATCGTGACCTGCCGGTACGGCGCAAGCACGCCCACCTCGACCGCACCGACCCCGCCGTCGGCGCCGTCGCCCGTTACGTACTGGACAGTGCCCTCGACCCCGACGTGCCCGGCCCGCGACCCGCGCGACGCTGCGGCGTAATGCGCACCGACGCCATCGCGAAGCGGACCACGCTGTTGCTGGTCCGTTACCGCATGCATCTGGAGCTTCCTGGGCGAGAGCAACCCCGGCGGCTCGTCGCCGAGGAGGCCGGACTGCTGGCATATCGTGGCCGCCCTGCAACTCCAGACTGGCTGGACGACGCCGAACTCACCAGCCTCCTGGAGGCGGTGCCGTCCGGAAATGTGCCTCCGGACCTCGCCGCCGACCACATCGAGCGCGGCATCGGCGGCCTCGACGCCATGCAGCAACACTTGGACACTGCCGCCGCACAGCGCGCGGAACGGCTGCGAGAATCGCATGCCCGGGTTCGCGCGGCGACGAGGCAGAGCGGCGCCAGCCGGATCGCCGTCGAACCCCACACGCCGGTCGATGTGCTCGGCGTTTACGTCTACCTCCCCGCGGTCACGGGAGGGGTGGCCTGATGAGCCGGTCACCATTTCCGTCGCTGCGCGCCGAGGGCGGGCTGCTGCCCGGCGACCTATTCACACGCATCACCGAGGACGACAGTCTCAACGGGCGCGAGCCTGAGACCTACAACTTGGCCTCACATGAGTCAGTTCGCGAGGCGGCATCGCGGGCGTTCGACTACCTCACCAACGCGTGGGCGTCGTTCGTGCGTGAGCGGGACCGGGCGGAAAGCCAGGGCCGACCGCTGGGCGCGTTGACCCGCGACCGGTGGCTGGTCACGCTTTTCCGCGCGCTCGATTACGGCGTTCTCCCAGCTACGCCGGCGGGCGGCGTCATCGTGGAGGACCGCGCATTTCCGGTTAGCCACTGCTGGGAGCACGTGCCCATCCACCTCCTCGGGTGGGGCACCAGTCTCGACCGCCGCACCAAAGGCGTGAAGGGCGCAGCCGGAGCCGCTCCGCAGTCGATGCTGCAGGAATTGCTGAACCGTTCTGAGCAGCATCTATGGGCGATCATGTCCAATGGACAGCAGCTACGCCTGTTGCGTGACTCCCGGGCGCTCGCTGGCTCCGCCTATGTCGAGTTCGACCTCGAGCTGATCTTCTCCGACAAGCTGTTCAGCGACTTCGTGCTGCTGTTCCGGCTGGTGCATGCGTCGCGACTGATGACAGCCGCCGACGATGCGCCGCAGCACTGTTGGCTGGAGCGCTGGCGCACGGCGGGCATCGCGCAGGGCGAGCGCGCACGGGAACGCCTCGAGGCCGGAGTGAAGAAGGCGATCGCCTCGCTGGGCACCGGATTCGTGCGCCATCCACACAACGCGGACCTGCGGGAGCAGCTCGCAACCGAGACGATGTCGGCTGACGACTACCGGCGGGCGCTGCTGCGGCTGGCATACCGGCTGCTGTTCTGGTTCGTCACCGAGGATCGCGGCGTACTGCTCGATCCCAGCGCCCCTACAGCGGCGAAACAGCGCTATGGGCGGTTCTTCTCCGCTCAGCGGCTGCGTGACCGGGCTGTGCGCGGCGGAGGTGGACATCACAGCGATCTGTGGGAGACGGTGCGGCTGGTCTTCGACGGCCTGGGTGACGAGCAGGGACGCCCCGAGCTGGCCCTGCCCGGCATCGGTGGTCTGTTCGCCCGCATCACACGCGACGACAGCGGCGCGCCGCTGGAACCGTCGCAGCCCGACGAGCTGGACGCACCGCTGGAAGGTCTCCGCCTGACCAACGACGCGCTGCTGACGGCGGTACGCGAGCTGGCTGTAGTCGAGTCGAACGGGCAGCGCCGACCGGTTGACTTCCAGCACCTGGACTCCGAGGAACTGGGCAGTGTCTACGAACGGCTACTTGAACTGCACCCCGACTACGATCCACATGACCACAGCTTCGCTCTCGCAGAAGGTGCGGGCAGCGAACGCAAGACCACCGGCTCGTACTACACGCCGTCCTCGCTGACTGAAGCGCTCCTGGACAGCGCCCTGGACCCATTACTGGACGAGGCCGCCACCTCCGCAGCCGACCCGGACGTGCAGGTCGAAGCGCTGTTGTCGATCACCGTGTGCGACCCGGCCTGCGGCTCCGGTCACTTCCTGGTTGCCGCTGCCCGGCGCATCGCCCGCCGGGTCGCGCAGATCCGTAGCGGCGAGGACGAGCCGTCTCCGGACCTGGTCCGTGCGGCCATGCGCGAGGTTGTGTCCCGCTGCATCCACGGCGTTGACATCAACGAGATGGCCGCCGAACTGGCCAAGGTGTCGCTGTGGCTGGAGTCCGTCGAACCAGGCAAGCCGCTAGCGTTTCTCGACGCGAACATCCGGGTCGGCAACTCCCTGCTCGGCGCTACGCCAGCTCTGATCGACAAAGGCATACCCAAGGACGCGTTCAAGCCCATAGAGGGCGACGAGAAGAAGACCGCCGCGGCGCTGGCCAAGCAGAACGCGGCCGAATACGACAACCCCAACCAGACCGACCTGTTCGGCGTCGCCGACTTGGACCTTGGCAATACCAAGATCGCCGAGGCGACCCGCGGCCTTGTCCACGAGCTGCCGGCCAAGCTCGCCGACCTGTACGTGCAGCGCCGCCGCCTCGCCGACATCGACCAGCAACGCCTGTCCGCCAAGCGTGTCGCCGACGCCTGGTGCGCCGCGTTCGTGCAGGAGAAGACTCCAGAGCATCGTGACGTCGCGATCACTAACGCCACCCTCGACTGGATCGCCACCGACCCCACGGACGACCTCGGGCGACGCACCGCCGAGCGTGTCGAGACCCTGACCCGCGACTACCGCTTCTTCCACTGGCACGTTGAGTTCCCGCACATCTTCGCCGTCCCGGAAGACACCTCAGGCGTCGACAAGACCACCGGCTGGCGCGGAGGCTTCGCGTGCGTGATCGGCAATCCGCCGTGGGACCACGTCGAGCTTAAGGGACAAGAGTTCTTCGCTTCGCGGCGGGAGGGGATTGCCGCAGCCAGCACTGCAAACGCACGAAAGAAGATGATCGCCGCGCTGGCGACGGGCGATGCTGCGGACCAGAACCTTTATTCGACCTACCTCATGGAGAAACGCCGCGTCGACGCGGTACGGCACCTCGCCAGCAGCAGTGATCGCTACCCGCTGACTGCGCGCGGCAGACTGAAGACCGATCCATTGTTCGCTGAAACCGGCCGGACCGTGCTTGCCCCGTCGGGCCGGGTCGGTATGGTACTGCCAACCGGGATCGCCACGGACGCCACCACACAGCACTTCTTCAAGGACATGGTCACGACGAAGACCCTCGCGTCGATCTACGACTTCGAGAACGAGGAGAAGATATTCCCGGGCGTCGACCATCGCGTCCGCTTTTGCCTCTGGACCGCAGCAGGCAGCGGCGCTCCCCAACCCGAGATCCGGCTCGCGTTCCGCCTCCGCCAGCCCGACCAGATCCACGAGCGCCGATTCACCCTCACACCCGAGGACATTATTCTCCTCAACCCGAACACCGGCACCTGCCCGGTGTTCGACTACAAGCGCAATACCGAGATCACTCTCGCAATCTATCGTCACGTCGGCCGTGTGTTGTGGCGCGAATATCCTAAAGACAATCCTTGGGATCTGAGGTTCAGCCAAGGTCTGTTCAACATGGCGAGCGACTCCGGCCTCTTCAATGGCCGTGACGCGCTCGAAGCTGACGGTTGGGCGCTCGACGGCAATACCTTCATTCGTGGTGAGGAGCGGATGCTCCCTCTCTATGAGGCCAAGATGATCCACCACTTCGACCACCGGTACGGAACATACGAAGGCCAAACTCAAGCTCAAGCCAACGTAGGCACCGTCCCCCGCCTCACGTCTGAACAGAAAGCCAATCCGTCTCACATCATACTGCCGCGATACTGGGTGTCGGAGCAGGAGGTCAATAAACGTCTCGCTCAGCCTCGATCCACCGCCCGGGTTGCGATCGGGAGCGTGTCGTGACAGCAGAAGTGCCCTTTGAGCTGGGAAAATGAGAGTTGCTGACGCTCTCATCCCTACGCTCGAAAGGGCACCTCGTAGATGCGATTGTTGCATACTG
>WHTY01000081.1 GCA_009377475.1 Actinophytocola sp.
ACCGGGCGATGATGGAAGCGGGAGTGGACTTACTCAGGTGCCAGAGCTTGTCGTGCAATTGACCAGAGCAGGGTTTTTGGCCCTGCTCTGGTTATTCGTGCTGGCCGCTCTGCGGGTGGTGCGCTCCGATCTCTACGCGGCGTCCGGTCTCAAGGTCGACATCCCGCATCTCCGCAAGAAACCACCACCCCAGAAGGCCGGCGGCGGCAAGTCACCTGGCAAGCTGGTCGTCACCCACGGCGCGCTGGCGGGAACCCGCATCGCGCTCGACGGCCGACCGATCCTGATCGGCAGGGCAGACGACTCAACGCTCGTGCTCGATGACGACTACGCGTCGACGCGACACGCTCGCCTTTCGTTGCGCGGCACCGATTGGTACGTCGAAGATCTGGGATCGACGAACGGAACGTACTTGGATCGGGCTAAGGTCACAGCACCACTCCGAGTACCGCTCGGTGTCCCCATCCGTATCGGCAAGACGGTGATCGAGCTCCGCCCATGACGCTTGTGCTTCGCTACGCAGCCCGCAGCGACCGGGGTCTGGTTCGCTCCAACAACCAGGACGCCGTGTACGCAGGCCCCCGCCTGCTCGCCCTCGCCGACGGCATGGGCGGCCACGCCGCAGGGGAGGTCGCGAGCAAGGTCGTCATCGCCGCGCTCGCTCCCCTCGATGACGACGAGCCAGGCGAGGACCTCCTCAGCCAGCTCCGCGAGTCCGTGATCGGCGGCAACAACGCCATCGCAGAACTCGTGGAGAACGAGCCAGAGCTCGAGGGCATGGGCACGACGCTGACCGCGATCCTGTTCTCCGGCAGCACCCTCGGCCTCGTCCACATCGGTGACTCCCGCGCCTACCTGCTCAGGAGCGGCCAGCTCACCCAAATCACCCACGACGACACGTTCGTGCAGAAGCTGCAGGACGAGGGCCGCATCACCGAGGAAGAGGCGGAGTCGCACCCGCAGCGCTCGCTGCTGCTCAAGGCGTTGACCGGCCATGACGTCGAGCCGAGCCTGACCATCCGCGAGGCGCGGGCTGGCGACCGCTACCTGCTCTGCTCAGACGGTCTCTCCAGCATGGTCAGCAGGCAGACGATGGAAGAGGCCATCACGATCCCGGAAGCGCAGCAGTGCGCGGACCGGATGATCGAGCTGGCGCTCAAGGGCGGCGGCACCGACAACGTCACGGTCATCGTCGCGGACGTCGTCGACGTCGACTACGGCGATGACGCCCCGATCATCGGCGGCGCGGCAGGCGACGGCACCGACGAGGGCCATCAGGGCGACTCGCCAGCCGCGAGAGCCCGCGCGCTGAATCCACCGCCGCCACCTCGGCCCGTCGAGCAATCGGAGCCCCCCGACCCAAAAGCGCAACGCAGCAAGCGCATCAAGCTGATCGTCGGGCTGGCGCTGGTGCTGCTCGTCCTCGCCGCCGCGACGATCACGACCCGGTACTTCGTGATGCAGCAGTACTACGTCGGCATCGACGAGACTGGTGAGGTCACCGTCTTCCGCGGCATCAAGGGCAGCATCCTCGGCATCGACCTGAGCTCGGCCGAGGCGGACTCGTGCGACGGCCTCAGCACGGCGTGTGAGCCGCTGATGGCGCAAGACCTCGTCGAGAACGTCCAGGACGTGCTGCGCAACGGCGTCGAGAAGGACAGCCTCGACGCCGCGAAGACCTACATCCACACGCTGCGCTCGCGGTCCAGTTTCCGCAAGGAGCCGGAGGGCAGCGTGGCGACGCCATCGCCGTCGCCTGGGCCGTTCCCCGCGCCGACGACGACCGACGCCGGCGACCGGACCGACGAACGGACGACCGGCGACAACCAGGGTGGCGGTGGCTGATGAACCGGCCGTTGGGGCTGGCCGGTGGGCGGGAACCTGGGGCGGCGACTACCAATCCCGGCGGTGCCGCGCCCGCCACCAGACGCGGCACCGAACTGCTCATGCTGGCGTTCGCCGCCGTCATCCTCACGAGCGCGCTTGTGCTGGTCGACGCCAACCAGGAGCAGGAACTCACCCTCGCCATCGTCTGGTACGGGCTCGCCTACCTTGCCATCTTCGCCGCAGCCCACCTCGCGGTGCGGCGCTGGGCGCCGTACGCCGACCCGCTGATCCTGCCGTGCGTCGCGGTGCTCAACGGCATCGGCCTCGTCATGATCTACCGCATCGACCTGGCGCTCGCCGAACGGGCGACGCAGGTCGGCAGGGACTTCTCCGGGGTGGCGCCGCGCCAGGTGATGTGGACGGTGCTTGCGCTCGCGCTGTTCCTCGCCGTGCTGACCACGATCAAGGATCACCGCACGCTGACCCGCTACTCCTACACCGCTGGACTCGTCGGCCTCGTGCTGCTCGCGCTGCCTGCCGTGCTGCCGAGCGCGATCTCCGAGGTCAACGGCGCGAAGGTGTGGATCAAGTTCGGCTTCTTCAGCCTCCAGCCAGGTGAGTTCGCGAAGATCCTGCTGCTGATCTTCTTCGCGTCGTTCCTTGTCTCGAAACGCGACCTGTTCACGGTGGCTGGCAAGCGGGTCTTCGGCGTCGAGCTGCCGCGTGCGCGCGACCTCGGCCCGATCATCATCGCCGCCGGCGTCTGCCTCGGCATCTTCGTGCTGCAGAAGGACCTCGGCCCCGCGCTGCTGTTCTTCGGCGTCGTGTTGATGCTGCTCTACGTCGCGACCGAGCGGTTCATCTGGGTCGCGGTGGGCCTGACCATGTTCGGCGCTGGCTGCGTGCTCGCCTACACCTTGTTCACCCACGTCCAGCAGCGCGTGGCGAACTGGATCGACCCGCTGGAGACGTACGACGATCCCGGCGGCGGCTACCAGGTCGCGCAGGCGCTGTTCGGGCTCGGCACCGGCGGCGTGATGGGCACCGGTCTCGGTGCTGGCCGCCCCGAGACCGTCCCTGAGGCCAACACCGACTTCATCCTCGCTGGCATCGGCGAGGAGCTGGGCTTCATCGGCCTCGCCGCCATGCTGATGGTCTACCTGCTGCTGGGCATGCGCGGTATGCGCGGCGCGCTCGCCGTGCGTGACACGTTCGGCAAGCTGCTCGGCGGCGGCCTGGCGTTCGCGCTGGTGATGCAGGTGTTCGTCGTCGCTGGCGGGATCACGAAGCTTATCCCGATGACCGGCATCACCTCGCCGTTCCTGTCGTACGGCGGGTCGTCGTTGCTGGCGAACTACATCCTCGTCGCGTTGCTCCTGCGCATCTCGGACGCCGCGCGCAGGCCGCAGCCGCAGTCCCGGCCGCGCGCGCAGCAACAGCAGGCGCCGATCGCGGAGGCGCACACCGTGATGGTGCAGGCGCCGAGCGCCGGCGGGGTGGGAGGCCCTGGAGGTCACGCGCCCGCCCCGCCGCCACCGCCCCCGAACCGCTCCGGTCCGGCGACGTACCCGGGCCCCGGCTCGTCCGGTCCGACCGGATCTGCTCCGGCGAACGGCGGACAGCCCGGCTCAGCCGCCAGCCCCGCGAACGGCGCGAACGGCACCGGCAGCACGGAGTCCGACAACACCACCGACAGCCCACAAGGAACGGAAGGGGAGTGGAAGGCATGAACACTCCCCTGCGCCGAGTCGGGCTCACCATGCTCGCCATGGTGGTGCTGCTGCTCGCCAACGCCACCTACATCCAGGTCGTCAAGGCGGAGGACTACCGCTCCGACTCCCGCAACCAGCGGCAGCTGCTGTACGAGTACGGCCGGGAGCGCGGGCAGATCGTGTCGCAGTTCGGCGGCACCATCCTCGCCCAGAGCAGCAAGACCGACGACCGGCTCCAGTTCCTGCGCAAGTACCGCAACGGCCCGATGTACGCGCCAGTCACCGGCTACTACTCGTGGCGCTACGGCTCGGCGGGCATCGAGCGCGAACGCAACGACATCCTCACGGGTGAGGACGCGCGGCTGTTCGTGCGCAAGCTGTCCGACCTCATCACCGGGCGTGACCCGCGCGGCGGCCACGTGCAGGTCACCATCGACCCGACGGTGCAGCAGGCGGCGTACGAGGCGATGACGTCGCGTGGCTTCACCGGCTCGGTCGTTGCACTCAAACCGGACACCGGCGAGATCCTGGGCATGGTGTCGACGCCGTCCTACGACACGAACAAGCTGGCCTCGCACGACGGCAAGAAGCAGGAGCGGGCCTGGGCGTCGTGGAACTGCGCTCCGTCCGCGCCGAGCTGCAACCACAACAACCCGATGCGCAACCGCGCGATCCAGGAGACCTATCCGCCCGGCTCGACGTTCAAGCTGGTCGTGACGGCGGCCGCGCTGGAAGCGGGTATGACGGCGGACACCCCGGTCGAAAGCGCGAGCAACATCCCGCTGCCCGGCACCACCGGCGTCACGCTGGAGAACTTCGCCGGCGCGACATGCCCCGGCTCGACCTTGGAGCAGGCGCTCGCCTACTCCTGCAACACCGCGTTCGCCAAGCTCGCCGACGAGCTCGGCGCGCAGAAGCTCCGCGCGACGGCACGGAAGTTCGGCATCGGCATGGACGACCTGCAGATTCCGCTCGACGTCGAGGAGTCACATCTCGGGCCGCTCGACTCGTCCGCCGTGCTGTACCAGAGCGGCATCGGCCAGCGCGACGTCCGGCTCACGCCCCTGCAGGACGCCCTGCTCTCGGCGACCATCGCCAACGACGGCGTCGCGATGAAGCCGCAGCTGGTGAAGGAACTGCTCGCGCCGGACCTGTCGACGTTGGAGGAGTTCGAGCCGGAGGAGCTGGCCGAAGAACCTGCGTTCAGCGAGCAGAACGTCGAAGTGCTCACCCAGATGATGATCGCGTCCGAGGCGAACACCAGCGGTGAGGGCAAGCGCAGCGACCTCACCATCGCGTCCAAGACGGGCACGGCAGAGCACGGCGCTGACCCGAAGAACACCCCGCCGCACGCGTGGTACACCGCCTTCGCGCCAGCCGATGACCCGAAGGTCGCGGTCGCCGTGATCGTGGAGAGCGGTGGCGACCGGGGGCTGGCGGCCACCGGTGGCACCGTCGCCGCCGCGATCGGGCGCCTGACCATCAACGCGGCGCTGGGGGAAGGCTAGATGGCGATCACCTCGGGCCAGCTACTCGCCGAGCGATACCGGTTGGACAGCCGGATCGCCGTCGGTGGCATGGGCGAAGTGTGGCGGGCAAGCGACGCCAGGCTGGACCGCACCGTCGCGGTGAAGATCCTCAAGGCCGAGCTGTCAGGGGACGCCGAGTTTCTGCACCGCTTCCGCACCGAGGCACGCACGACGGCCTCGCTGAACCACCCCGGCATCGCCGCGGTGCACGACTACGGCGAGGCGGCGTCGGACGTCCCGGGCGCCGACGCCGCGGCGGACAACCTGGCGTACCTGGTGATGGAGCTGGTCAACGGCGAACCGCTCGCCACGCTGCTCGCCCGCGCTGGGCGGATGACCGCCGACCGGCTGCTGCCGATCCTGGAGCAGGCGGGCAGGGCGCTCAACGCCGCCCACGAGCGCGGGCTGGTGCACCGCGACATCAAGCCGGGCAACATCCTCGTCGTCAGGGGCGCCGACGGCGCGGAAACCGTCAAGCTCACCGACTTCGGCATCGCGAAGGCCGCCGACGCCGCGCCGGTCACCCGCAACGGCATGGTGATGGGCACCGCGCACTACATCGCCCCCGAGCAGGCGACAGGCCACGACGCGTCGCCAGCGAGCGACGTCTACTCGCTCGCGGTGTGCGGGTACGAGTGCCTAGCTGGCAGGCGGCCGTTCCTGTCGGAGAACGCGGTCACCGTCGCGATGATGCACATCCGCGACCTGCCGCCGCCGCTGCCGCCCGACGTCCCGCCCATGGTGCGGGCACTGATCGAATCCACGCTGGTCAAGGACCCCGCGCTGCGTTACGCCGACGGCGGGGAGTTCGCCAACGCCGTCGCAGCCGTCCGCCACGGCCACCCGCCGCCGCTGCCAGTCGGCGCGGCGACGACGCCGCCACGCGGCATTCCGACACAGCCAGGTCCCGGCTCGCACCCGACGATGCGTCCGGTCGCGCCAGCGCCGAGCGGCCCGTTCCCCGCACAGCAGTCGACGTCGCACGGCGGTTCCCGCAGCCCATGGCTGTGGACGTTGCTCGTCATCGTCGGCATTGGGTTCATCGTGATGGCCGCGCTCATCGTGCCGAGGCTGATCGACAGCATCGGATTCAGTGGAGACGGCAACGCGCCCGCGACCAGCCCACCGGGATCGGACCTTTCGGCCTCGGCGCCACCCCACCGGACGACAGCGAACGTCACCCCGATCAAACTCGGTATGGCGCATGATGAACAGGACGACAGTGCGATGAACGACGACGCACACGGCACAGCGACGCACCGGACGACGTTCCGGGCACTCGACCCTGCCGCATCGGCGCCAATTGCGAAGCGAGGACGGCGATGAGCACAGCGAACCTGCTCTCGAATCGCTACGAGCTGGGGGACACCCTCGGCTACGGCGGGATGTCCGAGGTCCACCACGGCCACGACGTGCGCCTCGGCAGAGAGGTCGCCGTCAAGATCCTGCGCGCCGACCTCGCCCGCGACGCGGTGTTCCAGGAGCGGTTCCGCCGCGAGGCGCAGAACTCCGCCGCGCTCAACCACCCCGCGATCGTCGCCGTCTACGACACCGGCGAGACGGACTCCGAGTTCGGCCCGCTGCCCTACATCGTCATGGAGTACGTCGAGGGTCGCACGCTGCGCGACATCGTCAAGACCGAGGGGCCGCTCGAGCCGAAGCGCGCCATGGAGATCATGGCGGACGTCTGCGCCGCGCTCGACTTCTCGCACCGGCACGGCATCGTGCACCGCGACGTCAAGCCGGCGAACGTGATGATCAGCAAGACCGGCGCCGTGAAGGTGATGGACTTCGGCATCGCCCGCGCGCTGCACGACGGCCAGGCGGCGATGACGCAGACCGCCGCCGTCATCGGCACCGCGCAGTACCTCTCGCCGGAGCAGGCGCGCGGCGAGTCGGTCGACGCGCGCAGCGACGTCTACGCCGCTGGCTGCGTGCTCTACGAGCTGATCACCGGCGAGCCGCCGTTCACCGGCGACTCCCCCGTCGCCGTCGCGTACCAGCACGTGCGGGAGGACGCTTCCGCGCCGTCGTTGATCAACCCGAACATCAGCCCCGAGCTGGACGCCGTGGTGCTCAAGGCGCTCACCAAGGGCCCAGCCAACCGGTACCAGTCCTCCGCCGAGATGCGCACCGACCTGGTGCGGGTGCTGTCCCAGCAGCGGCCGGCCGCGCCGATGGTGATGACGGCGGAGGACCGCACGCAGGTGTTGGGCGCTGGCGGCGGGCACCAGGATGACTACGACGAGTACGCGCAGGGCTACGACTACGACGACTACGCCGCCATCGAGGCGGAGGAACGGCAGCGGCGGCGCAGGCGGACGATCGCCCTGCTCGCGCTGCTCGGTGTCGCCGTGCTCGCCGCGATCCTGTGGCTGGCCAATCCCTTCGGCAGCGACGCCAACGTCGCCACGGTGCCCAACGTCGTCGGGCAGAAGGTCGACCCCGCCGAGGTGGCGCTGCGCGACGCTGGCTTCTCCGACATCGAGCGGGAAGGCGTCAAGTGCATGCCGACCGCCTTCGGTGAGGCCGCCCCGTGCGACCCGCAGAGCGACGTGCAGCGCGTGATCGACGTCAACCCGGCGGAGAACACGGTGGTCGACGTCACCCAGCAAATCACCATGAAGTACGGCGTGCTGCCGGAAGAGATCCAGATGCCCAAGCTGACGGGCAAGAGCAAAGCGCAGGCGGAACGGATCATCGAGGAGAACAACCTCCTGCTCGACCCGAACACCAAGCAGGTCGAGAACACCGACCCGGACAAGACCGGCAAGGTCGCCCAGCAGACCCCGCCGCCGAACGAGTACGTGGACGAGGGCTCGGTCGTCACGCTGTCGGTGTTCGCCAAGCCGGAGATGGTGCCGGTCAAGGACTACACCGGCAGGTCGTTCGAGACGGCGGAGGCCGGGCTGCAGGCGGTCGGCTTCAAGGTCAACCCCGTCCGGGTCGACTCTGACCAGCCGGAAGGCACCGTCGTCGGCCAGGACCCGAGCAGCGGTGAGGCAGTGAAGGGCTCGACCGTCACCGTCGAGGTCTCCAACGGCTCGCAGCAGATGATGCAGATGCCGGACGTCATCGACAAGACGGAGGACGAGGCGAAGCAGATACTCTCCGACGCGGGCTACGTCGGCGATGTCGAGGTCGTCAAGAACGAGGTGGACGACCCGAACCGGAACGGCCTGGTCAGCTCGTCCGACCCGGACGTCGGCAAGGACATGCGGCGATCCGACCCCGTCACGCTCTACGTCGACGAGTACGTCGAGGACAGCGGTGGCGGTAACGGCAACAGCAACGGCGGAGGCGACGGCAACAGCATCTTCGACCCAGGCGCCGACGGCGGCACCCGGGAAGACGACGACTAACCCGCGAGTCGCACCTTATTTGGCGCGAGTCACACCTTATTTCCCGCGAGTCGCACCCAATGTTGGCCGCGTTGGCGAGCCCAAGGTGCCCTTCGGTACATATTTGGTACCCAAGGGCACCTTCGGCGCTCCACGCCCTCCGGGGGGCTGAGCCCCGCCTTAGCCCGCGACGGCGGCCTGTTGGAGCGTCCGCGTGGCGTGCTCCAGCTCCGCCACGCGGTGCTCCGGCACGGGGTGACCGGCGAGCGCCATCCAGTTCGCCAGCATCCGATGCCCGCCCTCGGTGAGCACGGACTCCGGGTGGAACTGCACGCCCTCGATCGGCAGCTCCCGGTGGCGCATGCCCATGACGATGCCGGACTCGGTGCGCGCGGTGACCTCGAAGACGTCCGGCACGGTCTCCGGCAGCACGGTCAGCGAGTGGTACCGCGTGGCGGTGAACGGGCTCGGCAGCCCGGCCAGCACCCCCGTGCTGGAGTGCAGCACCTGGCTGGTCTTGCCGTGCAGCAGCTCGGGCGCGCGGTCCACGGTGCCACCCCACACCACCGCCATCGCCTGATGGCCGAGGCACACGCCGAGCGCGGGCAGCTCCCGCCGCGCGCACTCGCGGACGACGTCCATGCTCTGCCCGGCGCGTTCCGGCGTGCCGGGACCCGGCGAGACGAGCACCCCGTCGACGTCGCTGAGCGCGTCGATGTCCACAGCGTCGTTGCGCGACACCGTGCACTCCGCGCCGAGCTGGGCGAGGTACTGGACGAGGTTGTAGACGAAGCTGTCGTAGTTGTCGACAACGAGCACGCGCATGCGACCAGCGTATACGCCGTGGCACCGCGTTGTCGGCGCACCGGGGGACCGAGGAGAAGTGACCTACTTCTCAGACCACGCGACGGGCACGACGTCCGCCACGCCGCGATACTGGGGATGTCCGGGACAACGGGAGCCACGCGGATCCCTGGTCGTCGAACGAGGAGCGAGAATGGTAGCTGAGCGAGCCCACGACATCGTGGTGTTCGGAGCAACCGGGTTCACCGGCAAGCTTACGGCCGAATACCTCGCCAATCCGGACTGCGAGAAGCTGCCGCTGCTGCACGCCGACGCGAGCGACGCCGCGTCGCTGCGCGAGGTCGCCGCCAACACCCGCGTCGTGATCACCACGGTCGGCCCGTACATGACGTACGGCGAGCCGCTGGTAGCGGCGTGCGCCGAGACCGGAACGGACTACGTCGACCTCACCGGCGAGCCGGAGTTCGCCGACCTGATGTACGTCCGCTACCAGGCGAAAGCCGTCGCGTCGGGCGCGCGGATCATCCACGCCTGCGGCTTCGACTCCGTCCCCCACGACCTCGGCGCGTACTTCACGGTGCAGCAGCTCCCGCACGACCGGCCGATCCACGTCGACGGCTTCCTGCGCGGCGGCGGCCAGCCGTCCGGTGGCACGCTCGCGTCGGCGCTGGACGTCCTCTCCCGCACAACGCAGACCCGCGACGCCGCCAAGCAGCGCAAGAAGATCGAGCCGAAGCCGTCCGGACGGCGAGCGCGCGCGGTGGCTGGCAAGCCGAGGCGCGACGAGATCGCGCGTTCGTGGGTGGTGCCGCTGCCGACGATCGACCCGCAGATCGTGGTGCGCTCCGCCCGCACCCTCGACGTCTACGGCCCGGACTTCACCTACAGCCACTACGCGGCGATCAAGCGGCTGCCGATGCTGGCTGGCGGCGCGATTGGCGTCGGCGCGCTGGCAGGGCTGGCGCAGATCGGTCCGGTCCGCAAGCGGCTGGAGACGTTGCGCAAGCCGGGCGAGGGCCCGAGCGAGGAACAGCGGTCGAAGTCGTGGTTCACGGTGCGCTTCCACGGCACGGCGGGCGACGCCGAGGTCGTCACGGAGGTCTCCGGCGGTGATCCCGGTTACGGTGAGACGTCGAAGATGCTGGCGGAGTCCGCGCTGTGCCTCGCGTTCGACGACCTGCCGACGCGGGCAGGCCAGCTCACCCCGGCCGCGGCGATGGGTGACGCGCTGGTCGACCGGCTGCGCAAGGCGGGTATCCGGTTCGAGGTGCTCTCGGGCAAGCCAGTGAACCCGCCGTCACGACAGGTGACGCTGCGCTGACGCAGCGAGTGTGAACCGCCAGGCGGGTTTTCCCACGTGGTGGACCTGTCACGTGCATCACGTTTTCACTTAGGGCACCCTTACCTACGCTGGTGTATATGACCAGAGCCCTGCGTGTCGCGATCGTCGGTGCTGGCCCGGCCGGGGTCTACGCCGCCGACATCCTGGACAAGTCCGACACAGACGTGAGCATTGACCTCTACGAGCGCATGCCAGCGCCGTTCGGGCTGATCCGCTACGGCGTCGCGCCGGATCACCCGCGCATCAAGGGCATCGTGACGGCGCTGCACAAGGTGCTGGACAAGCCGAGCATCCGACTGCTCGGCAACGTCGACTTCGGCACCGACCTGAAGCTGGACGACCTGCGCGAGTTCTACGACGCGGTCATCTTCTCCACCGGCGCCGCCGCCGACCGCGACCTGAACGTGCCCGGCATCGACAAGAACGGCAGCTACGGCGCCGCCGACTTCGTGTCCTGGTACGACGGGCACCCCGACGCCCCGCGCGAGTGGCCGCTGACCGCGCGGAGTGTCGCGGTGATCGGCGCGGGCGACGTGGCGCTCGACGTCGCAAGGATCCTCGCCAAGACGGCGGACGAGCTGGCGACCACCGAGATCCCGGACAACGTCTACGCCGGGCTCAAGGCCAGCCCGGTCACCGACGTCCACGTCTTCGGCCGCCGCGGCCCGGCGCAGGCGAAGTTCACCCCGCAGGAGCTGCGAGAGCTGGACCACTCGCCGAACGTCGAGGTGATCGTGAATCCGGAGGACATCGAGTTCGACGAGGGCTCGATCGCCGAGATGCGGGCGCACAAGCAGGTCGACATGGTCGTCAAGACGTTGCAGGAGTGGGCCATCCGCGACGAGGGCGACCGACCCAAGCGCCTGCACCTGCACTTCTTCCACTCGCCCGTCGAGGTGCTCGGCGACGGCTCGGTGAGCGGGCTCCGAACCGAGCGCACCGAGCTGGCCGGCGACGGGAACGTGCGCGGCACCGGCGAGTACCACGACTGGGACATCCAGGCGGTGTATCGGGCGGTGGGCTACCTGTCGTCCGCGCTGCCCGAGGTGCCGTTCGACCACCGCACCGGCACGGTGCCGCACGAGGCGGGCCGGGTGCTCGACATCGACGGCGACCAGGTGCCAGGCGTGTACGTCACCGGCTGGATCAAGCGCGGCCCTGTCGGGCTGATCGGCCACACCAAGGGCGACGCGCAGGAGACCATCCGCAGCCTGCTCGCCGACGCCGAGTCGCTCACCCCGGCAACCCAGCCGGACGAGGACGCGGTGCTGGAGTTCCTCGAGCAGCGCGGCGTGGAGTACACGACGTGGGACGGCTGGTACCAGCTCGACGCGCACGAGCGGGCGCTAGGCGAGGCAGAGGGCCGCGAGCGGAAGAAGGTCGTGGAACGCGAGGAGATGGTGCGCGTCTCCCGCGCGTGATGTTGAGCTGAAGACGTTGTGGTCGTCATAGCAACCACAACGTCTTCAGCTCAACTGCGGCAAAGGCGCGGCGGGGCCAGCGGCCAGCCGCCGCGCCTACACCGAGACGTCGTTGAACGGCAGCTTCGGCTCAAGCCACGGGAAGAAGACGAACAGCAGCACCGCGACGATCATGATGAGCAGCGCGATCGCGGTGAACAGCCGGACCACGAGCGGTCCGGGCAGGTGACGCCAGATCCAGCCGTACATCAGGCTCCCTTCGACAGATCGCTGCGGACATCGACACTGACACCGTCGCGCGAGCCGGACCGGACGACGCGCCCGGCAGCGCAGGCCGCACCCCCGGCCATCACACCTGCTCCCCGATCAGACCGAGCAACGCCCGGTAGCTGCCTGCCTGCTGCTTCGGCACCTGGTTCACCAGCGCGCCGTGGATGATCATCCGCTCGCTGTTGCCGTACTCGGGGTGGCAGGTCGTGAGCGTCACAAGGGACGCCTGCTGCGCCTTCGGCAGCGGGTTGTCCGGCCGGTACGGCACCGGCGCGACGGCGTCACCGCGGTCGGGCGTCACGATGCGACGGCCGACGGTGCGGTTGTACGGCCCGCCCTGCGGTTGGTTCTGCTGGCGCAGCGACGGCACGCGTGCGCAGCGTGGGTCACGCTGTTTGACCGTGTCCCAGTTGGCGACCTCGTCCGGCATCGGCATCACGCGGTAGACGAAGAAGTCGGTCTCGGTCTCAAGCACGATGGCGTCGCATGAGTTGAGCTTGTCGAGGTCGTTGAACGGCGCGCCCTTGCCGATCCGGTGACCGGCGATGCCGACGTTGCCAGGCTGGCCGGGAAGCGCGGTGTCGGGATAGTGGCCGGGACCGACCGCGAGCTCGTCCTGACCGACGCCCTCGACGATGACGAACTTGAAGTCCGTGCCGAAGCTGGGGAGGTAGATCCGCGAGAAACCAGCACCTTGCTGCGGCTTCACCGGGTGTTTGGGCGGTTTGTTCGGCGTGACCGACTGCTGCGTCGCCGGACCGGCCCACGACTGCTCGAGCTGGTCGTTGACGTCGCCCTGCTGCTTGGCGGCCACGATGTCGGTGACATACAGGGTGTAGACGACGAACAGCAGCACGACGATGCCGAAGGTGATCATGAGCTCGCCGAACGTCCGCACGATGACGACGAGGGCGCTCGTTCGCTGCCGCTGCCTGCTTCCCACAGCTCTCCTCATCGGCTCCCCCGTTCTCGAAACGTCGCGGCTACGTTAACGTGGTGGTAGATGACGGTTGCGGGCGCACCTGCGAAGAGTCACCCACCGAGTATGAGTGCGGGCACCGCGCCGTCCAGCGTGAAGGAGACACACGAGCATGCCAAAGTCCAAGGTACGCAAGAAGACGGCGTACACACCGCCCGCGAGCAAGAACACGGCGGTCAAGGTTCGCGCGCAGGGTCCGTCGCACCCGGCATATCTGGTCGTGATGTTCGGGCTGATGCTGCTCGGACTCACTTGGATCGTGGTGAACTACCTGGCGGGCCACAAGATCGACTTCATGGCCGAACTCGGCAACTGGAACTTCGCGATCGGTTTCGCGCTGATGATCACCGGGTTGCTGATGACCATGCGGTGGCGCTGAAAAGTGTGAATTACACCACTGTGCCGAATCCCCACTGTGGATAATTCCTGTGGATAACCACCCCGATCAGGGCCCTCATGTGGATAACTCAGGGTCATCCTGGGGACCGAAGCCATCACTCCTTGCCATTGGCGGTGCGCTGACGCTCTGCGCGGCAGCCGCGACCGCGTGGTTCACGACCACCGACGACCCGCAGAGTGCACTGCTGCTCGGCGTGTTCACCGCCGTGGCGGCGGTGGCGACCGGGTACGGCCTGCTGGTCCGTCCCCGCCTGCGCGCAGACGCCGATGGCGTGCACGTCCGCACCCTCGCCGGCACGGACTCCGCCCCCTGGCACGCCGTGCAGACACGCCTGGTGACCACGCGGCGGCTCGGCAGGGACGGCACCACGCTGGAGTTGGAGTTCGACGACGCCAGCGAGGAGCCGAGGCTCGTCGTCCTCGGCTGGCTCGACCTCGGCGTCGATCCGGACGACGTCCTCGACGACCTCGACCGGCTCAGGCCGAGTTAGCGCCGCTCACGAAACAGATCTGCGGTGCCTGGCGGCAGATGTAGTCCGTGGTGAGCTGGGCGTCGCGGGTCAGGATCATGCCGACCATCGCGGCGAGCAGCAGCACCGCCACCGTCGTCTGCATGGTCACCCTGCGCCGCTCCGGCGCGTAGATCATCGCCGCCGTCGCCAGCGCACCGATCACAAGGCCACCGAGGTGGCCGAGCAGCGAGATCGCCTCGATCTGCACGCTGAGGAACAGGTTGATGGCGATGACGGCGATGACCGGCGTCGCGTTCAGCTTCAGCCGTAGCACCGCGACGAGCACGCCGCCCAACACGCCGTAGACCGCGCCAGACGCGCCAGCCGTCGATGTCGCCAGGCTCTCGAAGGTGAAGACCGCGGCGCTGCCGCCGAGCAGCGACAGCAGGTAGATCGCCGTGTAGCGGACCTTGCCAAGCAGCAGTTCGAGGTCCCTGCCGAGCAGCCACAGCGCCAGCATGTTCACCGCGAGGTGGAACGGCCCGAAGTGCAGGAAGCCGGACGTGACCAGCCGCCACCACTCGTCGTTGACGGCAATGGCTGGTGTGAACAGCGTGCCGTCGGTGAACAGCGGCGACGCCTGGTTGGCCACCAGGCTCTGCGCCTGCGCCGCCGTCACGGCGAACACGATGACGTTGACCGCGATCAGCACCGGCGTGACGACGACCTTGGACGACGCCCGCGCGCCTGCGACGGTGCGGTAGCCGAAGCCGGACTTGCGGTACGTCGTCGCCTGCGCCTTGGCCTGCCTGCGAGCGGCGTTCACGCAGTCGACGCACTGGTAGCCGACCGACGCCTCCCGCAGACACTCCGGGCACGCGGGACGGTCGCACCGCACACAGCGCAGCCCTGTCTGCCGGTTCGGATGCCACCAGCAGGTGTTCGTCGTGCCCTGTTCCGCCTGCTCGGACACCGCGGTGTCAGCCCTCGTACTCGACGCTGACGCGCTCGATCACGATGTCTTCGAGCGGGCGGTCGGCCGTGCCCGTCGCCGTGGTGGCGATGGCGTCGACGACGTCGCGGGACTCCTGGTCGGCCACCTCACCGAAGATCGTGTGCTTGAAGTTCAGGTGCGGCGTGCGCGCGACCGTGATGAAGAACTGCGAGCCGTTCGTGCCGGGACCGGCGTTGGCCATCGCCAGCAGGTAGGGGCGGTCGAACTGCAGCTCAGGGTGGAACTCGTCGCCGAAGCGGTAACCGGGGCCACCGCGCCCGGTGCCCGTCGGGTCGCCGCCCTGGACCATGAAGCCGTCGATGACGCGGTGAAAGATCGAACCGTCGAAGAATGGGCCTTCGGTCTCATTCTTCGCGTTCGGCTGCGAGTAGTACTTCGTGCCGTCTGCGAGGCCTACGAAGTTCGCGACCGTCTTCGGCGCATGGTCTGGAAAGAGCTTCACGTTGATGTCGCCGAGGGTGGTGTGCAGCGTCGCCGTGGACGCCCGGCCGGGCGATTGATTGCTTTCAGTCACCCGAACATCGTGCCATCACGAGCGAAGAAGCGCGTCAACGGGCAGGATGGGTACTGGCAGACACATCGTGACAACCGATTGTTGAGGTGACAGCCATGACGACGGCCACGGAGAAACTGGCCGACACTATCTCGTCTGGCGCCGAATCGGTGCGTGACGAGGCAGGAAAGACGACTCGCCGCGCTCGTAAACAGTTCAAGAAGGCGGCGAAGCAGACCAAGAAGGACCTCGCCACCAGCGCCAAGAAGGCCAGGAAGGCCGCCAAGGAGGACTCGGACAAAATCAGGGCCGACATGATGGAAGCGGCGCAGCAGGCACGTGAGCAGGCGCACCACGCTCGTGAGCAGCTGCAGGGAGAGTGGGACAGCCGTAAGGCGGCTTGGCATGAGGAGGCCGCGAAGCGGTCGCGCAAGGACCGCAAGGCCAAGCAGCAGGAGGACTCCCAGCCGATGTCCCGCAAGGATCGCAAGAAGGCCTACAAGGACCTGAAGAAGCAGGCGGCGCAGCAGAAGAAGCGCCGCAAGGAACACGAGATGAGCAGGTCCGAGGCAAAGGCGGCGGCGAAGGAGCTGATGGCGGCCGCCAAGTCGGCGAAGAAGGGCCAGGACGCGGCGTCCGGCAAGGGCAAGAAGCGCCGCTGGCCGCTCGTCGTCGGGCTCGGCGCTGTCGCGGCCGGCGTGGCGTATGCGATGCGGCCGAAGTCGGAGCCGCCGCTCTCGCTGGTGCCGCCGAGGTCGGACGACGGGTCAAGCGCGTCCGGTTCGGCGTCGAGCGCAGGGTCGTCCGGCAATGCGCAGCAGACGCCGCAGCAGCGCAACAGCACGCAGCAGGACTCGCAGGCCGCAAGCGGCAAGCAGTCCTGACGGGCATACCGGCACACGAAAGGGGCGGGAAGCAACGCTGGTTCCCGCCCCTTTTCGGTGTGCTACCCGAAGCGGCGAAGCCGCTCAGGCAGTGTGCTTCTGGATAACCGCGCCGAGCCGGGGAAGCGCCTCCTCGACGTTCTTCTTGCCGCTCGGACGCAGCTTCTCGTAGACCTTCTTGATCGACTCACGGCTGGACCGCTCGGCACGCGCGTCGGTGACGGAGAGCAGCGCGTCGGCCACCTCGTCTGAACGCGAGCTGAAGTAGTCACCGAGCGAGCCGCTGCCGGACGCGGCGAAGTCGGTGTAGAACGGCTCCAGCTTCTCGATGAATTCGTCGAGAAGCGAGTCAACGGCGTCCGAGATGATGCCCGGTTTGACCTTCTTCACGACGCCGTAGCCGCTCTTGATGGCGATGCCCTTGTCATCGACCTCGGCGTCGATCATCTGCACCAGGTCCTCGACGACCTGGGGGCGCTTCGATGAGTCGAGCAGTGCTGCCTTGAGCGTTTGAGTCACGGATTCCCGCCTTCCGATGCTGACAAGCGATACGAGGGCTAACTCACACGAGAGTGCGAGCGCGCGGCACAACCTAGTACAGCGCCTTCACTCGTAAGAAGCGGGTATCCCAGCCGTGGTCACGATGCGTTTGTAGTACGTTACAGGGCTCGCGGCATGCCAGCGGGCGCCGCGGCGGTGGCCGCGACGCCATAGCTGGAACGGGTGACGTTGGTTAGCGTGGTCAGCGCTGCCGGGCGCTTGCCCAACGCCTGCCGATGAGGAGCAGGACGCCGCCAGCGAGGACAGCGGCGAGGCCACCGAGTAGCGGCAGCAGCGCGTTCACGCCCGTTGTCGGAAGCGCCTCAGGCGCCGCCTCAGGGGCCTCACCGCCCGCTGGGGGCTGGGTACCCCCTGGCGAGGTCGTCGCCGGCGGAGTCGTCGTCTCAGGCGGCGTGGTGTCCGTCGTGGGCGGTGGCGTCGTCGTCGTTTCCGGCGGGGTCGTTTCCGGCGGAGTCGTCGTCGGCGGGGTCGTCGTCGGCGGCTGCTCCTGGCAAGAGGTGTGCGCGGGGTTGCTCTTGCCGACGCCCTTGTTGGTGTCGCACTCGTAGCCCGCGTTCGGGTCCGAGCCGCCGGGGAGTTGTCCCGGTGGGTTCTTGTTGTCGGCCTTGCCGACGCAGCCAGCGCAGGGCTTGCCCTTCGCCTTGCCGCCGCCGTTGCCGTTCTGCGACGGCGAGCCGTCCCGGGTGGAGTCGTACGGGCCGTGGGTGTTGGCGCCGTTGCCGGAGTAGCCGGCGTTCGACGGCGGCTGCGGGCTGTTGGTGTCCTGGCCGGACGGCTTGCCCTGTGACGACGTGCCTTGGGACGACGTGTCCTGGGACGACTGCGCCTTGCCGCGATCGGACCGTGGCGCGCCCTTCTCGTCAGGCTTGCCGGTGTCGGAAGGTTTGCCCTGCGCCGAGGTGGCGCCGTTCGCGCCGTTGTCGCCTGGCGCGGCGCCCGCTCCCGCGGCCACGAAGCCGAGGGTGAGGACGATGGCCGTTGCGGACACCGCCGCGACGCGCGCGAGGCCCTTGATGACCGAGATCCTCATGATTCCTCTCCAGTGTTCGGGTTGATCGATTTTGATCCCTTCACTACGTATGTCGCTCTCCCGCCGTGATCGTTACTCCGATCGTTGGAACGCTGCACCGTCCGTGGGGCCGCAGCCACGTCGTGACGAGGGCGTTGGCTACTCCGAATGCGAGAAGTCCCCCGGCGTGCGGGCCTTTTTCCTCTGGTTGCGGTCGCAGCGGACGCGGTGAGGTTTTCAAACGCGCTCGGGACCACTGGACGTCGCGACCGCGGAGGTGATGAAGCGTCAGCGACTCGCGGCGGCGACACCGAAGCAGATCGATGAGTTCGTCGACGACCTCGCGCCGCGTGGTCACCGGGTGTTCAGCGGCGCGCTCGATGCCGCGCGGCTCACGGGACGAGACCGGATGGTGCAAGCGCTCCCCGCCGGGAAGTCGTTGCTGCCGGACGGCGACTTCCGCGACTGCTCGGACATCGACGACTGGGCGATGGAGATCGCGCTGGGGCTGGACGAGGCGTCAGCGGGGGCGTTGCGGGACGACCGGAGCGCATGAGAACCGACGCGGGGCAGGGTGCGTGCATCCACGCAGTTGACATGCCATAATCAAACACATGTTCGGTAAGCAGTGTTGCGGCCGTCGCAGGTATGCGCCACCGCATGCCCGCCCGTACGCTGGCCCGGTGAACACCACGGCGCTTGAGGAACATGCGGCGCTTGTCGCGCTACTGAGCGTGCGCCCGGGCAAGCTGGGCTGGTCGGACATCACCGCTCAGGTGATCGAGACTGGCAGCGCACGTGAGATCTGGGAGCGCCATGTGCCCGCGACCCTGCCCGGCATACCAAGCGACAACGATGCCGTCGCGCAAGCCCGCGAGCAGGTGCTCGGCTGGCATCGTGAAGACCTCGCGTTCGTGACGATCCTGGATGACGACTACCCCGACCAGTTGCGCGACGTGCACCAGGCACCGCCCATACTGTTCTTTCGGGGAAAGCTTTTGACGGCCGATAAGGCGGTGTCCGTCGTTGGATCGCGCAATGCGAGTGACGCCGGCCTGGATTTCGCGGCCAACACCGCTCGTGCGCTAGTCGCGGAACGCCTTACCGTGGCCGCAGGGTTGGCATCCGGCATCGACACGGCAGCGCACACCGCAGCTCTCGACTCAGCTGGACGCACTGTTGCCGTGATCGGGACCGGTATCCGCAACACATATCCTGCGGAAAACACGATGCTGCAGGCAACCATCGCGCAGCGGGGGCTTGTCGTGTCCCAGTTCTGGCCAGATGCACCACCACAGCGGCAGAACTTCTTGATGCGTAACGCGACAATGTCTGGTTACGGCCTCGCCACCGTCGTCGTTGAAGCAGGCGAGCAGAGTGGCGCGAGAGCACAGGCGCGCATCGCGGTCGAGCACGGTCGGCCGGTCATTTTGAGCTCCATGGTTGTCAGGGCCAACGAGTGGGCACAGCGACTCATCGATCGTCCAGGAGTCCACATCGCCGGGTCGGTGGACGAGGTCATCGACACGATCCGGACGATCACGCGGGAAGACGCGGAGTTGGACGAGGCGCTGTCCACTATCGCTGTCAGCGACGGATGACGATCCTGATAACGGCGCACGAAGCGGCGAGAGCGCTGAGTGCCATGGCGGGCGGGTATCTGCGCAATCCGATCCGAGAACCGCAGGCCACATGCCTGGTGTGCACAACGCCGGTCGACGGTTACGCCCAGTGTTACCCCTGTCGTAACCATCAGCGCGGTGCAGGAAACCGGCTCGCCGACCGCGTCGGTTTCTGCACGTATGCGATCGCTGGCCAGCAGTCCAGCCACGTCATGCACGGCTACAAGTCGCGACGGCCTGGCCCGTCTCACAACCGGGTCATGGCCCTGTTGCTCAACTGTGGGCTACAGGGACATACCGGGTGCGCGAGTCGCCTCCAGCGCGCCTCTGTCACACACTGGGCAACTGTCCCGTCGCTGGCAGGTCGGCATGGTGAACATCCGTTACACCGCCTGACGGCGCTCTTCGCGCCTGGCGCAGAAGTCAGCGTCGATGTCACGTCCACGGAGCAACCCCGCGACCTGGCGTCCGACCACTTCCGCGTCGCCCAGCAATTACCGCCGGACTCTCATGTCCTCGCGATCGATGACACGTGGACGTCGGGGGCACATGTCCAGTCGCTCGTGCTCGCTCTCCGTGCCGCTGGTGCCGCGTGGGTGTCCGTGCTCGTCGTCGCGCGGTGGCTCAAGCCGGACTTCGACACGACCAGGCACTTCATCCGTGACCGACTACGCAACGACTACGAGCCGCTGATCTGTCCGTGGACCGGCTGGTGAGTGTCCGTAGGTGGATCGCTCTCTCACTAGTGGTCAGCGAGAAGAAAGGGCGTCACATGCCGGGATCGGCGACTCGTTACCTCTACCTGACTCGGCACGGCGATCCGTTGCCGACCGGGAACGGGCTGACAAGGCAGGGGCGCCGACAGGCAGCACTCCTCGGAAAGCGGCTCCGTAGTGCACCGCTGTCGGCGCTTTACCACGGCCCATCAGATCGCACGACCGACACCGCGTGGCTCATCAGCGAGCAACTCGACGGCATAAAGCCTCGGGAGCTGGAGGCCGCCGGTGACTACGTCCCGCACTCGCCGGGCAGAGCCGAGTTGCCCGCGGAGTCCGCAGACTTCCTGCTCGACTTCGTTGGTCAGTTCTCCGCGACGGAATGCCAGCGGGGGCAAATATATTCGCGTGAAGCCCTCGAATCATTTTCCAGTCCCGTCGAAGGCCCAGACGACCAGCACATCATGCTTGTGACCCACAACTTCCTAATCGGATGGCTGGTCCGTGCGGCGCTGGACGCACCAGAGTGGCGTTGGCTAGGGCTGAACCACTGCCACGCGGCCTTGACGGTCATCCGCTACGCCCCCGGCCGCCCGTCTGCGGTGCTGTTCTACAACGACATGTCACATCTACCCGCAGACCTGCGCTGGACAGGCTTCGACCCAAACCTGGCGACCCAGCTTCGCCAGTTGTTCTGATCGTCGTCCCGCAGCCCAATGGTTCTCCGATCCGACGGAGCAGGTGTGGAAATTCGCCTGACTGCGGCCACGACCCCTTTGAACGCGGAACAAGATCGGCCCCACGAAAAACGGTTCACACGTTGTGGAGCCGAGGGGAATCGAACCCCTGACCTCTGCCTTGCAAAAGCGACGATGAGCTGGCATTAGCGCGCAATCACCCGCTCAGTCCGCACCCAGGTGTGTATGTGGTGCATGCTTTGCATCTTGGCGACGGGCTTTCGCACCCATAATGGGTCCCACTGAGTCCACTGTGTACAGCCGTCGTGTCACCGCAAACGACGGAAAGTCATGATAACGCGGCTAGGTGCGGAGAGTGTTACCTGCGTAGAGGAGCTAGGCTGCTGGCGGTCGCGGAGTTACGGTATTGACACCGCAAGCCGCCTTCGTCAAGGTGGGCCAGTGGCCGATCGGAAGGTGATCTTCGCCGAGGGCTGGGATCGTGCGTGCAGCTTGTATGCCTTGCTCAGGGAGGGTGGCACGATCCCTGAGCCTGAGGCCGGGCCGAGTACGGTTCGTCTCGAGCAGGGCGAACGGGTCCTCGTCGAAACAGAGCTTGGGTTCGGGCGGCACATCGGCAGGAACGTGACCGCCCCGGTGCGGCCACAGCGCAAACATGGGATCGGGATGCTCGGCATCGGCCCCACTGTGATCATCCGAGCGCTGCACAACCGGAGGGTGCGTGCCAATAACAGAAGGTGGGCGCGCTGGGCCGAAGAGCAGGCCACGCCGCGATGGCAGCACCTCGGTATCGCGCGCACCATCATGACGGACCGGCGCCTCCTGTGCGATCACAACGGGTGGGTGATCTTCGGGTATCCCGGCGTTGTCGAGTTGCGGCCGGCTCTGCAGTCGTGGCAGTTCGAGCTGCATTTCACCGACACCGCCCCAGTACGCCTGGTGGGCGCGTTCGGCCCCTGGTGCAGCGTGGCGCTCGCGTCCCTTCTTTACGGGCCGCAGGGCCTGACGTTGCCCGGCTTCGAGGTCTTCGCGAATGCGACGGGTGGGAGCTTTCCGAAACCTCCGCCGCTGCCGAAGTAGCCGAACGACGGTCCAACGTGCGCCAGTTCGATGTGCACCTGGTGATTGTCATGCTGAGCACCCCGAGCACGGTGTCACCACCCCGCCCGGCCACGACCCGTGACTCGAGGACTACCCGCCCGCGGGAACTCTCCTGGATGAGCGGTGCAAGTGTCCGAACGTTCACGTCCTCGGCACTGGTCAGAACCGGACTGTTCCCCCGCCCCAACAGCCTTGAGCTGGGCTTTTCGACCGGACGCCTGGGGGCGAGGCTATGCCACCGAAGCTCGACCGGCTGATTGGGGCGTGGATGTGGCTGCATACCGCCACGATCGGTGGCCAGCGGGCGATCGCCTGCGACGGCAAGACGCTGCGCGGCGCCCGGGACGCGGCGGGCGCCGCGCACAACCAGCCCACCCCATAGACGCGGAGATGCGGGGCGAGCACTCGCAGCGAAAAGGGCGAAAGCGGGTACGCGCGCTGCATTACCCACGCGCGGGTAGGTGTAGGAACCGTCATAATCCCTTCATGATCAACGCCGGACCATGGCCCTCCTACTATGTCCGCAGCGTGTCGCCGCACATCACCGCAGCTCAAACACCCTGATCAACGACTTTGCCGGCCCCCTGCCGGGGGTCGGCATCACAGATAAGGCTCTCATGCTTCTCGCGGGTGAGGCTCGTCCGGGCAGAGCAGGTCGAGTATGGCGTTGATGACCGCTGCTATGTGCTCGCTAATGAACGGGAAATCGGAGATCAGCGCGGCGTCGATGCTAAGTAGAACGCCTATTAGGCCGGCAATTGCCAAACCAAGAACTACGGGCCCGCCAATCCCGACCGCGGCCATAATGGCGCCGATGGCGCCCGCGAGGAGTAGAGCGCGGCCTAGGTATTTGAGGACTGTGAGAATGACCTTCTTAACCTGCTCGGGAGTAACATCCAGTTGCCCCGCAAGTTCGTCGAGCACGCCGGCGGCTCGGTTGAGTTCTGCGATGCCGTTGTTGGCCTCATTCCGGAAGGCGTCGGCGGCATAGCCGGTCCAGGTCACCGCTCCAATCTCGTTATTCAAGTCCGTTGCTGCCGTACGTAGCCCAGAGGCGATAGTCCGGATCGATTCGGCGGAGGCAGGAACTGCCTCTAGTTGGTTCTGGAGCTGCGGCAGCACCTCCGTCGGGTCCTGTAGACCGAGTTGCGTCGTCACCTTGGACAGTTCGGCGAATTCTGAGCGGTCAGGGATTTTCATGTGAGGCTCCCGCTGTCCTGTGGGCCTGAGATCTTCTCCAGCTCGTCTTTCGCAGCGGCGTCAGTTTCGTAGTAGACGTCAGCCGCGTGTCGAAGTTTGTCCGCGCCGTTGTCGAGCTGCTCGACGGCAGAGTCCAAGGCTGCCTGAACGCGGCGGAGCATCACCGAATGAACGCCGTCGATGCGACGTCCGGGCGGCAGCTGTGTGAAAGTTCCGGGTGCCAAGGAGGCAGCGTCGGCCGCGGCCCGCAACCCCGCCACCTGGTCGGAGATGCCGTAGGCCGCTGTGACGAGCTTCCGCAGGTTCTCCACGTCGACGGTGTAGCCGCTGGTCATCGGTTCACCTCATCGGTGTGATCGTGCTGAGCTGGTTGCTGAAGCAGGGCGGCAAAAGCGCCGTCAGGCTCGAATGCCGCGTTGGGGTCGAAGCCGCCGGACAGGATTTTGCCCAGCGGGTTACCAACCTCCATTAACTTCTCCACGAGTTCCTCCCGACGGCTTGTTGCAGCGGACTGGGCTTGTTGGATGGCCTGCAGGAGAGCGTGTTCGATGTTCCGCGGTGGCCGCCGAAGGATTTTCGGGTCGATGTGCAGCTGGCTGAGGGCGCTGGCCGCCGTGCAATCGGCACGGACGCATCTGTCACGATTCGTCCCGGTCGCGGTGGGCGTTGTCATCTCGTCAATGAAGTGGGCATTCATTCGGCGGTATCTGCCTGCACGCATGAGCAGGTCGTCGATCTCGGGTTCCTCGGTCGTGGCTGGTGAATCTCCCCCGGACCGGTCGGTGTCGACTTGGTCGGCCGCGCTCAACGTGTCCGTGAGATGTTTGAGCCGGTCCTCGTCAACATTGAGCATGCGTCGGGTGATCGCGCTGTGTGCGTCGTCGCGGGCGGTTCGTGCGGCCTGCTCGGCGGCCAGCACGCACGTTGCCAGCTGTTCACTGGATAAGGTCGGCAATCGGCCTCGGTCAACGTGGACATCGATCACGTCGCCATCGGCATCAACAGTAACTCGTACGTTTCTATCGGTTGACTGCCCGATAAACGTGCGCTCCCGCAGCTCTTCCACCTGATGCTGCGCGTCCCGGTACCGCTCAGCCCACGTGGCTTGGAGGTTCCGTAGCCGCTCGAGCGCTACCTGGCCGTTGCCCACACTGCCGACCGATTCACCTGACATATGCGACACCTTCCGTGATGGATAACCCTATACACCTGACGCAGTCGGCGGGACAACGGTTCCGTCAGCCCCACCGCGCTACGCAGCACGCTGGCACCCGCGAACACTGGTCAGTGACTTCCGAGCGGGGGCCTGCGGATGACGCAATCACAGCTCCACCACTGTCCAT
>WHTY01000114.1 GCA_009377475.1 Actinophytocola sp.
CTAGGCCGGGCTCTAGCGACGACTGGGTAGGCTCAGCCGTCCACGCACACCGCGCGGACTATGTACCACACGGACTGGTCCGAGCTCGTGTTCCTCATGGTGACGACCCAGTCCGTCTCGAATTCGGTCGAAGGAGCCGTCGAGACAACCAACGTTGACCCGGTGTCATAACCGTACGGTCCGCCGCCGACGGCCACCTTGCCGTCGGGGCACGAAACGCGTCCGCGACCGGCGAATCCGGGGGTGATCGTCAAGAGGTCGCTCGAGACGACCTCCCTGCCGCTGATGCCCCCAGCCGGACCCTGCTCGCCCTGAGGTCCCTGCGGACCCTCGGCGCCCTGAGGCCCTTCGGGGCCGACAGGTCCAGCAGGACCTTGCTCTCCCTGCGGACCTTGCTCGCCTTGCGGCCCTTCCGGTCCGACGGGGCCAGGCTGGCCGACCTTGTCCCACGTCAGCTGCGTCTCGTTCTTGCCGCACGCCTGCCCGCCTTCGGCGTCAATGACGCGTAGGCTTCCGCCGGATTTCGTGTAACACGTGGTGATCGTGCCGTCCTCGGACGGAATCCCACCCAATGCGATCCCACCGCCCGCCACCAAGAGCGCCACAGCCGCCACCGCGACGCCGGGCGCTGCCTTGAGATTCTCGGCCGATTTCATCGGACCCTCCTTCGTGTCGGTCGTAGTCCTAGCGGCGCACAGCGTCACCTAACAGGATCAAAGTTCGTTCAAGGTCCGGTAAACGTGCACGTCAGCCGGGTGGTTGACTGCGCAGGACCACCACTCAGTGGGAAAGATGCGTGGCAGCACTGATGCGCCAAGGGTGCTCGCGATCGCATAGTTCACTCGTTCTCGCCCGGGGGCATCCGGCCGGTCAGGACCGTGAGCGGCGCGGCAGGCATTCCGGCGACACCCGTTGTGGAAGGGAGTGCGTCCATGCGAACGACGTACACGGTGCTCGCCTACGCGATCGCCGTGCTGATCGTGGTGCAGGCCGCGGCGATCGCCTTCGCGCTCGCGGGCCTCGGCTCATGGGTCCAGGACGGCGGCGTGCTGGACAAGGCCCTGATGGAGAACGAGGAAGACGTCCCGGGATTCGTCGTCGGCTTCATCGTGCACGGCATGAACGGGCAGCTGCTGATTCCGTTGCTGGCGCTGGTTCTGCTGGTTGTCAGCTTCTTCGCCAAGCTCGACAAGGGCGTGGCACTGGCGGCTGCGGTGTTCGGTCTTGTCATGGTCCAGGTGCTGCTTGGCATGTTCAGTCGCGGTGCGGAACTGCCGTTGCTTGGGATGGTGCATGGTGCCAACGCCCTCGTGTTGTTCACCGTGGTGATCGTGGCCGCCCGCCGGGCACGTCGCGTGGGGGAGAGCGCCGCTGCTCAGGTGGCCGTGAGCCACCGTGCGACTGTCTAGGCGCGCTCGGACCCTCGCCGCCGTCGTGGCCGCCGGTGCCGTTCTCGGCCCGGTCGGGTGGCTTTGGCAGGACAGCCTGGTCCTGGGGTCGTTCTCGGTCATGGCCGCAGGCGAGCCCGACTTCGGTGGCGGTCCCGCCTTCGACCACCACCACGGCGACCGCGTCGTCGCCACCGTGGGCGAGGATCCGACGCGGGCACCCGATGTGACGGTCACCGTGGTCGCCCGCCAGGAGCGGTTCCGGCTGCCGGGCGGGCGCGAGGTCGACGGCTACACGCTCAACGGCACGTCTCCCGGGCCGGTGATCGAGGCCAGGCAGGGCGAGCTGGTCGAGGTGACGTTGCGCAACGAATCGGTGGCCGATGGCGTCACCCTGCACTGGCACGGCATCGACGTGCCGAATGCGGCCGACGGGGTCGCGGGCGTCACCCAGGACGCGGTGTCGCCGGGGGACGAGTTCGTCTACCGCTTCGTGGCCGAGCAGGCGGGCACCTACTGGTATCACTCGCACCAAGCCTCACACGTGCAGGTTCCGCGCGGGCTGTTCGGCGCCGTGGTAGTACGCCCGTCCGATGTGGACGACGACGCCACGGACGTCACGGATGTCACGGATGTCACGGACGTCACGGACGTCACGGACGTCACGGACGTCACGGACGTCACGGACATCGTGGCGCTCGCCCACATCTTCGGCGGCACTCGCACCGTCAACGGACACGCTGGCGACTCCCCGGTGGCTGTCGAGCCCGGTGAGCGGGTCCGGGTGCGGGTGATCAACACCGACAACGGTCCGATGGCGGTCTGGGTCAGCGGCAGCCCGTTCCGAGTCGTCGCGGTCGACGGCACGGACGTCACCGAGCCCGGCCAGGTGGCGGGCAGGGCGGTGCTGGTGACCGCAGGGGGACGGGCCGACCTCGAACTCACCGTGCCGGAGGGCGGGGCGCGGGTCGAGCTGGGTGGTTCGGCAGCGCTGGTGCTTGGCCCACCGGGACCACCAACCGAGCCCAAACCCGCGGCGACGGTGGATCTGCTGTCCTACGGGCGATCGGCGCCGTTGGGGTTCGATCCTGACGCTGCGGACCGGCGGTTCGACTACGCCATCGGGCGGCGGCTGGGCTTCGTCAGGGGCCTGCCGGGGCTGTGGTGGTCGGTCAACGGCCAGCTCTACCCCGACCTGCCGATGTTCATGGTCAGCGAGGGCGACGTGGTCCGCGTCCGGATCAGCAACGACAGCGGCGAGGTGCATCCGATGCACCTGCACGGCCACCACATGGTGGTGCTCGCGCGCGACGACGTCGCGGCGACGGGCAGCCCGTGGTGGGTGGACTCGCTGAACGTGGCCGACGGCGAGCGTTACGACGTGGCGTTCGTCGCCGACAACCCGGGTGTGTGGATGTTCCACTGCCACCACCTCGGACACGCCGCCGACGGGTTCGTGGCGCACCTGATGTACGAGGGCGTGACGGTGCCGTACCGGATCGGCGACGGCAACGAGCCGGAATGAGGTCGACAATGACGGTCACCAGACAGCCCGCCAGACAGCCCGCCAGACAGCCCGCCAGCCAGCACCGCGCGAGGTGGACGTTCGCGCTGGCGGGCACGCTCGCCGGGGCGGTGTCGGCCGTGGTGTTCGCCTGGGTGCACGACGTGCTCATCAGCGACATCTGGTTCTTCATCGTGCCGATGCTGCTCGCGGGCGCGCTGTCCGGGCTGTGCCTGTCCGCGTCGTTCGCGATGCTGGTTTCCCGGCCCACGGCGCGCACCTGGGCCTGGTACAACGCCACCCACGTCGGGTTGCTCACCGCCCTGGGCGTGATTTCGTTGCTCGTCTACGAGCCGGTCACCACCATCGAGGAGCTCATGCTGCTCGACGAGCCGCCCGACTTCCTGTTCGCGCAGGCCATGCCGCTCATGGTCGGGTTCACGCTCGGCTCGGCCGTCACCGTCGCGGTGCTGTTCGGCCGCCGGTGGTGGCACGCGATTCCGTGCGCGGTGTCGATGACCGTCGTGATGCTCACGCTGGGGACGAACGTGGCCGTGCTCGGGCTCGTCGACCTGACGGTGTCGGACTTCTACGTGCTCGGCGAGCTGGCGTTGCTGATCGTCGTGCTCGTCGTGGTGTTCGCGGGCGCGGCAGCCGGTTTCGGATGGTTCTATTTGTTCCATTCGTACGTCTACACTGCTCCTGGTGGACCGCGTCGGATTCGTCGGGCGGAAGCGGGAGCTGGCGGACATCGCCGCCCTCCTGACGTCGACCCGCGCCAGTGACGGGGCCGTAGCCCTGGTGGACGGCGACGCCGGGATGGGCAAGACGACGCTGGCCGACGAGGTGTCGCGCCGGGCGCGCCGCGACGGGTGGCGTACCGCATGGGGTGCGTGTCTCGAGGGCGGCGCGGCACCCGCTTACTGGCCGTGGGCGCAGGTGCTGCGTGACCTGGGCGCTTCCGCCGACCGCCTGCACGAGTCCAGCGCCGACGCGGACCCGAGCGCCCGGTTCCGGTTGTTCGACGAGGTCATCGAGATGCTGCGCGGGTCGTCGGCCAACGGCCTGCTGATCGTGCTGGACGACCTGCATTGGGCGGACACGGCGTCGCTGCGACTCTTGCAGGTGCTCGCCACCGAGGTCGGCAGGCGCAAGATCCTCGCGCTCGGTCTGTATCGGGGCAAGGACCTGCCCGCCGGTGACACGACCTCGGTACTGTCGGCCATCGGTCGCGAGCGGGCGTGCACCCGGCTGACCCTTGGCGGGTTGAGCGACGACGAGATCGCGCGGCTCGCGGCGGCGGCCTTGCCGCACGAGCCGGACGCTCGCCTCGTGCGTGTCGTGCAGGACCGGTCGGAGGGCAGCCCGTTCTTCGCACTCGAGCTGCTCCGGCTTGTCGGCGAGCCAGGCGGGAGCACCGGCACGGCGTTGCCCCGTGGGGTGCGCGAGGTGATCGGGCGCAGGCTGGACTCGCTGACGCCCGCGACCCGGCACGTGCTGTGCCAGGCGGCGGTGCTCGGTCGCGAGTTCACCGTCGGCGAGCTGGGCGGACTCACCGGTCAGCCGCCGCAGGTGGTGCTGGACGGGCTCGACGAGGCGCGCGGTCGGGCGCTGGTGAGCGAGGGAGTGGCCCAGGACTTCCGGTTCGCCCACGCGCTGATCCAGGAGGTCGCCTACGCCGACCTGCCCGCGGTGCAGCGGCAGCGGTTGCATGCCGGCGCGGCCGCCGCGATCGGTGACGACGACGCGCGCGTCGACGCTCTCGCTCACCATCTTCGCCGCGCGGCGACACTGGGATCGGCCGACGCGGCGATGGCGGCCACGCTCCGGGCGGCACGCCGGGCGCGAAGGCAGCTCGCCTACGAACACGCGGCGTTCCAATTAGGACAGGCTCTCGAGCTGTTTCCCTTGCTGCCGGACCAGACGCACGTTCGCGCCGACCTCCTGCTCGAGCTGGCGCGATGCCAGTTCCGGTCAGGCGCGGTGACGCCGGCGTGGGCCTCCTGCCAGCAGGCAGCTGAGCTGGGCAGGGCAGCGGGGGATGCGGCGCTGATGGCCGACGCGGCCACCGTGCTTCGAGGCATCAGCAACACCGCCGTCGACCCGGTGTGCGACGAGATCAACGCACTGTGCCGGGAGACAGCGCCGCTGCTGACCGGCGACCCGGTCCGCGAAGCCAAGGTGCTCGCCCAACAGGCCATCACCGCCTACGCCTTCGCCAGCGACGGCAGCACGGAGCTCAGCGACCGCGCGGTTCAGCACGCCGAGGCCAGCGGCGACCCCGACGCGCGGTTCATGGCACTTCAGGCGAGACAGGTACAGCTGGTGCACCCCCGCTACCTGCTGGAACGCCTGACCAACGGCGAGCACGCCGTCCAGCTCGGTCGGGAGACCGGCCGCGACGACTACCTGGCATGGGGTCACCTGTGGCGGCTCGACGCCTTCTGGGAACTCGGTCGCAGGCAGCGGATGGACCGCGAGCTCGCCGACTACGCCGCCGTCGTGGCCCGCATGAAGCAGCCGCTCGAACAGTGGCGGCTCACCATGGTCCAGGCATGCCAGGCGGAGATGCGGGGCCAGTTCCAGCAGGCGCGCGCCCTCGCGGATCAGGCGCTGCTGATCGGCCGGCGCAACGGGCACGAAGGCGCGGAGTTCGTCCACCTGATCGTCCGGGCGCGGATCGCCCGGTTGACAGGACACGGCGCGGAAGACGCGGCCCGCGACGTGGGACGCTTCGTCGAGTCATCGCCAGCGGGCGCCCATGCCTGGTTGGCGTTCCAACTACTCGAGATGGGCAGAGTCGACGACGCGGCGGCGGCATTCCGGGTAATCGAACCCCACATCGGCGAATTCCCGCAGCACGCACCGGAATGGATCCCCGCCACGACCGGGATGGCGTACCTGTGCACCCGACTCAGCACGCGGGACACGGCCGCCCCGCTCTACGAGGCCCTGCTGCCGTTCGCCGACCGCCAGGTCGTGGCGGGAGCGTTCACCGGAAGCGAAGGTCCGGTCGCGCGCAGCCTGGGGATGCTCGCGATGCAACTTGGCGAGTTCGACGCCGCCGAGACTCACCTGCGGGCGGCGGTGCAGAGCGCGATCGACATGGGTTCGCCACCGTACGAGGCGCTGACCCGGTTCGAGATCGCCCGGCTCTCTCTCGCCCGAGGCAGGCCGGAGAATGGCCGGACCGCGGCGAGCGAGCTGGACACCGCGCTGCGGCTGGCGCACCGGCTGGGCATGCGGCCGCTGCAGGAACGCATCTCGCACTTGCGAGCGGAGCAACCGGCCAGGCGGTCCCCGCTGTCCCGGCGGGAGGAGGAGTTGGCCGCCTTGGTGGCCGAGGGGATGAGCAACCGTCAGATCGCCGAGCGGTTGTACCTGTCGGAGCGGACGGTAGAGACGCACGTGCGCAACATCCTCACCAAGCTCGACGTCACCAACCGGACACAGATCGCCTCGTGGGTCGCCGGACGATCCACCGGAACGCGCACACCAACATCACCGCGCTGAGCACCAGCGGCCGCGACCGCCGTCGCGCCACTGAATCGGCGAGCTACGCGGTTCCACCGATGCTCTTGACCATGACGCGCCCGTAGCGTCGGTTCATCGACACCCGTGACGCATGAGGAGGACCGTGATGTTCGCCGTGATCGGGATCTGGACGATGGACGAAAGCCAACGGGAGCAGCAGGACGCCGGGCTCATCACCGAGGTCGTGCCGCAGGTGAAGCAACACCCCGGGTTCGTGTCCGGCTACTGGATGCGCGACCCGGAGACCGGCAAGGCCCACAGCACGATCGTCCTGGACTCCGAGGAGTCGGCGCGGTCGTTCAAAGAACTGGTGCACGGCAGCCGCCAAGCCCAGGCTCGGGTGGGGATCACCAACGACACCCTCGCCCTCGTCGAGGTCACCGCCGCCGCCCAGCGCACCGGGCCGTGACCTGTCCGGCGGAGGAGCGCGACAGCGCGAGCGCGTCACACCGCGACCACGGTCCCCAACTCCGCTACGGCGTGTGGCGAGGCTCGAGCGCTTCGGTCAAACGTGGGTAGATCGCCAGTTCTTGATCAAGGGCCATCAGTTGCAACGGCCGGAGTGTGACCGTGTCTGCGGCAACGATGCGCAGGTCGGTGTGGTCGCCGCACTGCGTCCGGGTGCGCACGAGCACGGACAGCCCGGCGGAGGCCAGGAAGGTGACCTGTGTCAGGTCGAGCACCAGCGCCCGAGGGGAGCCCTCCAGTGCGTGCTGCGTCGCCTCGTCCAGCTTAGGTGCGGTCAGTATGTCGATGTCGCCGGTCACCGCGAGGACCACGGTCGCGCCCTGTTGCTCCACGTCCACGCGGAAACGCCCGTGCGGGTCCGGTTCGTCAGGTGTCAAGGTCACCTGGCCATTCTGGTGCCTGATCGGTACGCGGGCAACGTGGGCAGGATATGATCGTCTCCGTGTCTGAACTGGGCCGTCAGGTGGATGGCGCGAAGGACAAATTGCGACGGATCGAGCACATCATCGACACGTCCCTCGCGCATGTTGGAGTCGATGACCTGCAGCGTGAGCTGCTTGATCGGGTGCGAAAGCTGCTTGATGCCGACTCCGCCGTCATATTGATGCGCGACACCAGCGCTGGTGTGCTGGTGCCAACTGCGGCGTCGGGCCTGGACCGCGACGTGCGGGAATCAGCCCGGACCCCTGTCGGGAGTGGGTTCGCGGGCTCGATCGCCGAAAAGAAACGCCCAATCGTGCTCGACCGGGTCGACGACACGACTGTGCTGAACCCGCTGTGGCAGCAGCGGGGCGTGCGCTCGATGCTCGGTGTTCCGATGCTGGCCGAAGGGAACGTCGTCGGGGTGCTGCATGTCAACTACGTGACACAACGTCGATTCACTGCGGACGACATTCACCTGCTCCAAGTCGCAGCGGACCGGATCGGCTTGGCGACGCAGGCGGCGACGAGTCGCGTCGAACACGCGGCGGCGACGGCGTTGCAGCGCAGCCTGCTGCCGCCGCGGCTGCCGTCGGTGCCCGACGTGGAGCTCGCTGCCCGCTACGTCCCGGGTAGTGCGGCCGGCATCGGCGGCGACTGGTACGACGGTTTCACGCTGCCATCAGGTCGTCTCGGCCTCGTGATCGGCGACGTCGTCGGACATGGGTTGCGCGCCGCGGTGATCATGGGCCGGATGCGCAGCGCCGCGCGCGCGTACGCGCTTGAGACCGAGGATCCCGCTGTGGTCCTCGAAAAGCTGGACCGCAAGATGAGTTACTTCGAGTCTCACGCGATGGCCACCGTCCTCTACGCGATCTTCGATCCAGCGACCCACCACCTTGACGTGTCGCTGGCAGGTCACCCACCGCCGGTGCACGCGTCGCGCACGCGCCCCGCCACGGTGACCGATCTCCCGGTGGATCTGCCGATCGGTGCCAATCTCGCGACCCGGCCTCGCCGGACGTCCGGGCTGACAGTGGCACCGGGCGATGCGGTCTGCTTCTACACCGACGGTCTCGTCGAGCGCAGGGGCAGGTCGGTCGATGAGGGGCTTGACCGGCTCTGTGACGCCGTCAACGCAGGTACGCTGGCTGACGAGGTGTGCGTGACCGTCATGGGCAAGCTCCTCGCGGGGGAAGACCCGAGTGATGACGTGGCGCTCGTCGTGTTGTGCAGGAACAGCTCGACTGAGCCTGCCGCAGAGGCATAAGGCCAGCCGCATAGGGAACCCCATCGACGTGTCACAGCCGTCGTATGAGCAGGGTCCGGAGTCAGCGGTGCATCAGCACGCCGACTCCCAAGCTCGTCGGCACAACGAAGCGGCCACGCCGCCAGTTCACACCTACGAGGTACAGGTGGCGGCCAAGGTCGAGATACTCACCACGGTGCGGCGTGAGTTGGCGGCATGGGCGCAACGGCTCGGAGTCGGCCAGCCGACTGTGCAAGCCGTCGAACTTGCCTGCTACGAGGCCATGAGCAACGTCACCCAGCACGCCTACGGCAACGGCGATACCGACGGCCAGCTCAGCCTCAGCGCGTCCCTGTACCCCGATAGGCTTACCGTCGTCGTCTCGGACAGCGGACAGTGGCGCGAGCGAGTCCCGGATGCCAACCCGGACGGCGGCATGGGACTGGGTCTCATCAGACAGCTTGCCGACCGCGCTGACATCGACACCAGCCGCGACGGCACCACGGTGTCGATGACGTGGTCCGGCCCGGAGCTGCGCTTCGACGCGTAGATCCGTTGCGGGGATAGGCCCGGTGGGGAGGTCAGGCTGCGGGCGTGGTGTGGTGTTCGAGGCGATCGGCGAGCCAAACTTTGATCACGGACTGGCGGGTGACGCCGAGTCGCCTGGCTTCCCGGTCCAGTGCGGCGATCATCCAGGCGGGGAAGTCGACGTTGACGCGTCGTTGTTCCTCGCCGGGACGCCGTGCCCTGGTCAGGTCGAGCTCTGCGGAGATGTCCTCGCCGCGGTCGAACTTCTCGTCAAACTCGTCAGCCTTCATAGATCGCTACCTCCTCCTGGCGAGAACGGCGCACGGAAATGATTCTGATGTTGTCCTGGCGAAAGGTCACCACGGCCGACCAGTGCTTGCCGTCGATGAGGCCAATGACCAACCATCTCGGCTCATCCACGGTGCGAGCAGGAACTTCAACCCGTGACGGGTCCTGCCAGAGAACCTGGGCGTGAACGAAGTCGATGCCGTGCTTGTCATGGTTCACCTTGCTCTTGTATGGATCAAACTCGAACGCCATCCACCACCTCCATGGTATAGAAATTATACTTCAGGATCTACACCATTTGTGGCGCGGACGAACTGTGGTGCTCCGCCACCTGGCTTGGCCGCGTGCTGGCCGGTGTCTGTGCTGCTCAGGCTTCAGGGGTGAGCTGGCGCTCCCAGCGCCACACCGGGCCGTCGTCGGGGTCGACGACGGTCTCCCGCAGGTGGAAGCCGCACTTGCGCAGCACGCGGGTTGAGGCGGATTCGGCGGGCAGGGTATGTGCGATGGCGAGTCGTAGCCCTTCGTCGCGGGCGGTGGTCAGTAGGTGGTTCACCAGTGCGGTCGCGACGCCGCGATTCCGTCGGGCAGGGGCGACCGCGTAGCCGAGCTCGGCGACACCGTGCACTGGCGTGCCCTTCCAGCCGCCGTTGCCGATCAGTGTGCCGTCGTCATCGAAGACCAGGTGCGGCCCCCACACGGCTGGTTGTTGGCTGCGCGCGTACCGCACCAGCATCGGGACGGTCTCCGGAAACCCGGCCCACCCCGGCTCGACCTGAGTGCCGCACTCCTGTGCGAAGACCTCGTCGCGCAGGTGAAGCGCTTCCGCCCATGGCAGGGAAATTGGTTCGATCCGGATCACGACCGGAATTGTGCCACCGCCGAGACCGAGAACGGGCCGGTTCAACGGCAGCGTCAGCTGCGGGTCGAGGTCAGGAGCTTGCCGACGGCGCCGCTGAGCCGTCATCAGTGCCGTGGCCGTGGCAGCCGTGGTAACGGTGCGAACCGCGCAGGCTGCCCGAAGCAAGTTTTTCTGGACAGTTAGGACGTTCGGGCCCAGAATCTAGCTGTGCTGGATGCCGTCGTAGGGCGGGAGGCTGAGCTGTCCGCCGTCGGCCGACTGTTGGAGCGGGTCGCGGACGGCCCCGCCATGCTCGTGCTCGCCGGTGAGGCGGGCATCGGGAAGACGACGGTGTGGCGGTACGGGGTGCGGCGGGCGCAGGACCGTGGCTTCACCACGCTGGTCTGCCGGCCAGTGGCCGCCGAGGTCCGGCTCAGCTACGCCGGGCTGGCCGATCTGCTCGCCGAGGTGCACGCGAGTGCGTTCGTCCGGCTGCCGCAGCCGCAGCGCAGGGCGTTGGACGCCGCGCTGTTGCGTACCGGGGACGTCGACCCGGCGCCAGATCCGAGGGCGGTCGCGGCCGGGATGCTGTCGCTGTTGCGGGAGCTGGCGGGGGCGATGCCGGTATTGCTGGCGATCGACGACGTGCAGTGGCTCGACGAGCCCACCCGACGGGTGCTGGAGTTCGCGGTGCGCCGGTGCCGGGGCCCGGTCGCGACGCTGGTGACGTTGCGCGATGATCCGGCCGCGCTGGCTGAGCTGCGACCGAGTGAGCCGGATCGGCTGGAGACGGTGCCGGTCGGTCCGCTGAGCCTTGCCGCGCTGCACCACGTGCTGACCCAGCACACCGGACAGATCTGGTCGCGGCCCGCGCTGGTGCGGATCGCGCAGGCGTGCGGCGGCAACCCGTTCTTCGCGCTCGAGCTGGCGCGGTCGAGCGAAGACCATCCGCTCGGGCCGTTGGTGCTGCCCGACACGCTGCGCGAGCTCGTCCGGGACCGGCTGGACCATTCGTCGCCGTCGGTACGTGAGGCGTTGTTGGTGGCCAGCGCGCTCGCCGCACCAAGAGTGGACCTGGTCGGGCGGGCGCTCGGCGGCGACGCAGGGTCGTTGCTCGGCGAGGCCGAGGACCAAGGCATCGTCATGCTGGCGGGCAACGGCGTGGTGCGGTTCAGCCATCCGCTACTTGCCACCGGCGCGTACACCGACGCGACGCCGAGCGCGCGGCGGGAGCTGCACCGGCGGCTGAGCGGTGTCGTCGACGACGTCGAGGAGCGCGCCCGCCATCTCGCGCTCGCCGCGCTGGGGCCGGACCCCGAAACCATCGCCGCGCTCGATGCGGCCGCCGACGCGGCGCGCAGGCGGGGTGCGCCAGCCACCGGCGCCGAGCTGCGCGAACTGGCGATCGGGCTCGGTGCGGACAGCCCGCCGCGGCGCGTCCAGGCGGCCCACGACCACGTCCACGCGGGCGATCCCACCAGGGCGCGGCACCTGCTCGAGTCGGCCATCGCCGACCTCGACGCCGGTCCAGTCAGGGCGGACGCGCTCGCGCTGCTTGGCCAGATCCACTACCTGGTCGAGGACTACGCGACGGCGGCGACGCTGCTCGAAAGGGCGCTCGCCGAGGCGGGCACGGATGTCGCGCTGCGGGTGTTCACCGCGTTGGAGCTGGGTTTCGCGCTCGTCAACGGCGGGCGCGTCGCCGAAGCCTTGCCGCTGGCGGAGACCGCGGCGAAGGAGGCAGAGCAGCTCGCCGACCGGGGTCTGCTCGCCGAGGCGCTTGGCGCGGTGGCCATCGTCCGGTTCCTCGCCGGGCAGGGCGTCGACGAAGTGACGTTCGCCCGCGCGCTCGAGCTGGAGGACGTCGACCGGCCCAGCCACGCGACCCGGTGGCCCGCGCTGAACGCCACCATGGCGACACTGTGGAGCCACCGGCTCGCCGAGGCGCGCTCCGGCCTGGCGGGGTTGCGCCGGCGCTGCCTCGACCACGGGCTGGAGAGTGACCTGTGGTTCGTCTGCTACCACGAGGCCGACGCCGCGCTGCGGTGCGGCGACATCCCCACGGCGAAGCGGCTCGTCACCGACATGGCGGAGCGGGCAGCGCTGACCGGGGCCGAGCTGCCAAGGGCGTTCGCGCTCGCCGCGCGCGCCCAGCTGCAGGCGTGGATCGGCGAGGTGGACGAGGCGCGGAGCAGCGCGGCTTCGGCGCTCGCCACCGTCACCGAGGCGGGCATGGTGTCGGGTTCGCTGTTCACGCTCGGCACACTCGGCCTCGCGGAGCTGTCGGTCGGCGACTACGAGAAGACGGCCGAGTGGCTCGCCCCCGCCGCCGGGCAGATGGCGGCGATGGGGCTGAACGAGCCCGCTGTCGTGCCCTTCCTGCCCGACGCGGTGCAGGCGCTGGTCGCGCTGAACCGGCTTGACGAGGCCGAACCGCTGGTGGCACTGCTCGAGGACAGCGGCAGCCGCCGCGGCCACGCCTGGGCCGAGGCGGTCGGGGCGCGCTGCCGTGGCCTGGTGCTGTCGGCTCAGCGCAGGCCCGGCGACGCGACGGCGGCGTTCGACCGGGCGCTTGCCGCTCACGACCGGCTGCCCGAGCTGCGCTACGACCGCGCCCGCACGTTGTTGGTGGTCGGCGAGTGCCAGCGTCGGCAGAACCAGCGCCGCGCCGCCCACACGTCGCTGGCTGAGGCCGCCCGGCTGTTCGCCGAGCTCGGCGCGGCGCAGTGGGAGCATGCCGCGCGGGCCACGCTGGATCGGATCGGCCTGCACGCCGGGGCCGGTGACGAGTTGACGGCGACCGAGCAGCGCGTCGCGGACCTCGCGGCGTCCGGCATGACGGTCCGCGCGATGGCGGCGGCGCTGCTGATCAGCCCGAAGACCGTCGAGGCGCACCTCACCCGCATCTACCGCAAGCTCGGCATCCGGTCGCGGGCCGAGCTGGGACGGATCACCGCCGACCGGGAATCGGGTCGAACATAGGGGTTCACCCGATGCGCGAAGCGGCCCGATACGTCAGTGTCGGGCAGGTGATCAGGTCGTACCTCGTGGAATGCTACTGGCCGGGTGTCACGACGGCCGCATACGCCGAGACCGTCGACCGGGTAGCTGCCACCGCGCTGCCCGCCGACGGCGGTGTCCGGTTCCTCGGCAGCCTGCTGGTACCGGTCGACGAGGTCGTCTTCTACCGCTTCAGCGGGCAGTCGCGCACCGACGTGGAACGGGCCTGCACCGCCGCTGAGCTGCCGTTCCAGCGAGTTCTGGAGTACGTCACCACGGCACCGACACCACATCCGGCATGACAGCGCGGACCACGGGAGAGCCATGACCACCACCACCGAGCAATCACTGCGGGCATCGGTCGACTACTACAAGACGTTGTGCGACCAGCTGCAGCACGCGCTGGACAGCCGGGTCGTCATCGAGCAGGCCAAGGGGCTGCTCGCCGAGCGCCACCAGCTCGACCTCGACGAGGCGTTCCACCTGCTTCGCTCGTTCTGCCGCGCCAACAACCTCAAGCTGACCGAGACCGCCCGCGCCATCGTGGCCCGGCAGCAGGTCGCCGGGGTTTCCGGCGAGCGACAGCCCTCGGCGGCCGTTTCGTAACATGCTCCGCACAACCCGACGTCGGTCACTTATCCTGCGGGGATGCGTTCGGCGTTAAACCCGCATCCACTGGTCGTGGCGGCGGCTCGCGTGCTGCTCGATCGGGTCGACGAGCTGGCCGACGGGGTGTCCGCGCTGATCGAGAGGGAGGAGCCGGCGTACGGCGGCGGCGATCCGGTGTCGCATCAGGACCTGCGGGACGCGAACCGGCTGAACATGGTGGCGATCCTCAGCCAGCTCGCGGGCGTCCCGGGCCCGGGACTCGCCTCGCCTGCGGAGACCGGCCGCAAGCGCGCGGAGCAAGGCATGCCGATCGCCGCGGTGCTGCGCGCCTACCGGATCGGCACCGGCTACGTCTGGGAGAAGCTGACCGAGGTCGCGGGCAAGGATCCCGAGACAGCGCAGGCGCTGCTGGCGCTCGCGACCGATGTATGGGGTCTGGTCGACGACTACTCGCAGGCACTGACCAGCGCATATCAGGAGACCATTGCCGAGCGGATGCGCCGCGACGTCCAGGCCAAGGACGCCGCGCTCGATGCGCTGCTGACCGGCGGGCTGGTCGAGGGGTCCCGCCTGTTCGACTGCGCCACGATGCTGCGGTTGCCGCATCATGGAACGTTCGCTGTCGTCGCCGCATCGGCGCGACCGGCCGAGGACGCGGTGCCCGGTGTCGAAGGGGCGCTCGCCTGGCGCGGGGTCCGGTCGGCGTGGCGGGTCGAACGCGACGGTCAGGTCGGCGTGGTGGCGCTGACCGAGGCGGTGCCGATCGACCAGTTGTGCGAGCACTTGCGAGCGCACGCATCAGGCCGAGTGGGGGTGAGCGCGCCGTACACCGGGCTCGACGCGACGCACCTCGCTGCCCGACAGGCCCGGCTCGCCGTCGCGGCGACGCCCCCGGGAGACCGCGGGGTGGTCCGCTACGATGACGCCCCCGTCCCGATCTTGCTAGCCAGCGCGCCGGAGCCGGCGGCGGAGCTGGTGGACGCGACACTCGGGGACATCCTCGCACTGCCGGAGCGGGAGCGCGGCGTGCTGCTGAAGACCATCGACGCCTGGTTCGCCGCCAAGGGAGAGCCGTCCGCGGCGGGCGAAAAGCTGCACTGTCACCGCAACACCGTGCGCTACCGGCTCAATCGGGTTGCCGAACTGACCGGCCGCGAGGTGTCCGACCCGGTCGACGCGGTCGAGATCTATCTCGCCCGGCTGGCGCACCGGCTCGCTGGCGGGGTAGCGGCGAGCCGCCGATCCCCGGCACGTCGAACCGGATGACCTCCCATGCGGGGTCGATCCGGTTATTGAAGCCGTGTACCCCTCCGGGCTGGGGTGGTAGGCGTCGGCGATCGTCGGCTCCATCTTGCCGTTGACGTAGGCGATGTCGGCGCACATGTCTGCTCCTCACTGAACTGCGGATGTGGACACTCAGCCCGGGATGGCTTGGGCCTTGGCGTTGCGGTCGACCTTCGACCACGCCTCGGTGTCGGTGCAGATGCCGCAGGTGGACGAGGGGCCGAAGAAGATGCCGCGGGCGTTCTCGTCGGCCATCAGGTGGAAGCGGAACCATGCGGTGGTGGCCCCGATCAGCCGGAGTCGCGTGTCACCGGGGAAGAAGTGGTCCGCGCCGCGCAGTTCGCCGAACACGGCGGGCACATGGTCCGCCCCGAGGTAGCGGGAATAGACGTAGGAGGACGGGACGATCCAGTCGAACTGGCCCGAGATGAAGAACGCTGGGCCGTGTAGGTCGCCCACGGTGCCCTGGGGGCCGGGCTGGATCGGGATGGTGGTGTCGACGATGGGGTCGGCACCTGCGGCGATGGCGCCACCGCCGCCCTGGGAGTGCCCTGCCGCGCCGATCCTCGTCTCGTCGATCTTGCCGTAGAACACGCTGCCGCTGCGCTGGTCCTCCTCGATGAGGAACCGGGCACCGGCGAGCATCTCCTTGCCAGAGCCGGCTTGGGTGGTGTTCGCCGCGGCGACGACGAACCCCCAGGAAGCGAAGTGCCGCAGGCCCTCGTCGTACGTCTCCGGGGTGGCTCCGGTGCCGTTACCCCAGATGACGACGGGGTGCTGCGTGCCGCCCGCACCCAGGTCGCTTGGGTAGTAGAGCGTGTGGTCGGGTCCGCCCTGCTCGACGGTGACGGCGTGTGGTCCTGTCTCCTCGTAATACCGCGACGACACCGCGGCGGCGGTCGTCTCGGATTCGGCGACCGCGGGCAGTGGTGCCGAAACGGTGGCGGCGATCAGTGCGGCGAGAAATCCGCTGGTGGTCCGACGCATCAGTGCGCGGCGCATCGGGTTCTCCCTCGTTCGGCGAAAAGTTTTCGTGTGACCGACTGTGATTGTCACCGAATAGACCGAAAATCCGCCCTAGGTGGCTGGTGTCGAACGCGCCTGTTGTGGCTGGGTGCGGGCGGAGGTGGGCGGATACCAGCGAGAACCGCCCGTGGCGCCAAGGCTTCGCGCTGGCGGGATAGCCTCCGTGATCGCTGATTAGCGGTCGTGA
>WHTY01000076.1 GCA_009377475.1 Actinophytocola sp.
AAGATCCTCGACAACATGGAGATCGGCCACAACGTGATGCACGGCCAGTACGACTGGACCCGCATCCCCGAGCTGAACTCGAAGACGTTCGAGTGGGACACGGCCGCGCCGGGCGACAACTGGCGCCACTCGCACAACTACGTGCACCACACCCACACCAACGTCCTCGACAAGGACCGCGACATCGGGTACGGCGTCCTGCGCATTGACCCCGAGCAGAAGTGGCACCCGTACTACCTGGGCAACCCGGTGTACGCCACGCTGCTGGCGATCTTCTTCCAGTGGGGCGTGTGGTTCCACGACCTCGAGGTCGACCGGCTCGTCAAGGGCGAGCTGACGTGGGCGGAGACCAAGGAGGTGCGCCGGAAGATGCGCGCCAAGGCCGGTAAGCAGATCGGCAAGGACTACGTGCTCTTCCCGCTGCTGACCGGGCCGCTCGCGCCGCTGACGCTGCTGGGCAACGCGAGCGCGAACCTGGTGCGCAACCTGTGGGCGTTCTCGATCATCTTCTGCGGCCACTTCCCCGCCGACGTCGAGAGCTTCACCGAGGAAGAGACCGAGGGTGAGACGCGTGGTCAGTGGTACCTGCGGCAGATCCTCGGCTCGGCCAACATCAGCGGCGGGCAGCTGTTCCACATCATGAGCGGCAACCTGTCGCACCAGATCGAGCACCACCTGTTCCCGGACATCCCGGCGCGGCGGTACCCGGAGATCGCAGACGAGGTCCGCGCGATCTGCGAGAAGTACGGCCTGCCGTACCACACCGGGCCGCTGCGCAAGCAGCTCGCGTCGGTCGCGAAGAAGATCATCACGCTGGCGCTGCCACCGAAGGGCACGCTGCGGGCGCTTGTCGGTCGTCACACCGACAGGTCAACCGAGTCGCGGCGGGTTACCGTGGAATCACCCCAGGACGTGGCGGCGTGACCAGTGGCAGGAGAGGAACGGCGATGGTCAGCGAGTTCGAGCGCACGAAGGACACGGTGCAGGAGTTGACCGAGTCGGCGGCCGAGCGGGTCGGCAACATCGCCACCATCATCACCGGCGCGGTCGTCGGCATCGCGCGCGAGGTCGGCGGCGGCATCACGGACGCCATCGAGATGCGCGAGGCGGCGCAGCGCGCGAAGGACGACGACGAGCGGGCTTAGGCCCAGCGGCACGGTCACCGTACGACCGCGCTGGACGCGGTCGTACGGTGGAGATGTGGAATCCCAGGAGATCGAGGTCCGCACCGGCACGACCGCCGTGGTGCACGACCTGACACGCGACGCGGAGAAGTTCCTCGCCGGATGCGACACCGGGGACGGCTTGTTGCACGTCTGGGTGCCGCACGCGACAGCGGGACTGGCGATCATCGAGACCGGCGCGGGCAGCGACGACGACCTGCTGCTCGCGATCGACGACCAGCTTCCGCGCAACGGCCGCTGGCGCCATCAGCACGGCACCAGCGGCCACGGCAGGGATCACGTCCTGCCCGCGTTCCTACCGCCGTACGCGACGGTCCCGGTGCTCGGCGGCGCGCTCGCGCTCGGCACGTGGCAGTCGATCTGCCTCGTCGACACGAACGTCGACAACCCCGTCCGCCGGGTTCGCTTCAGCCTGCTGCCCGGCTGACCTGCGCGGCACCGCGAGCAGCAGGAGCCCGGCGACCAGGACGCCCGCCAGCACCCACACCGCGAGCATGACGTCGGGGGCGTCCGGCGTGCCCGCGAACAGACTGCGCAGCGCCTCCGCCGGGAACCGGAACGGCGTCCACGACCACAGCGCCGCCCGGTAGGCGGGGTGGAGCAGCTCGGGCACCTGGTTGGTCACGGCGGGCGCGACCAGGTACAGCGGCGCGAGCAGCGCCATCGCCTTGATGCCAGCCAGGTGCAGCACCCCGCTTTGCAGCAGCGCGAACGCGAGCGTCGTCAGGAACACCAGGCCGACGACGTCCCACCCGAGCGGCAGCGTGTCGTCCCACAGCGCCACGTAGCCGACGATGAGGCCGGTGACCAGCACACTCGCCGTGACGCCGTTGGCCAGCCTGCCCGCCAGGGCCGATCCGCACGCCAGAGCGCTGGGCGAGCAGCGTCAACGCCGCACCGGCGACGAGACACCCCAGCCATGCCACGGCGGTGACGGCGAGCGGCACCACCCGCGCCGACGGCCCCACCGGGTGCACCTGCTCCACTCGCACCGGACCGGCGGCCACGCTCGGATCGCGCTGCGCCAGCTCTGCCAGCAGCGCCTGCCCTGCGCCGGTCAGCACCTGCTGCGCGACCTGCGTTCCCGCCGGGTTGACCGCGCCCGACACCACGACCGTCGCCTGCGGTGCGCCCGCGTCGACGTCCAGCCGCAGGATGCCGTAGACGTCCTTGTCGTCGAGCAACGTCCGCGCTTGCCCGGGCGACGTGATCATGACGTCGAGCCGGTCGCCGACGCGCTCGGCCAGCATCCCGGCTGCCGCCCGTAACCCGTCGGCCGCAGGTCCGTCGGTCGGCACCGACACGGCCACGGGGACGCCGTCCGGTCGTGCTGACGCCTGTGCGCCGAAGGTGACCAGCGCGATGATCCCCGCGACCAGCGTGCCCACCACGGCGGTGAGCACCGCGAGCCGTGAGGACGTCATTCGTATCGGTGCCGCCATCGTTACCCCGGAATATTTCCTCGTGTGATGAATTATGGGGTTAGCGTAGGCCGCGACACCGCGATAGTCAACGGATGTTGAATTAATTGCGCAAGCTTCTGCTGACGCGGACGGCTCACCCGCCCGCGTCAGTGTCAGCCCTCTGCTTCGCCAGGGATATTGCGCAAATCGCGCCCGATTCGGCACCGTATGTCCGGTTCTCGCGACAATATGCCTGGCGAAGCCGAGAAGCGCCCAGCCGAGCCCAGTCGAGTCGCGCCCAGGACGCTCAGCCTCACCCAGCCGAGCCGCGCGCCAGCGTCAGCCCTCGCTCAGCCGCGAACCAGGTCGACCAGGTGACTCACCGCGTCCTCGACGGGCACCTCGGTGCGCTCGCCGGTCGCGCGGTCCTTGACCTCCACTACGCCCTTGGTCAGCCCCTTGCCGACCACCAGGATCGTCGGCACACCCACCAGCTCCGCGTCGGCGAACTTCACGCCGGGGCTGGCCTTGCGGTCGTCCAGGATGATGCGCACACCCACGTCGTCCAGCTCGGCGGCGAGCTTCTCCCCTGCCTCGGCCACCGAGTCGTCCTTGCCCGCGAGCACGATGTGCACGTCGGCGGGCGCGACCACGCGGGGCCACACCAGCCCGAGGTCGTCGTGGTGCTGTTCGGCGATCGCGGCGACGATCCGGGACACGCCGATGCCGTAGGAACCCATGGTGATGCGGACTGGCTTGCCGTCGGCACCGAGCGCATCCAGTGCGAACGCGTCGCTGTACTTGGTGCCGAGCTGGAAGATGTGCCCGATCTCGATGCCACGCGCGGCGTGCAGCGTGCCAGCGGAGTCGGGGGAAAGATCGCCCTCGCGCACCTCGGCGGCCTCGATGGTGCCGTCCGGGGTGAAGTCTCGCCCGCACACCAGGTCAACGACGTGGTGGTCCGGCTTGTCGGCACCGGTCACCCACGCGGTGCCCTCGACGATGCGCGGGTCGACCAAGTAGCGCACCTTGTTGTCCTGCAGCGCCTTGGGACCGATGTACCCCTTCACCAGGAACGCGTTGCGCTCGAAGTCAGACTCATCCAGCAGCGCGACCTCGGCGGGCTCCAGCGCTGCCTCCAGTCGCTTGGTGTCCACGTCGCGGTCACCGGGCACGCCGACACAGAGCAGCTCCCACTCGTCCGAGCCGGGCTGGCGCGTCTTGAGCATGACGTTCTTGAGCGTGTCGGCGGCGGTGAAGGTGCGGCCGATCTCGGGCTGCGCGTTGAGGTAGTCGACCAGGGTCTCGATGGTCGGCGTGTTGGGGGTGTAGTGCACCTGCGCGGCGGGTTTGTCCTCGATGGACTCAGCGGGCGGCACGGGCGTGACGACGGCCTCGACGTTCGCGGCGTAACTTCCGTCGCTGCTGCGCACGTAAGTGTCCTCGCCGGTCTCCGACTCAGCCAGGAACTCCTCCGACGCCGAGCCCCCCATCGCGCCGGACGTCGCCTTGACGATCACGTACGTCAACCCGAGCCGATCGAAGACCTTGATGTAGGCGTCGCGGTGCTTGTCGTAGGAGCGCTGCAGTCCGGCCTCGTCCAGGTCGAACGAGTAGGAGTCCTTCATGACGAACTCCCTGCCACGCAGGATGCCCGCCCTCGGCCGCGCCTCGTCGCGGTACTTCGTCTGAATTTGGTACAGGATGACCGGATAGTCCTTGTAAGAGGTGTACTCGCCCTTCACGGTGAGCGTGAACAGCTCCTCGTGGGTCGGCCCGAGCAGGTAGTCGGCGCCCTTGCGGTCGACCAGCCGGAACAGGTTGGGACCGTACTCGGTCCAGCGACCGGTGGTCTCGTAAGGCTCGCGCGGCAGCAACGCGGGAAACTGGATCTCCTGCGCGCCGATCGCGTTCATCTCCTCGCGCACCACCCGCTCGACGTTGCGCAGCACCATGAGCCCCAGCGGCAGCCAGGAGAACCCGCCCGGCGCGACACGCCGCACATAACCGGCGCGCACGAGAAGTCGGTGGCTGGGTACTTCCGCGTCGGCAGGATCCTCACGCAACGTGCGCAGGAACAGCGACGACATCCTGGTGATCACTTTGGTAGCTCCTTGACGACGAGCCTGCTCGGCTATGCACGCAGGGTATGCGACGCGCTCAGCACCGTCGCAACCGGTTATCGCTCTCGAACATCGCAGCGGGCGACGTGGACCACGTCCTGCGGCCGGGGGCGCGGGCGAGCGTCGCGGGATCGCTTAGCCTGTCAGGGTGCTGGTTCTGCTTCCTCCGTCGGAGACCAAGGCCGTCGGCGGCGACGGCGGCCAGTTGGACCTCGACGCCTTGTCGTTCCCCGAGCTGACGTCGACGCGCCGCGAGCTGGTCGACACGCTGCGCACACTCGCCGACGACGTGCCCGCCAGCCTGGCCGCGCTCGGGCTCTCGGAACGGCAGACCTCCGAAGTGGACCGCAACCGCGAGCTGCTGACCGCACCGACCGGTCCCGCCCTGCTGCGCTACACCGGGGTACTTTACGACGCGCTCGGTGCGGCGGAGTTCACCCGCGCCGAGTGGGCGCGCGCCGAGCAACGGCTCGCCACGGCGTCCGCGTTGTTCGGCGTCGTTCGTGCGGGTGATGCCATTCCGGCCTATCGGTTGTCGGCGGGCAGCAGACTGCCGGGCGGCGGGCCGTTGCGCGCGGTCTGGCGACCGGTACTGGAGCCCGTGCTTGCCGGGCTCGATGAGCTGATCGTGGATCTCCGTTCCGGCGCGTATGCCTCCCTCGCACGGGTGCCCGACGCGGTCACCGTCCGCGTGGTCACGATCAACGCGGCAGGACAACGCACGACCGTCAGCCACCACAACAAGGCTTTCAAGGGGCAGCTGGCGGCTGCGCTGACGCGCGCGTCGCGGGAACCAGCCAGCATGGACGACGTGTTGAACACGGCATCGGCGGCGGGACTCAAGGTGGAGCGCACCGGCGAACGAAGCCTGGAACTGCTCACCGACTGACGCGCTCATTGCTCCGCCAGCTCGGCCACCTCGTCGGCACAGCCCCACGACAGCGTGACGCCGACGCCGCCGAGCCCGTAGCAGTGGATCACGTCGCCGTCCCGGTCGAGCCGGATCTCGTCCCGGTGTGGCCGCAGCCCCACTTTGACGCGGAGCACATCGGCGTCCTCAACGCCAGGCCACAGCGCAGCGCACCGTCGCAGGATGTCCTTGGTCGTGGCGGGGTCGGGTTCGAGGGAGTACTCACCGAACTCCTCGGTGCCACCGCAGACGACGTGCTCGCCGTGGGGCAGGACGTAGCTGAAGTCGTCCTCGTCAACGGCCCACTCGGTCAGGCCGGGATCAGCGACGTGCACCACCTGGCCCCGCGCGGGCCGCACCGTGTCGTCGCCCGCGAGTCGGCCCGCGCCGAGACCCGCTGCGTTCACCACCAGATCGGCGTCGTCGGCGACATCACTCAACGCGCGAACCGAGCGCCGTTCGAAATCGACTCCGGCGTGGCGTAGTTCGGCTTCGAGCCAGGTCACGTAACGGCCGGTGTTGACAAGCGGTGGGGTGAACCGCAGCGCGTCGGCATACGGCACAGCCACATCGGTGTCACGGGTCATGCCGCCGATAGCGTCCGCCCACGGCGGCAGCGGACGGTCGGAGCGCCGCAGCAACGTGCCGGGTATGAACCGCACCCCGGTGTCTGGCACGTCGGCGAGGCGGTGGAACTCGGCGATGCTGACCTCGGTCCAGCGCGTGACTCGGTCAGCCGGTTCGGCGTGGCGGGGATAGATCAGGCCGCCCGCGACGGTGGTCGTGGTCTCGGTCAGCGGGTCCGCGCTGACGACCGTGACCTGGTGGTCTCGCTGCGCCAGCCGCAGCGCGGCACTCAGTCCGACGACTCCCCCACCGATGACCATGATCCGCACGCCGTCTCCCTTCTCGAGGCTGTCGCCCACACTGCCACGAAGCTGCCACGGAAACGACCGCTCAGGAACGGGCGACGCGAAAGCGGCCCACCAGTGCTTCCACTCGCAGGCCGCTCGCGCGCCTATGGCGCCATACGCAGGTCAGTCGCGCCGTTGCCGACGACCACCGGACGGCGACGTCCGTCGACGCGCACCGCCACCCTGGCGGCCATACGGCGCCGCGCCCTGCTGCGGGCGACGACGTCCGTCCGGACGCCCCCCGCCTGGCCTGCTGCCCGACTGCGGCTCAGCCAGCGGCTCTCCCGACGGCTGCCGGGCACCCGCGATACGCGCGAGTTCGGCGTCGCCGGGCCGGACCTGGGTCGTGGTCGGCTTGACTCCGGCTTGATCGGTCAGCCGCCGCATCGTGCGCCGCTGGTCGGGCGTGATGAGCGTGACGACGGTGCCGTCCGCCCCGGCACGGGCCGTCCTGCCCGCACGGTGCAGGTAGTCCTTCGAGTCGTTGGGCGGGTCGACGTGCAGCACAAGGCTGACGTCGTCGACGTGGATGCCACGCGCGGCGACGTCGGTCGCGACCAGCGCGTTCGACCTGCCGTCCTTGAAGTCGGCCAGCACCCGGTTGCGCTGCCCCTGCGTCTTGCCGCCGTGCAGCGACGCCGCAGCCACACCCACCTGTCGCAGTTGCTTGGCAACCCGGTCGGCGTGGTGTTTGGTGCGGACGAACAGGATGGTGCGACCCGTACGCGCCGCGATCTCGGCGGCTACGGCCTGCTTGTCCACCTTGGTGACCGAGAACACGTGGTGATCCATCGTGTCGACGCTGGCTGTCGCCGGGGCGACGGAGTGCTCGACCGGATCGACGAGGTACTGACGCACCAGTTGACCGACCGCGCCGTCGAGGGTGGCGGAGAACAGCAGCCGCTGTCCGGTCTTCGGGGTGAGGTCCAGAATCTCGCGCACCTGCGGGAGGAAGCCCATGTCGGCCATCTGGTCGGCCTCGTCGAGCGCGACGAACCCGACGTCGGACAGCGTGCAGGTGCCCTGCCGGACGTGGTCGGACAGCCTGCCGGGCGTAGCGATCAGCAGGTCGACGCCGCGCTTGAGCGCGTCGGCCTGGCGCACGAAGGACATGCCGCCGACGACGGTGCGGCACCACAGGCCGGACGCCTTGGCCAGCGGCATCAGGACGTCGGCGACCTGCATGGCCAGCTCGCGAGTGGGCACCAGCACGAGCGCGCGGGGCCTGCGCGGCTGGGCGGTGCCGCCGTTGAGTCGCGTCAGCAACGCGAGACCGAACGCCAGCGTCTTGCCGGAGCCGGTCTGTGCCCTACCAAGGACGTCGCGCCCGGCGAGCGCGTCAGGAATCGTCGCCGACTGGATGGGGAACGGTTCGGTGATGCCCGCGTCCCGCAACGCGCTCAGCAGCTTCGGCGGCAGGCCGAGCGTGTCGAACGACGCGGCAGGCCGTGACATCGTGGGGGTATGGGTCGCGGCATGGGGCGTGAACCGTGTTTTGACGGTCGTACGGTGCCGGGGTTTGTTGTGCTTGGACGCGCGCGAACGCGGCTGTTCAGTGGTGGTCACAGGTACCTTTCGGATGGTGGTACGTCACCGTAAGGCCCGGACGACTCCGCGTTAGCGCGAAACGATCTCACCGACAGGCGGTGGGGGTAACAGGGACGAACCCGGCGCGAGGTGCGCCAATGAATCAACTGATCAAGCATACCTGACCGCGAAGTACGGTCAGCACCCGGCCTGCCGTCCTGGCACCTCCTCACATCGGAGGCGGGCTTCGGTGCGACACTGCTTGACGTGAGCGTCGAAGGTCCTGCCGCCCCCGTACCAGCAGACAACGTCCTCGACTGGCTCGACGTCGAGGCCGAGAAGCGCGCCCAGGCTGGCCTGGTGCGCCGCCTCCGGCCGCGTCCGGCCGCGGCGAAGGAACTGGACATGGCTGGCAACGACTACCTGGGCCTGGCCAGGGACAAGCGCGTCGCCGGAGCGGCAGCCGCGGCAGCGCTGAAGTGGGGCGCAGGCTCGACCGGCTCCCGGCTGGTGACCGGTTCCACCGAGCTGCACGCGGAGTTGGAGCAGGAGCTGGCGCGGTTCTGCGGCACGCAGGCGGCGCTGGTGTTCTCGTCGGGCTTCACCGCGAACCTTGGCGCGGTGACGACGCTCTCCGGCAGGGAGTCGGCCATCGTCACCGACGCCGCCATCCATGCCTCGCTGATCGAGGGCTGCCGGCTCTCCCGCGCCGACATCGCCGCCGTCGCGCACAACGACCCGAGCGCCATCGCGCACGCGTTGCGCACCCGGCGGCACAAGCGCGCGCTGGTCGTCACGGACTCGGTGTTCTCGGTCGACGGCGACAAGGCCGACCTGACCGCGCTCAGCAACGTCTGCCGCGAGACCGGGGCCGCGCTGCTGGTCGACGACGCGCACGGGCTTGGCGTGCTCGGCGACGGCGGCAGGGGCGCGGTGCACGAGGCGGGCCTGAACAAGGCACCCGACGTCGTCACGACCGTGACGCTGTCGAAGGCGTTGGGCGCGCAGGGTGGCGCGGTGCTCGGGCCCCGGCGGGTGATCCGGCATCTGACCGAGACGGCGCGCAGCTTCATCTTCGACACCGCACTGGCCCCGGCGAGCACGGCGGCGGCGCTCACGGCGTTGCGGGTGCTGATCGAGGAGCCGCAGCGGGCCGAGCGGGCACGCGAGATCACCGCGACGATGGCGGAGCGGTTCGCGGCGGCGGGGCTGCCGACGAGCACACCGGAGGCTGCGGTGCTCGCGGTGCGCGCCCCCTCCCCCGACGACGCCGTCAACTGGGCGGCGCGCTGCGCGGAGCGGGGCGTGCGAGTCGGCTGTTTCCGGCCACCGTCGGTGCCGGACGGCATCTCCCGACTTCGGTTGACGGCGAACGCGGGCCTGACCGACGCCGAGGTCGAGCAGGCGATCCAGGTGATTACCGAGACGGCGCCCGCCGCATCGTGATGTGCGGGATGCCGTCCTCGTCGTACGGCTCGCCCTCGGCGCGGTAGCCGAACCGCTCGTAGAACCCGGTCGCGTACGTCTGTGCGCCCAGCACCGACTCGGCGTTACCGATGACGTCGAGTGCGGCGGTCATCAGCCGCGCTCCCGCACCGGTGCCGCGAGCTTTTTCCGACGTGCAGACCCGGCCAACTCGCAGCACGCCGCTACCGTCGTCGAGGATCCGCAGGCAGCCCAGCACGACCTCGCCGTCGGTGAGCCACAGGTGGCGGGTGCCCGGCAGCAGGTCGAGGCCGTCCAGTTCCGGGTAGGCGCACTCCTGCTCGACGACGAAGACGTCGACGCGCAGCCGTAGCAGGGCGTACAGGTCGGCGGCGGTGATCTCGGGACCGGATGCGGAGCGAACGTCTGCCATACGGTGTGCTTAGCACACCGTCAGGCGTCAGCCGCCACCCAGGATCGGCAGGTTGATCCCGCCGCTGTCCGGCTCGCGGGACTCGCTCTCGTCGGCGGTGTCCTCGGTCGGGGTGGTCGCGATCTGCTTGGCGTAGCGACGCACCTCGGTGTAGACGCCGTATTTGGCCGGCCGGGCGCATCCTTCGCCCCAGGACACGATGCCGATGAGTCTGCCGCCGGTGACCAGCGGCCCGCCAGAGTCGCCCTGGCAGGCGTCCTTGCCGCCCTCGCGCACCCCGGCGCACACCATCTCCTCCGGGACGTAGGTGCCGTAGGCGTCCTCGCAGTCGGCGTCGGCACGCAGCGGCACCTGCGCGGCGCGCAGTCGATCGGACGCCTCGCCGCGCTCCGACGTCCTGCCCCAACCCAGCACGGTCGCCTCCCTGCCGACTCGGTACAGCCGGTCGTCGCGCTGGGTGGCGGGTTGGATGGTGCGGTACGGCAGCTTCTCCGCCAGCACCAGGACGGCGATGTCGTTGCCCTCGGTGACACTGGAGTAGTCCTCGGGGATCCACACCCGCTCGACGTCGGCTTCCGTGCCGTCATCGGTGCGGACGTCGTTCCTGCCCGCGACGACGGTGAGGTCCTCCGGGTCGTCGGCGTCGACGCAGTGCGCGGCGGTGACGACCTTGTCCGGCGCGACGAGCGTGCCGCCGCAGTACGGCGTGCCGTCGTCGTCGGCCAGGTAGACGACGTATTCGCGCTTGCCGGGCTCGACCTCACTACCGCCGACGATCGAAGGCTGGCTCGCGGAGTTCGGCGCGGCGGACGTCACCGACACCAGGCCCAGCAGGCCCACCACCACGATGGCAACCGTGAATCCGGCCCACCGGGCGAACCTCGCCCTGTTGGTCACACACACTCCTCGGGGTTGGCCGTGAGAATCTGGAGAATCGCTCAGCGCGCGGCACGAGACTGCTCGATCGTACTGGCGATGAACCCGACACGGCGTCACCGAATCGAGTGGATCTGGGCAACCTGGAACACTGCTCGACCGTCTACGGTTGACTATTCGTGTGACGCACTACGACCTCGTGACCATCGGTAGCGGTTCCGGCAACACCATTCTCGACCAGCGGTTCGCGGACTGGCGGGTGGCGATCGTCGAGAAGGGGGTGTTCGGCGGGACGTGCCTGAACGTCGGCTGCATCCCGACGAAGATGTTCGTCTACCCCGCCGACATCGCGCAGGCGGTCAGCACCAGCGACCCGCTCGGCGTCGACGCCGAACTGCGGGAGGTGCGCTGGCACGAGATCCGCGACCGGATCTTCGGCAGGATCGACCCGATCGCATCCGGCGGCAAGGACTACCGCGCGACACACCCCGACAACGCCAACGTCACCCTCTACGACGGCACGGCGCGCTTCACCGGCGAACGGACGCTGGCGGTGACGCCGACCGACGGCGGCACGCCGCACACGCTGACCGCCGACCGGATCGTGCTCGCGGCGGGCAGCAGGCCGATCATCCCGGACGTCGATGGCATGGCGGACGTCGAGTACCACACCTCCGACACGGTGATGCGGATCGACAAGCTGCCCGCGAGCGTCACCATCCTCGGCAGCGGCTACATCGCCGCGGAGTTCGCGCACGTGTTCTCGGCGTTCGGCGCGGACGTGACCGTGGTCGCCCGCTCCAACGCACTGCTGCGCGCCCACGACCTCGACGTCAGCACGCGGTTCACCGAGGTCGCCTCGAAACGCTGGGACGTCCGCACGCAGCGCACACTCGTCGGCGCGCGCCGAACGGTGGAGGGCACCACGCTCGACCTACGCACCAAAGACGGCGAGCGCGAGTCCGTCACCTCGGAGCTGCTGCTCATCGCAGTGGGTCGCACACCCAACGCCGACTTGCTCGACGCCGAAGCGGGCGGAATCGCGACCATCGACGGCCGGATCGACGTCGACGAATACCAGCGCACGTCGGTGGACGGCGTGTACGCGCTGGGTGATGTCAGCTCGCAGTACCAACTCAAGCACGTTGCGAACCACGAGGCGCGCGTGGTCCAGCACAACGTGCTGCATCCCGACGACCTGGTGGCCAGCGACCACCGATTCGTGCCGCAAGCGGTGTTCACGTCGCCGCAGATCGCGTCGGTCGGGCTGACGGAGCAGCAGGCTCGCTCCCGCAAGCTGCGGTTCGTCACCGCCACACAGGACTACGCCGGGATCGCGTACGGCTGGGCGATGGCGGACACGACCGGGTTCGTCAAGCTGCTCGCCGATCCGGCAACGGGCCAGTTGCTCGGCGCGCACATCATCGGCCCGCAGGCGCCGACGGTCATCCAGCCGCTGATCCAGGCGATGAGCTTCGGGCTGAACGCCCGCAGCATGGCGCGCGGGCAGTACTGGATCCACCCGGCGATGCCCGAGGTGGTGGAGAACGCGCTGCTGCAGCTCGAGCTGGATTGAGCGGTCACGGCCAGGTCAGGGCAGCGTCAGGATCTCCGCACCGTCCGCCGTCACCAGCAGGGTGTGCTCGAACTGGGCGGTCCATTTCTTGTCCTTTGTGGTGACCGTCCAGTCGTCGTCCCACAGGTCGTAGTCGATGGTGCCGAGCGTGATCATTGGTTCGATCGTGAAGGTCATGCCTTCCTCGATCAGCGTCGTCACGGAGGGTTCTTCGTAGTGCAGCACGGTCGGCGCGGTGTGGAACGCGGGACCGACGCCGTGGCCGGTGAAGTCCCGCACCACGCCGTAGCCGAACCGCTTGGCGTAGGACTCGATCACCCTGCCGATGACGTTGAGCTGCCTGCCGGGACGCACCGCCTTGATCGCGCGCGTTGTGGCTTCCTTGGTGCGCTCGACCAGCAGCCGCACCTCCTCGTCGACGTCACCGGCAAGGAAGGTGGCGTTGGTGTCGCCGTGGACGCCGCCGATGTAGGCGGTGACGTCGATGTTGCAGATGTCGCCGTCCTCGATGTCGGTCGAGTCGGGAATGCCGTGGCAGATGATCTCGTTCAGCGACGTGCAGCAGGACTTCGGGAATCCCCGGTAGCCAAGCGTGGACGGGTACGCTCCGTGGTCGAGCAGGAACTCGTGCACCACCTTGTCGACGTCGTCGGTGGTGTTGCCAGGCTTGACGGCTTTGCCGCCCTCTTCGAGCGCCTGGGCGGCGATCCGGCTCGCCACTCGCATCGCCTCGATGACCTCGGGCGTGCGCACGCCGTTGCCAGGTATCCGCTTCGGCTCCGGCCTGTCCACATACTCGGGCCGGGCAATCGACGACGGAACCGGGCGGCGCGCGGACTGCACGCCTGGCTTGAGTGGAGCACGCATATAGCCCAGCCTAGCCCAGCTCGGTGAGCATTCCGCGCGCGACGTCGACCGCCGGTTTCGAGCTGCTGCCACCCACGACGAGCACGGCGAACGCGGTGTCGCCGGAGTATCCGACGAACCAGCCGTGTGACGTCGAGCCGTCGCCGTACTGCGCGGTTCCGGTCTTGCCGTGCACGCCGGAGAGTCCGGACAGTTCGGTGGCGGTGCCCCTGGTGACGACCGCGCGCATCATGCGCCGCAGCGCGGCGGCCTCGGCGTCGGGCAACGGCTCCCCCATGTGCTTGGCCTTGGTCTCCTCCCCTGCCAGCAGAGCGGGGACCGGGGTCTCGCCTGCCTTCACCGTCGCGGCGGCCAGCGCCATCCCGAATGGGCTCGCGAGCACCGTGCCCTGCCCGAATCCGTTCTCCGCGCGTTGCACCACGTTCTCCGCGGGTGGCACGGACCCGGTGATCGTCGTGATCGCGGGCACGACGAAGTCCGCGCCAATGCCGAGGTCGCGGGCCGCGTCGGTGAGTGCCCCCGGTGGCAGGTCGGCGGCCAGCGAGGCGAACGTGGTGTTGCAGGACCGCGCGAACGCCGTCGACAACGGCACCTTGCCGAGGTCGAACTTGTCCTCGTTGGGGATCCCCCTGCCCTCGATGGTGGTCGTGCTGGGGCAGTTGACCGTGCTGCTTGGCCGGACGTCGTCGGCGGTCAGCGCCGCGAGCGCGGTGGCGATCTTGAACGTCGAGCCGGGCGGATAGCGGCCGGTGAGCGCGATCGGACCTTGCTCGTTGGCTTTCTCGTTCTGCGCCACCGCGAGAAGTTCTCCCGTCGACGCTTGCATCGCGACCACCGCGGCCGGTTTCGCGGTGTCGCCGAGGGCGTCCTCGGCGGCGGTCTGTGTCCGCTCGCTCAGCGTCGTCTCGACCGCCTGGCTCGGCGCTGGCGGCTCGGCGTTCAGTTCGGCGGCCTCGGCGCCGGAGGCGTCCCGCGCGATGATCCGCCAACCGGCTTTGCCCTCGATGCGTTCGCGCACCACACGGCGGATCGAGGAGAGCACATGCAGGCCGAAGTCCTTGTCCTTGGCCAGTAACCGCTCCTGCCTGCTGAACTTCACACCGGGGAGCTCGTAGATGTCCGGTTTGACGCGTTGGTAGTCGTTCTCGCGGAGCACCGCGACCAGCGTGGACCCGTCCTTGCCATCGACCTGCCGCGCTTGCTTGCGGATAGAGCGGGTCGTGATGGAGTCGTCGAACCGCGCCAGCGAGTCCGCCAGTTCCCCAGCGACCTCCCGAAGCCCGGCGTCCGCCCGCGCCTCGGCCGGGTAGAGCACGACGGAGACGACCGACTGCGGCTGGAGCAAGGCCTGTCCCTCCCGGTCGAGAACGGGCGCGAGCTCGGGCACCTCCTCCACGAGCGCGATGGATTGCTGCGCGGCCAGCTCGGGATGTAGCATCGACGGCGTCCAGCGCACTTGCCAGCCCTGCTGGCTCGGCAGCAGCTCCAGTTGGGTCTCGTAACGCCACGTGCGGTCATCGGGAAGCTGCCAGGTCAAAGCGAGCGTGGCTTGCGCACTGGACGAGTCGGCGGCTTCGGTGACCGCTTTGACCTCGCCGGTCAGCGACTCGGGTCCCAAGGCGTCAATGGCCTGGTCGACGGCGTCTCGCGCCGACTCCGGGGAGTCGGTCAGCTTGGCCGCGCCCGCGATGTCGCCGTTACTCAGCGCGTTGACGAATACCTGCACCGCGTCGTCCGGCCCCTCGGAGTCGAACAACGAGCAGCCGCTGACCGCGAGCACGGTAACGAGCAGGAGACTGAGGCTGGTTCGCACGGCATCGGAGTATGCCGGACGACGCCGACACTGAGCGACGGTATCGCCCCAGCAATCCGAATTGCCCCGGCGAGTGGTGCCATTCGCAGGCAAAGTCACCACCCGAACAGCTCAGAACAGCACGGTCGCGAACTCGCCGACCTTGCGGAAGCCGATCTTGCGGTACGCCGCGATCGCGGGCGCGTTGAACGAGTTGACGTACAGGCTCGTCGTCCTGCCGAGGTCGCGGATCAGCGTGGCCGCCACCGTTGCCGTACCCGCCGAACCCAGCCCGCTGCTGCGGCGTTCCGGGTGAACCCAGACGCCTTGGATCTGACCCACGGTCGCTGACAGCGAGCCGATCTCCGCCTTGAACACCACCTCGCCGTCCTCGAACCGGGCGAATGCGCGACCGGCGGCGATCAACTCAGCGACCCTGGCGTGGTAACTGACGCCACCGTCGCCGAGCCGGGGATCGACACCGACCTCCTCGGTGAACATCGCGACGGCCGCCGGATAGTAGCGCTCGATCTCGTGCGGCTGAACCCGGCGAACGCGGCTGTCGCACGTAACCGCGGGCCCGCGGTCCAAGGCGAGTAGTGGTTGCTGACAACGCAGCTCACGGGCGGGTCCCCAGTCCGCGGCGAGTTCGTCCCACAACCCGAGCACCTGGGTAGCGGGACCCACGATGGAGGAACACCGCCGCGGTCGCCGCAGCGCACGGTCAGCGAAGGACTGCAGCGCCCCGGCGTCCCCGCGCAGCGGGATGAGGTTCGCGCCCGCGAAACACAGCCCTGGCAGGCGAGCGTGGCGAGGATGGCGCGACTCGGGCGCCCAGAGTTCGCCGCCGAGCCGGATCGGGTCGACGCCAAGGTATTCCACCCGGGAACTCACCATGCAGCTCGCGACCGGGTCCGAGGCGAGCACAGCACGTACCGCCGGGTAGTCTCGTTCGTCCACAAGACGGGCGCCCGCGAGCCGCAACACGTCTCCAGCGTGCCAGAACTTCGCGCCCGATACCTAATGCCGCTGCCTGCGCAAACGGGTGGAGCTAGATGTCAGCTCACCGTCACCGTCGGCGAACCTTCCTCGGTATCCATGCCGGATTCCTCGGCGATGCGCATGGCCTCTTCGATGAGGGTCTCCACGATCTGCGCCTCGGGGACGGTCTTGATGACCTCACCTTTGACGAAGATCTGGCCCTTGCCGTTGCCGGAGGCGACGCCGAGGTCGGCTTCGCGGGCCTCACCGGGGCCGTTGACCACACAGCCCATGACGGCGACCCGCAGCGGGATCTCCATCCCCTCCAGCCCCGCGGTGACCTCGTCGGCCAGCTTGTACACGTCGACCTGCGCCCGCCCACACGACGGGCACGAGACGATCTCCAACTTGCGGGGCCGCAGGTTCAGCGACTGCAGGATCTGCGCGCCCACCTTGACCTCTTCGACCGGCGGCGCGGACAGCGACACCCGGATCGTGTCGCCGATCCCCTGCCGCAACAGCGCGCCGAACGCCACCGCCGACTTGATCGTGCCTTGGAACGCAGGGCCCGCCTCGGTCACGCCGAGGTGCAGCGGGTAGTCGCACTGCGCTGCCAGGATCTCGTACGCACGGATCATGGTGACCGGGTCGTTGTGCTTGACCGAGATCTTGACGTCGTGGAAGTCGTGCTCGGCGAACAACCCGGCCTCCCACAGCGCCGACTCGGCGAGGGCTTCCGGGGTGGCTTTGCCGTGCTTCTGCAGGAGCCGGGGGTCGAGGGAGCCGGCGTTGACGCCGATGCGGATCGGCGTGCCGTGGTCCTTGGCTGCCTTGGCGATCTCACCCACCCGGTCGTCGAACTTCTTGATGTTGCCGGGGTTGACCCGCACCCCCGCGCACCCGGCCTCGATGGCGGCGAAGACGTAGCGCGGCTGGAAGTGGATGTCGGCGAGCACCGGGAGCTGCGACTTGGCCGCGATCGCTTGCAACGCCTCGGCGTCGTCCGACGTGGGGCACGCCACTCGCACGATGTCACACCCCGCCGCTGTCAGCTCCGCGATCTGCTGCAACGTCGCGTTCACATCTGCCGTCTGCGTCGTCGTCATCGACTGCACCGACACCGGGTGGTCGCTGCCGACACCGACCGCACCTACCTGCAACTGACGCGTCTTTCGCCGCTCGGCGAGCACCGGCGGCGGACTGGCGGGAAGACCAAGATCGACCGTCATCAGGTTCGTAAGCTCCTCACACTGTGCGGTTTCACCAGCAACGTTACCGCTACTCCGGCAGGCGAATCGGGTTCACGATGTCAGCCGTCACAGTGAGCAGTACCACTGCACCACCGATGATCACAAACACCATCGTGACCGCTGACAACTTTGTGTAATCCACTGGACCCGCTGCCGCTTTGCCCATCAGTCTGCGAATCGCGTCGCGAACCTTCTCATACCAGGTGACCGCGATGTGGCCGCCGTCCAATGGCAACAGCGGCAGCAGGTTGAAGATGCCGACGAAGAAGTTCAGCGCGGCCATCATGAGCAGGAACAGCTCCCACAACCCGCGCTCGGCCGCCTCACCGCCGATACGGCTGGCCCCAACGACGCTGACCGGGGTGTCGGGATCACGCTCGCCACCGAAGATGGCCTCGACCACCTTAGGGATACGTTCCGGGAAGCGCAGCAGCGCGTTCCAGGTGTTCTGGAACATCTCGCCGGTGAACACGGTAGTCGCTGGCAAACCGTCGAGCGCGCCGTACTCGAACTGGGGCTGCACGGCGATGCCGATCATGCCGACGCTGACGATGCGCGGGTCCTCGCCCCGGTCCAGTTCGCCTTGGGTGATCTCGGGGCGTTTGGCCTGCACCACGTCGACGGTGAGCCGCACGGTTTGGTCATCGCGGTGCACGTCGATGGGCGTTGGGCCGGAGTTCTCCCGGATCTCCCTGCGCACGTCGCTCCAGTCGGAGACGGCGGCGCCGCCGACACCAGTGATGATGTCGCCAGGCTGTATGCCAGCCTCCGCCGCGGGAGTGGGGTCGCCGGGTTCGCACTGGTAGTCGCGCAGTTGTTGCTCGGTGGTGGCGTTCTTCACGCAGGACAGCGACTCGATCTGGGCCTTGCCGTTGATGTTCGGCAGGCCCATGCTCACCGCGAGCATGTAGAGCACGATGAAGCCGATGATGAAGTGGGTGATCGAGCCTGCCGCGAGGACGACGGTGCGCTTCCACACCGGGTAGCGCCACATCGCCTTGGGCGACTCCTCGGGGGTGACCTCGTCGAGCGCGGTCATCCCGGCGATGTCGCAGAAGCCGCCGAGCGGGATCGCCTTCAGGCCGTACTCGGTGGGGCCGCGGCGGAAGGAGAACAGGGTGGGCCCGAAGCCGATGAAGTAGCGGCGCACCTTCATGCCGAACCACTTCGCCGTCATCATGTGTCCTGCTTCGTGCAACGCGATGGACACGCAGATGCCCAGCGCGAACAGCGCCACCCCGAAGATGTAGACGAGCAGGCCCGTATCCACGTACTAGTCCCTTCCCAGCTCGGCGGCGCGTGACCGTGCCCAGGTCTCGGCCGCGAGCACGTCGTCGATGTCGCGTGGGGGGCGGTGCCATTCGTCCGCTTCCGCCACCACCTTGGACACAGTGTCCACGATCGACGTGAAGCTGGTGTTCTGTGCCAGGAACGCCTCGACAAGCACCTCGTTCGCGGCGTTGTAGACAGCGGGCAGGCAGCCGCCGACGCTACCGGCGTGGCGGGCGAGGTCGACGGCGGGGAACGCCTCGTTGTCCAGCGGTTCGAACGTCCACTCGGCGGCGCGGCTGAAGTCGCAGGCAGGCGCGGCGCCAGGCACACGGTGCGGCCAGTTGAGGGCGAGCGCGATAGGCAGCCGCATGTCCGGCGGGCTGGCTTGGGCGAGCGTGGAGCCATCGGTGAAGGTCACCATCGAATGCACGATCGACTGCGGGTGCACCACGACGTCGATGGCGTCATACGGGACGTCGAACAGCAGGTGCGCCTCGATGAGTTCCAGGCTCTTGTTGACCATGGTGGCGGAGTTGATGGTGACGACGGGGCCCATGGCCCATGTCGGGTGCGCCAGTGCCTGTTCCAGCGTGACCTTGGTCAGGTCCGCCCTGCTCCAGCCTCGGAACGGCCCGCCGGACGCGGTGAGCACCAGTCGTTCGACCTCGTCCGCACGGCCACCCCGGAGCGCCTGCGCCATCGCGGAATGCTCGGAATCCACGGGAACGATCTGGCCGGGTGCCGCTGCCTGCTGCACGAGCGGGCCGCCCGCGACAAGGGACTCCTTGTTCGCGAGGGCGAGCGTGGCGCCGGTGTCCAGGGCCTTGAGGGTGGGTGCGAGGCCCTGGGAGCCCGGCATGCCGTTGAGGACGACGTCCGCACGGACAGCGTCGATCAACTCGGTGACGGCGTCGGCGCCCGCGAACACCCTTGGCAGGGCGAACTCGCCCTGGGAGTATCCCCGGCGCTGAGCTTCGGCGTAGAGGGCGAGCTGGACGTCTTCCAGCGCGGTCGGCCGGACCACGGCGATGGCCCCGACGCCGTGGGAGATAGCCTGCTCGGCGAGCAGGGCGGGATCCGAACCGCCCGCCGCGAGTCCCGCGACGCGGAACCGACGCGGGTTTCGCGCGGCGACGTCGAGGGCTTGAGTGCCAATGGACCCGGTTGAGCCGAGGACCAGGACCGAGCGGGTGTCGGTGCCGCGCTCGCGGTGGTTGTGATCGGGGTCACCGATGGTGCCAGGGGTGCTCATCGCGCCCTATTCTTCCCGATGCCCTGCGGAGCCGATGCGGGCGGTGTGTAATCATCGACGCCGGGTGGGTGAACTTGGCTTCGGCTGGTCCAGCGCTCGCCCACTGTGACGTGACGCAGAAGGAGTAATCGTGGCGCCGACGAAGCAGATCGAGACGAAGTCGCAGGTCGACCCCCGCGACGAGCCGTCAGCGGAGTGGGGCTGGCACGGCTCCTTCCCCAAGGCCACCCAGATCACGGGCTGGATCATCGCCTTCGTGCTGCTCGCGATGCTCATCGGCAACCACGAAGGGAACGTCGAGAACCTCTGGCTGGTTGGGATTGCCGTGGCGATCGTAGGGGCGCTGGTGGCGGACATCCGTCGACGGCGGTTGTCCTGGCGGCGGTAGTCGTCGCAGCCGAAGAGCAGGGCCGACGCGATGAAGTGCTGCTAGCTCTCGCCCGCCAACTGCCCGCACGCTGCGGCGATCTCCTGCCCGCGGGTGTCCCGCACGGTGCAGGGCACGCCACCGGCGTTCACCCGGCGCACGAACTCCCGCTCCACCGGCTTCGGGCTGGCATCCCACTTCGAACCGGGGGTCGGGTTCAGCGGAATCACGTTCACGTGCACCAGGTGCCCGAGGTGCTCCCGAAGCCGCTTGGCTAGCAGATCCGCCCGCCACGACTGGTCGTTCATGTCCCGAATCAACGCGTATTCGATCGACACCCGGCGACCAGTCCGATCGAGGTAATACCGGGCAGCTCGCAGCACCTCGTCAACCGGCCACCGGTTGTTCACCGGCACCAGCGTGTCACGCAGCTCGTCGTCCGGCGTGTGCAGCGACACCGCCAACCGCACCTGCAGCCCCTCGTCAGCCAACCGACGAATCGCTGGCGCCAGTCCGACCGTGGACACCGTCACCGACCGCTGCGAAATCCCTAGCCCCTCCGGCGCGGGTGCCGTGATCCGCCGTACCGCCGCGACCACGCGCTTGTAGTTCGCCAGCGGCTCCCCCATGCCCATGAACACGATGTTCGACAGCCGCCCCTCGGCAGGGTCGCCGTCCGGACCGGGCATCAGCCCGTCCCGCATCGCCGCGGCGGCTGAACGCACCTGGTCCACGATCTCCGCCGTGGACATGTTCCGGTCCAACCCGCCCTGGCCAGTCGCGCAGAACGGGCACGCCATGCCGCACCCCGCCTGACTGGAGATGCACAACGTCGCGCGATCCGGATACCGCATCAGCACGCTTTCCAAGAGCGAGCCGTCGTGCGTTCGCCATAACGTCTTACGCGTCGTGCCCTCGTCGCACGAAATCGCTCGCACCTCGGTCAGCAGCGGCGGCATCAACTCGGCCACCAGCCGCTCCCGCGACGCCGCCGGAATGTCGGTCATCTCCGCAGGGTCGACGGTCAGCCGCGAGAAGTAGTGGTGCGACAGCTGCTTGGCGCGAAACGGCTTCTCCCCCAGTTCGACCACAGCGTCCGCGCGCTCGGCGGCCGTGATGTCGGCGAGGTGCCGGGGCGGCATGCCGCGCCGGGGTGCGTCGAAAACCAGCGGGAGAGCAGTCATAACGTTCCCCAGTGTCCCATGGCAGCCAGTGTGATCTACGCGGGCGTTATCGTCATGGCCCTGGCCCGTACCACTCGATCAGGGCATGATGCCCGGCGGAGGGCCGACATGACGTCACACACTGCCGCGATCCACCCTGCCCCCGGCACGCCTTGCTGGATCGAGCTCGCCACGCTGAACGAACCGGCCGCTCAGACGTTCTACACCGGGCTGTTCGGCTGGCGGTACCACAGCAAATCGGACCCGGCCACGGGCACCTACACGATCGCGAACCTTGGCGGCGTGCCCGTAGCCGGGTTGTACCGAACGCTCCCGAATCAGCAACCGGCGTGGCTGCTGCACCTCGCCGTCGCCAACGTGCGCAGCGCGGTCGGCTGGGCCACCACCCTCGGCGGCACGGTGCTGCTCGACCCGGTCGACATCCCCGGTAGAGGCAGCATCGCGCACGTCCGGGACCCCTCCGGCGCAATCGTCGTGCTCTGGGAAGCACCGGACGGCTGGGCGTTCGGCACCGACCAGCCCGGCATGTTCAGCGCAGCCGACCTCAACACCTGGGACGGCGACGCCGTCGACGGCTTCTACCCCACCATGTTCGGTTTCACCAGTCCCCAGGTCGGCTACGCACCCGGCATCGACTACGTCGAATGGCGTCTCGATGAACCCGTCGTGTATCGCAACGTCATGGGCGATGAGTACCACAGCACCACACCGCCGCACTGGCTGATCTACCTCGCCGCCGATCCGCGCCACGGCACCGGCGCCCTCGCCATGCGAGCGGAAGCGCTTGGCGGCACGGTCATCCTGCCACCGTTCGACACCGGATACGGCCGCGCAGCCGTCCTCGCCGACCCCAGCGGCGCGCGGTTCGCCATCACCGACCGCAGCCGACGCGACCCAGACTGGCGCGCCGAGGTCGAAGACCCCGACGACGACTAACCGGCGGTACTACCCAAACGGCACTACACGAACGCCGTCAGCAACGCCCAGGACACCACGGCCGACGGCAACAGCGAGTCGAGCCGGTCCATCATGCCGCCGTGACCGGGCAGCAGATCCCCCATGTCCTTGATGCCCATGTCGCGCTTGATCACGGACTCCACCAGGTCCCCAAGCGTCGCCGTCAGCACGATCGCGGCACCGAACAGGACGCCCTGCCACACCGCGCCGTCCAACAGGAACGTCACCGTGAGGCCCCCGGCGATGATGCCCGCCGTCATCGACCCGGCGAAGCCCTCCCAGCTTTTCTTCGGGCTGATGCTGGGCGCCATCGGATGCCTGCCCCTGAGCACGCCCGCCGCGTAACCCCCGACGTCGGAGGCGATCACGCCGATCAGGAACGTCAGCACCCGCGCGACGCCGTCCTCCGGCAGCACCAGCATCACCGCGAACACCCCGCACAGCGGCACATACCCCAGCGCGAGCGTGGTGGCGGAGACGTCGCGCACGTAGCCCTCGCTGCCGCCCGGAAGTCGCCACAGCAATGACAGCAGCACCGTCACCGCCAGCGCCACCACGGCCGCCTCGAGCCCGAACGGCCACACCAGCCACATCATCGCCTGTCCGCCGACCAGCACCGGAACGAGCGGGATCCGAATCCCAGCCGCCGCACGTAACGCCGTCGCCAACTCGAACGTCCCCACGGCGAGCGCCACCGCGACGACGCCGATGAACACGTGCCGGACGGCCAGCAGCGACAGCAGGATGCCAGCGCCGAGCACGACGCCGACGGCGATCGCGGCGGGCAGATTCCTGCCAGCGCGCGAGACCTTTTTCGGTTCGCTCACGGCAGGCTCATCCACGCCCCGCTCCGCACTGACCGCGCACACTGGCCCCTAGACCTCGAGCAGTTCGGCTTCTTTGTGCTTGACCAGCTCTTCGACCTGGTGCACATAGCTGTCGGTGAGGTTCTGCAGCTCCTTCTCGGCGCGCGTGACCTCGTCCTCACCGACCTCGCCTTCCTTGCCGAGCCGCTCCAGCTCCTCCTTGGCCTTGCGGCGCACGCTGCGGATGGAGATCTTGGCGTCCTCGCCCTTCGACTTGGCGACCTTCACCATCTCCTTGCGGCGTTCCTCGGTGAGCTGCGGGATGGCCACACGGATGATGGTGCCGTCATTGGTCGGGTTCACCCCGAGGTCGGAGTCGCGGATGGCACGCTCGATCTCGTTGAGCTGGCTGGCGTCGTAGGGCTTGATGACGGCCATGCGAGCCTCGGGGATGTTGATGCCCGCGAGCTGGTTGAGCGGGGTCGGCGCACCGTAATACTCCACGGTGATCCGCGAGAACATCGAAGGCGTAGCGCGTCCCGTTCGCACTGAGGCGAGGTCTTCCTTGGCGACGGACACTGCCTTTTCCATCTTTTCCTCGGCGTCGAGGAGAGTCTCGTCGATCACGGTTACTCCTTGCGGCTCGTGCTGCGGTGTGGTTTGTCAGGCCCTTGATGCGGGCACCGGTGTCGCTGGGGTCGCGACAAGCGTGCCGATCCTCTCACCACGCACCGCGCGAGCGATGTTGCCCTCCGTCAAGAGATTGAACACGATAATGGGCATCTTGTTGTCCATGCACAGCGAGAACGCGGTCGAGTCGGCGACCTTGAGGCCTTTCTCCAGCGCCTCGGCATGGGTGATCGTCTCGTACATCGTCGCGTCGGGATCGGTCCTGGGATCGGCGGTGTAGACGCCGTCGACCGCCTTCGCCATCAGCACGACGTCGCAGCCGATCTCCAGCGCCCGCTGCGCCGCCGTCGTGTCGGTGGAGAAGTACGGCAACCCCGCGCCGCCACCGAAGATCACGACCCGGCCCTTCTCCAGGTGGCGTTCCGCCTTCCGGGGGATATAGGGCTCGGCGACCTGCCCCATGGTGATCGCGGTCTGCACCCTCGTCGGCACGCCTTCCTTCTCAAGGAAGTCCTGCAGCGCGAGGCAGTTCATGACGGTGCCGAGCATGCCCATGTAGTCGGCCCTGTCCCGGTCCATGCCGCGTTGTTGCAGCTCAGCGCCCCGGAAGAAGTTCCCTCCTCCGATCACGACCGCGATCTGCGTGCCGCCCCTGACAACGTCGGCGATCTGGCGGGCCACGTCATGCACGACGTCAGGATCGACACCGACCGCGCCACCGCCGAACATCTCGCCGCCCAGCTTGAGCAGGACTCGCCGGTAGCCGGCAGGCTGATCTGTCGTCACGCTTCCTCCTGTGCTTGGCCGACCCCGTTCATACTGTGCCCGTAGATACCAATCCGACCGGAAGTGAGCCGCGCTGGCAGGTCAAGCGAGTGTGCCAGTCGGCTTACTTCCGGTCTGCTCAGTATTTGTGCCCCGTCCCCGCGTACTGGGGACGGGGCACAAACGTTACTCAACGGCTTGCTGCGCCGTGATCACCGGCTCAAGCCTGGCCGACCTCGAACCGCGCGAAGCGCGTGACCGTGGCGCCCGCCTCGTCAAGCAACTGCTTGACCGTCTTCTTGTTGTCGGTCACCGACGGCTGCTCCAGCAGCACGTTGTCCTTGTAGTAGGCGTTGACCTTGCCCTCGACGATCTTGGGGAGCGCACGCTCTGGCTTGCCCTCCTCCTTGGCCGTCTGCTCGGCGATGCTCTTCTCCTTCTCGACGACGTCCGAGGGAACCTCGTCGCGGGAGAGGTACTTCGCCCGCAGCGCGGCCACCTGCATCGCGGCACCGCGCGCGGCCTCGGCGGCGGCGTCGCCATCGCCGGTGTACTCCACGAGCACACCGACTGCTGGCGGCAGACCGGCGCCCCTGCGGTGCAGGTAGGTCTCCACGGTGCCGTCGAAGTACACGGCCTTCTTCAGCTCCAGCTTCTCGCCGATCTTGGCCGACAGCGCCTGGACAGCGGCGTCAACGGTGCCTCCCCCGCCGGCTACGCCCTCATTGGCGGGGGTGCCCCCACTGTCCAGCTCAGCCGCCTTGACCTGCTCGACGTCCGTGGCCTTGACGCTGCGGGTGGCCTCGACGATCTTGTCGGCGAGCGCGATGAACTCGTCGTTCTTGGCGACGAAGTCGGTCTCCGAGTTCAGCTCGATCAGCGCGCCGCCACCACCGGCGACGAGGCCTTCAGCGGTGGCCCGCTCGGCCCGCTTGCCGACGTCCTTGGCGCCCTTGATGCGCAGGAACTCGACTGCCTTGTCGAAGTCGCCGCCGCTCTCCTCCAGCGCCTTCTTGCAGTCCATCATGCCGGAGCCGGTCGTGTCGCGGAGACGCTTGACGTCAGCCGCGGTGTAGTTCGCCATCGTGGTTGTTCCCGTTCCTCTCGATGCTGTGGCGATCAGGAGCCAGTGGTCTGCTCTTGCTTGGCGGCGGCGTCCTCGTCGGCGGTCTCACCCGACTTGGCGTCGGCCTCGGTGTCGGCCTTGGCCTCGGCCTCGGCGTCGTTCTTGCCAGCGAGCAGTTCCTTCTCCCACTCGGCGAGCGGCTCGTCGGTGGCGACACCGGCCTCCGGCTTCTCCTCGCCCTCGGCGGCACCGTTGCGGGCGCCGGAACGGGCGAGCAGCCCAGCGGCAGCGGCCTCGGCGACCACCTTGGTCAGCAGCGCGGCCGACCGGATGGCGTCGTCGTTGCCCGGGATCGGGTAGTCGACCTCGTCCGGGTCGCAGTTGGTGTCGAGCACGGCGACGACCGGGATGCCGAGCTTGCGAGCCTCGCCGACGGCGATGTGCTCCTTCTTGGTGTCGACGATCCACACTGCGCTGGGCACGCGGGACATGTCGCGGATACCGCCGAGCGTGCGCTCCAGCTTGTCCTTCTCGCGGGTCAGCGTGAGGATCTCGCGCTTGGTGAGCCCCTGGAAGCCACCGGTCTGCTCCATCGACTCCAGTTCCTTGAGCCGCTGCAGCCGCTTGTGCACGGTCTGGAAGTTGGTGAGCATCCCACCGAGCCAGCGCTGGTTCACGAACGGCATGCCGACGCGCAGCGCCTCGTTGGCGATGGCCTCCTGCGCCTGCTTCTTCGTGCCGACGAACAGGATCGACCCGCCGTGCGCGACCGTCTCCTTGACGAACTCGAACGCCTTGTCGATGTAGGTCAGCGTCTGCTGCAGGTCGATGATGTAGAT
>WHTY01000018.1 GCA_009377475.1 Actinophytocola sp.
CCGGTCAGCGCGGCAGCGGCAGCGGTCTCCGGCGAGCAGAGCCACACGGAATCTTCCCTGGTCCCCGACCGCCCAGGGAAGTTCCGCGGGAAGGTGCGCAACGAGTTGTGCCCGACGGCGGGTGCCTGGCCCATCCCGATGCACCCCATGCATCCGGACTGGTGAATCCGCGCACCGGACGAGATCAGGTCGAACGTCGCACCCATCTTGGTGAGGTCGGCGAAGATCTGCCGCGACGTCGGGTTGACGTCGAAGCTCACGCCCCCGGCGGTCTGCCGCCCGCGCACCATGGCCGCCGCGATCGCGAAGTCCCGCAGCCCGGGGTTGGCCGACGACCCGATCACCACCTGCTGCACCGGGTTGCCCGCCGCCTCGCGCACCGAGACGACGTTGTCCGGCGCGGACGGCCGCGCGATCAGCGGCTCCACCGTGCTCAGGTCGACCTCGTCGGTGACGTCGTACTCGGCACCCTCGTCGGCGGCCAGTGGCACAAAGTCATCGCCTCGGTCCTGCGCGCGCAGGAACGAGGCCACCGCATCGTCGCTCGGGAACACCGACGTCGTCGCGCCCAGCTCAGCGCCCATGTTGGCGATGACGTGCCGGTCCATCGCAGAGAGCCCCGCGAGCCCGTCCCCGTGGTACTCGATGATGCGGTTCACCCCGCCGGACACCGAGTGCCGCCGCAGCAGCTCCAGGATGACGTCTTTCGCCGACGTCCAGGGCGGCAGCTCGCCGGTCAGCCGGATGCCCCAGATCTCCGGCATCCGCAGGTACACCGGCTGACCCGCGATGGCGCGGGCGACGTCGAGGCCGCCGGTGCCGATGGCGAGCATGCCGAGCGAACCGGCGGCGGGGGTGTGGGAGTCGGAGCCGACCATGCTCGCGCCCGGCACGCCGAACCGCTGCATGTGCGTTGGATGCGAGACGCCGTTGCCCGGCTTGGAGTACCAGATGCCGTACCGGCGGCAGGCGGAGCGCAGGAAGGTGTGGTCCTCTGCGTTGCGCTCGTCGGCCTGCAACAGGTTGTGGTCGACGTACTGGACGCTGACGTCGGCCTGGGTTCGGTCCAGCCCGATCGCCTCCAGCTCCTGCATGACCAGGGTGCCGGTGGCGTCCTGGGTCAACGTCTGGTCGATGCCGAGCGCGATCTCCTCGCCCGGCGTCATCGTGCCCTCGCGGAGGTGTGACTCGATCAGCTTCGCCGCCAACGTGCGTGCCATGCCAACCGGGTACCTCACCCGTGCGGACAGCAAACCGGAACGTCATGCCACGGAAACCCGTAACGGAACGAAGTAGACGGTCGAACCTAGCAACGACACTTTCCTCACACGTCACGGACATCGGGTCTCACGCGGACCCGAGGGAGGCGGCCTCGGGATGAAGATCAGTGTGTTCGGGCTCGGCTATGTCGGCAGCGTGTCCGCTGCCTGCCTGGCGAGCCGGGGGCACGAGGTCGTCGGGGTCGACGTCAACCCGCGCAAGGTCGAGATGATCACGCAGGGGTCCGCCCCCGTGGTCGAGGAGCGCATCGGTGAGCTGACCGCCGAGGTCGTCGGCACTGGCGCGCTGCGGGCGACCGTCGACGTCGATGAGGCGATCGCCGTGACCGAGATGTCGCTGATCTGCGTCGGCACGCCGTCGTCACCAAACGGCAGCCTGTCCACGGCGTACCTGGAGCGGGTCGCCACCCAGATCGGCTGGGCGTTGGCGGACCACAGCCACCGGCACACCGTGGTGTTCCGGTCAACGATGCTGCCTGGCACCTGCGAGCACCTGCTGGTCCCGACGCTGGAGAAGGCGTCGGGGCGCACGGCGGGCACCGACTTCGGCGTCGCCGTCAACCCGGAGTTCCTGCGCGAGGGCAGCAGCGTCACCGACTTCTTCAACCCGCCGAAGACCGTCATCGGCGAGTACGGCCACCTCAGCGGCGACCCGGTGGCGGAGCTGTACGAGGGCATCCCCGGCGAGGTGTTCCGGGTGCCACTCGCCGTCGCGGAGATGACGAAGTACGCGGACAACGCCTTCCACGGCCTCAAAATCAGCTTCGCGAACGAGATCGGCGCGATCTGCCGGGCGCTCGGGCTGGACTCGCATGCGGTGATGGACGTCTTCCTCGCCGACCGCAAGCTCAACATCAGCCCCGCCTACCTGCGGCCCGGGTTCGCGTTCGGCGGCTCCTGCCTGCCGAAAGACCTGCGCGGGCTGGTCTACGCCGCCCGCTCCGCCGACGTCTCCGTGCCGCTCCTCTCGCACGTGCTGCCCGCCAACGAGGAACACCTGCGCCGGGCGTTCGACCTGATCGCGGCGACCGGACGCCGCAAGATCGGCCTGTTCGGGCTGTCGTTCAAGCCGGGGACAGACGACCTGCGGGAGAGCCCGCTGGTCGACCTCGCGGAACGGCTGCTCGGCAAGGGCTACGACCTGCGGATTTACGACCCCACGGTGACGCTGTCACGGTTGATGGGCGCCAACCGCACCTACATCGAGGATCGGCTGCCGCACCTGAACGAGCTGCTGTCGAGTTCGGCGAGCGAGGTCATGGCCCACGCCGAGGTGTGCGTTGTCGGCTCGACCGGCGAGGACGTCCTCGCCGCGCTGGACGACGCGGGCGACCGGCCGATCATCGACCTCGTTCGCCTGCCGGACGCCGACGCGCGCCGGACGCAGAAGGGATACGTCGGTCTTGGCTGGTAGAGCACTCATCCTCGTGGAGAACCTCTCGGTGCCGTTCGACCGCAGGGTGTGGCAGGAGTGCACCACGCTGCGCGACGCGGGCTGGGAGGTGCACGTCATCTGCCCGCGCGGCGAGAAGCAGGACACCGAGGCCGAGGTCGTGCTGGACGACGTCCACATCCACCGCTACCCGCTGCGGCCCGCGACCGGCGGCCCGCGGGGCTACGCGCGGGAGTACGGGCTCGCGCTGGCGCACACGTTGTGGCGGGCCCTGCGACTGACACTGCGGCTGGGCCGCTTTGATGTGGTGCACGCCTGCAATCCGCCCGACATGCTGTTCCTGGTCGGGGCGGTGCTGAAGGTGCGCGGTGCGCGATTTGTCTTCGACCAGCACGACCTGGTGCCGGAGCTGTACCTGTCGCGGTTCAACCGGGGCGAGGACGCGTTGTATCGGGCGGTCTGCCTGGCCGAACGACTGACCTACCGCACCGCTGACGTCGTCATCGCCACCAACGAGAGCTACCGCCGCACCGCGATCGCGCGCGGCGGCAAGGCACCCGATGACGTCGTCGTGGTGCGTAGCGCCCCGGCCGTGGAGCGGTTCGAGCAGGTCCCGGCCGAGCCGGAGCTGAAGCGGGGCAAGCCGCACCTGCTGTGCTATCTGGGCGTGATGGGTCCGCAGGACGGCGTGGACTACGCGTTGCGGGCGCTGGCGAAACTGCGCGACGACGTGGGCCGGACCGACTGGCACGCGGTGTTCGTCGGCGCGGGCGACACCTTCGACGCGATGGTGCGGCTCGCCGACGACCTCGGCCTCGCCGACCAGGTGGAGTTCACCGGCCGCATCCCGGACGCCGACCTGCTGCGGTACCTGTCCACCGCCGACGTCTGCCTCGCGCCCGACCCGCGCAATCCGCTCAACGACGTCTCCACGATGAACAAGATCATGGAGTACATGGCGATGGCGCGGCCCATCGTGTCGTTCGATCTGACCGAGGCGCGGGTGTCGGCTGGCGAGGCGGCCGTGTACGCCACGCCGAACGACGAGCTGGACTTCGCCAAGCAGATCGCGCGGCTGCTGGACGACCCGGAGGAGCGGCGGCGGATGGGCGAGATCGGGCAGGGACGAGTCAGCGGGCCGCTGTCGTGGCGGGAGTCGGCGACGGCGTTGCTGGCCGCCTACGACCGCGCCGCGAATCGGACAAACAATCGGTAGCAGGTGCATTCTTCACAACATGTCCATCACGGCCGTTGATTCCCCGCCGGATCACCGTAACGGTGCACGAGTTGTGGCGACCTTCCAAGCAACACCCGCTCGCGGGAGCTACCGCTCTGGAGCGCGCCCGCCCACGCCAGTGAGGGGATCACGCAGTGACTGACGAGGTCGTGCGACTGACCATGATCGGCCAAGTGCTGCGCAAGCGTTGGCTCGCGCTCACCGCCATCACCATCGCGGGGGCGCTGGTCGGAGCGGCTGCGTCGCTGGTGGTCTCCCCCGGCTACCAGGCGACGAGCCAGGTCCTGCTCCGTGGCCAGCAGGCCGACACCGAGTTCGACGCGCAGGCCCAGCTCGCCACCAGCTCGACCGTGCTGGATCGCGCGGCCGCCGCGCTCGGCTGGGACGACACCGGCGCCGACCTGCGCGATTCCGTCGACGCCACCGTCTCAGAAGGCGGCCTGTTGGAGATCACCGGCACCGCCGACACCCCAAGCGAGGCGCAGCAGCTCACCGACCAGGTCGCCGCCGAGTACGTCACCTTCGCCAATGAGCTGATCACCACGACCACCGACGCGTCGACGCAGGTGCGGTTGGAGCGGCTTGAGGCGCTGCGTCAGCAGGTCGAGATCACCAACGAGCAGATCAACCGGCTGCACCGCGCGTCGACGCGAGGCAACCTGACGTTGGACACGGTGCGTGCCCGCACGGAGCTGGAGTCGTTGCGCAAGGATCTGGCCGAGGCGATGGCGCAGCTGGACGAGGCGGCGGCGTCCCCTGGCGGGCAGGAGCCGCTTGTCATCGGTCCCGCGGCGGCGCCGACGGGCAAGGCGTCGCCCACCATGACGCACCTGGCCGCGGGCGGTGCGGCGGTGTTCTTGCTGCTCGGCGGTTTCGGGTTCCTGCTCGCCGCCCGCGCAGACACCCGGCTGCGGGAGACCGGCGAGATCGGCGCGGCCCTCGGCGTTCCGGTGTCCGGCACGCTGCCGGTGCCGGACGAGCGCACCCGCCCGAGACGGTGGCGGCGTTCGCGCGGTGAGCCAAGCAGCGACGACCCGGCCGACGACCCGCAGGTCAGCCGTGTGCTGCACCGGCTCGCGGCGAACGACGACCGCCCGCTGCTACTCGTCGCGGCCGACGACGACCCGCTCGCGCACCGCGCGGTGACGCGGCTCGCCTTGGCGGCAGGCGCCGACGCCACGCGACGGACCGTGCTGCGGATCGCCCACATCGACCCCGCAGAACCCGTGTTGGACGTCAGCGACGACGTCGGCAGCGCGGTGCTGGTACTCAGCGCAAGCACCCGCACCGGCTGGGAGCTGGTCGGCATCTCGCTCGCCTGCGCCGACGCCGGACACCCGCTGGCCGGGTCGGTGCTGGCCGAACGCGCGGCACGCCCGGTGACTGCGCAGGCGCAGACGACGGCCGCGCAGCAAGACGAGACAGCCGAACCGGAACAAGCGACACCGGCGGAGTCGTCATGACGGCGCCGAAGAACGGGCCCGAGAGCACCCGGCCCACGCCGCTGCTTGACCTGCAGCAGCTCGTCGTCACGTTGCGCTGGCGCAAGCGGGTGTGGCTGTCCTGCGCGTTGCTCGGCCTGCTGGCGGGCACGTTGCTCGCGGTGTTCCTGCCGCCCCCGCCGACCGCCGTCACCCGGCTGCTGCTCGCGCACGAGAACGACTCGCCCACCGACAGCGGCACGCTGATGGACACCGACATCGCGCTGCTGGACACCGTGCGCATCGCCGAAGCGACGCTGCGGCGGCTCGGCTCCGAGGACGACCCGGCGGCGTTCCGGGAGTCCTACGAGGCCGAGGGGCTGACCAACAACGTCGTCAAAGTGACCGTCACCGCCGACTCCAGTGAGGACGCCGAGGCGAGGGCGCTGGCACTCGCCGAGACCTTCGTCGCCGACCACATCCGGCGCGCGCGAGAGACCGCGCAATCCGAGGCGGAGGCGCTGCGCGACCGGCGCACACAGGCCGAGGACGAGCTGGCGCGGGTGGACGCGGCCATCGAGACCGCTGACGACGACAACGGCAGAAACCCGGCCGCCCTCGGATCGCTGTACGCCCGCAGGGCCGACGTCGCCGCGCAGGTGGCGGACCTCAGCAGGCGCGCGACCGAGGCCAGCATCGGCACCCCCGAGGTCGCGGCTGGCACCGACATCGTCGACGCGCCGCGGCTGCTCAAGCGCTCCGCGCCGATGACCATCGTGACCTACGGCGGCGTCGGTGGCGTACTGGGACTCGCGGTGGGGCTCGCGCTGGCCGCCGCCGCGAGCGTCGTCCGCGACCGCCCAGTGCTGCGCCGCGACATCGCCGAACACCTCGGCGCGTCGGTGCTGGCGCAGGTGCCGCTCCGGCGCAGGGGCCCCGCGCGACTGCTGCACGGCCGCCGCAAGGCCGAACGCGCCAGGATCGCCGCAGCCGTCGCCAGGACGGTCGCTCCCGGCTCCGCCGACACCGCCGAGAAGACGCCGGTGTCGGTCCTCGAACTCGGGTGCGCGCCGACGGCCGCCGAACTGGCCGTCGACACCGCACTCGCGCTGCGACGTCCGGTGCTGCTGGTGGACGACGTGGGCAAGCGCGACGTCACCAAGCTGGTCAACCGCTGCGGCGACACGGTGCGCATCGTGACCGCCGCGGACTTCCTCAGCGGCGCGGACCGAGCTGGACCCCAGGAGTTGCCGCTCAGTATCAGCTCGGTCGGCCCCGGTGCGACGTGGACCGACCTGTCCGCGCTCGGCACCCAGACGGTGCTGGTCGTGCGCGCCGGACACGCGACGGCCGCGTGGCTGCACACCGTGGCGCGGCAGCTCGCCGACGCCGGGATCGTGGTGATCGGCATCGTGCTCGTGCAGCCGTATCCGAAGGACCGCACCGACGGAACGCTGTGGGACGGCGTGCACACCGCGCTCCGAGGACGCCTGCGCGCTGCCGAACGCGCCGCGCTGCCGAAGGGCAATCCCAGCACCAACGGCAAGGTGTCGCACCCGACGCTGACGCCAGAAGACGCGGAGGTGTAGCGCGGCATGTGCGGCATCGCGGGCAGCTACCGATGGCCGGACGGCGGGCCGCTCACCGACCGGCTCACCAAGGTCATCGCGCACCGGGGTCCGGACGCGACCGGCAGGTACAGCCACGCCGTCGGCGACAGCGAGGTCCACTTCGGACACGCGCGGCTGTCCATCATCGACCTGTCGGAGACCGGCGCGCAGCCGATGGTCGCCGACGGTCTCGCGCTGACCTACAACGGCGAGCTGTACAACGCGCCCGAGCTGCGCGCGAAGCTGGCGGCGAACGGCGCGCGGTTCCGGGGCACGTCGGATACCGAGGTGTTGCTGCGTGCCTGGCAGCAGTGGGGCACCAACTGCCTCCCGATGCTGCGCGGGATGTTCGCGTTCGCGGTGTTCGACGAGCGCACCGGCGAGCTGACGCTGGCGCGCGACCAGCTCGGCATCAAGCCGCTCTACCTGCTGCGACGCGACGGCGGCCTGGTGTTCGCCTCCGAGCTGAAGGCGCTCGCCAGCCAGCTCGGCGACTCGCTGCACATTGACGACGCCGCGCTGGTCGCATCGTTGCTGTACTACTGGGTGCCGGACAGCCGGTGCTCGTTCCGCGAGGCGGAGAAGCTGCCGCCGGGGAGTTGGCTGCGGCTGCGCCCCGATGGCAGCGCCCAGCGGGGCACGTACTTCTCGCTGCGGGACGTCGCTGACGCCGCTGCGGACGCCGGCACCCTCTCCCCCGCTGAGCTGCACGACGTGATCGCGGATTCCGCCCGCGCGCACCTGCGCGCCGACGTCCCGGTGGCGACGTTCCTCTCCGGCGGGCTCGACTCCAGCTACCTGACGGCGCTCGCGGCGCAGCAGCAGCCGGACATCTCCGCGTACACCATCGGGTTCCGCGCGGAAGACGCCAAGTTCGAGGCGATGCCGGACGACCTGCGCTACGCCCGCCAGGTCGCCGCCCGCTACGGCGTCGAGCTGCACGAGATCGAGATCGCCCCGGACGTCCACGACCTGTTGCCGCGCATGACGTACCACCTGGACGAGCCGATCGGCGACCCCGCCGCCATCAACACGTTCCTGATCTGCTCGGCCGCGCGCGAGGCCGGGGTGAAGGTGATGCTGTCCGGGATGGGCGCCGACGAGCTGTTCGGCGGCTACCGCAAGCACCTGGCGAACCTCATCGCCCGCCGCTACCAGCGCATCCCGGCTGCGCTGCGACGTCCGGTGCGCGCTGCGGTGGACCGGCTGCCGGTCGCGTCCGCGTGCCGGGGCTACCGGTCGGTGCGGTTCGCGAAGCGGTTCCTGTCGTTCGCGGATCTGCCGGAGGAAACCGCGTTCCGCCGCAGCTACACGCTCTACGACCGCGCCGAGCTGCTCGCCCTGATCAACCCGGATCTCGCGCCCGCCGTCGACGACGTGCTGACCGAGCACGCCGACACCTACCACGACACCGCGCTCACCGACGTCGTCAACCGGATGTGCCTGGCAGACGCCCGCATGTTCCTGCCTGGGCTGAACCTCGGCTACACCGACCGCTCCAGCATGGCGGCGTCGACCGAGGTGCGGGTGCCGTTCGTGGACGTCGAGGTCGTCAAGGCGGCGTTCCGGATTCCTGGGAGGGAGAAGATCGCGGGCGGGCAGGGCAAGCTCGCGCTGAAGCGCGCGGCGTCCGAGGTGTTGCCGCCGGAGATCATCTACCGGCCGAAGGGGCTGTTCAGCGCGCCGCTGCGGGCGTGGATGAGCCGCGACCTGGCGCCGTTGGTGCGCGAGGTGATCCACGACGGCGCGCTGGTGTCGTCCGGGTTCCTGCGCCGCGACGCGCTGGAGCGGCTGGCGACGGAGGACGCGACCGGCAGGGAGGACCGGAGCAAGCACCTCTGGCACGTCCTGACCTTGGAGTACTGGTACCGCGCCGCGATCGAGGCTGGGGCGAATCCGACGTGAAGGAGCGCAGTTGAAGCAAGTCGTGCAGAACTACAAGAGCGGGGAGCTGACCCTGCTCGACGTGCCCGCTCCGGCGTGCCGACCCGGCGGGGTGCTGGTCAGGACGGCGTTCTCGCTGATCTCGACCGGCACCGAGCTGATGAAGGTCGCCGAGGCGAGCATGTCGCTGCTCGGCAAGGCGCGGGCGCGGCCGGACCAGGTCGCGAAGGTGATGCAGAGTGTGGCGTCGAACGGCGTCGGCGCGACGTACCGCAAGGTCACCAACCGACTCGACTCCTACACCCCACTGGGTTATTCACTCTGCGGGGTGGTCGAGGAAGTCGGTGAGGGCATCGCCGACGTCGCTGTCGGGGACGTCGTCGCGTGCGCGGGTAACGAGCACGCGCTGCACGCCGAGCTGAACTGGGTGCCGAAGAACCTCTACTCCCCCGTACCCGCTGGCGTGGCGCGCGAGCACGCGGCGTTCGGCACGGTGGGCGCGATCGCGATGCAGGGCGTGCGGCGCGGCGAGCCGCAGCTCGGCGACGTGGCGCTGGTGATCGGGCTCGGTCTGATCGGACAGCTCGTGGTGCAGTTGCTGCTGGCGTCCGGCACGCGGGTGATCGGGGTCGATCCGGACGCCGACCGCTGCGCGCTGGCGGAACGTCTCGGCGCGTTCGCCTGCGGTGCGCCCGGCTCGGACGTCGTCGACAACGCCGTCGCTGCAATCACCGACGGGCACGGCGTCGACCAGACGTACCTCGCGGCGGGCGGCAGCAGCAACGAGCCGGTGGAGCTGGCAGCGCGGCTGAGCCGCGACCGCGCCACGGTGGTGGACATCGGCAAGTGCGGGCTCAACCTGCCGTGGAACGCCTACTACGAGAAGGAGCTCGACGTCCGGTTCTCCCGGTCGTACGGGCCGGGGCGCTACGACCCGTCGTACGAGCTGGACGGCCGCGACTACCCCATCGGCTACGTGCGCTGGACCGAACGCCGCAACCTGGCGTGCTTCCTGGAGTTGTTGGCCAGCGGCAAGCTCGACGTCGCGCCGCTGATCACGCACGTCAGGGACTTCACCGACGCCGAGGAGACCTACCGCGCGCTGAACGACGGCGAGCTGCCCGCCCTCGCGGTGCTGTTCCGCTACCCGGAGGTAGCGACACCGGCACCGGCCGAGCTGCCCGCGCCCGCTGACGGGAACGGCGCGGCTGGTGCAACGAAGGGATTCTTACTTGCGTCAGACGCAAGTAACAAGCCCTTCATAGCACCCCCCACCGGCCGCCCAGTCGGCATCGGCTTCATCGGCGCGGGCAACTACGCCTCCTCGATGTTGTTACCGCACCTGGCGGAGCGGGACGACGTCGCGCTCAAGCGGGTCGTGACGACGTCCGCGCTGTCGGCGGCCAACGCGCAACGCAAGTTCGGCTTCGCCGAGGCGGACACCGACGTCGACGCGCTGCTCGCGGACGACGCGATCGACGCGGTGTTCATCGTGACCCGCCACAGCTCCCACGCCGCCCTCACCAGCAAGGCACTTCGCGCGGGCAAGGCGGTGTTCGTGGAGAAACCTCTCGCGCTCAGCGAGTCCGAAGTCGACGACGTGCTCGCCGCCGTCGCGGAGTCCGGCAACGACCGGCTGCAGGTCGGCTTCAACCGTCGCTTCGCCCCGTTGCTGCGCAAGGCGAAGGGCCGGTTCGGGCGCAGGCTCGGCCCCGCGACCGTGCGGTACCTGATCAACGCGGGCAGCCTCGAACCGGGCAGTTGGTACGCGCGCACCGACCTGGAAGGCACGCGGTTCGCGGGCGAGGGCGGGCACTTCATCGACACCGTGTCCTGGCTGCTCGACGCCGACCCGACGTCCGTGTACGCGTGCGCCGGGCCGCACGGGCAGGACCCGCAGATCACGCTGCGCTACCCGGACGGCTCCACCGCCGTCATCAGCTACACCACGTCCGGCTCGACGAAGTTCCCGAAGGAAACCATCGACCTCACCGCCGACGGCAAGGTGCTCACGTTCGACGACTTCGTGCGCGCCTCGGTCTACGGCCGTTACCGCTCGCGCAGCCCCCGGATGCCGGGCGGCGGACGGGACAAGGGCCAGGCCACCGAGATCGCGGCGTTCGTGGAGGCGGTCGCGACCGGCGCGCCGATGCCGGTGCCGGTGACGTCGCTGATCGCGACAACGCGCGCCACCCTCGCGGTGGAACTGAGCCTGCGCACCGGCGCAGCGGTGACGGTGTCGCCATGACCACCCCGGGCTGGTACCTGCGGCGGCTGTCGGCGATGGGACCGGCCGAGGTCGCTGGGCGGGTGACCGACGTCGTCCGCAAGCGACGCTGGCGTCGCATCGCCGAGCACCCGCCCGCGCCCGCGCTGCTGCCGGAGCGCCGGTTCCGGGCGCCGCTCCCCCACGGCGCGCTGGACGACGTCTCCGACGACGCGCGGCAACGCCTGCTCGCCACGGCCGATCGGCTGCTCGACGGGCACGCGGAGTTCTTCGGCGTGGAACGTGACGACCTGGTCCATCCGGACTGGTCGTTCGACCCGAAGACCGGTCGCCGCGCCCCCGCCGATGTCTACGCCTTCGACGTGCCGTACCGCGACGAAGCGGCGATCGGTGACATCAAGCAGATCTGGGAGCCGTCGCGGCACCAGCACCTCACCGTGCTCGCCGCCGCGTACGCCCTGACGGGCGAGTTCCGCTACGCCGAGCGGGTGGCGGATCACCTCAAGTCGTGGTGGGCGGCCCACCCGCCGTTGCGTGGGGTGCACTGGGTCAGCGGCATCGAGCTGGGCATCCGGCTGATCTCGTGGGTGTGGTTACGGCGGCTGCTGGACGGCTGGTCCGGCGCGGCGGAGCTGTTCGAGCACAACGACGTGGCGCTACAGCAGATCTGGCACCACCAGCGCTGGCTGGCAGCGTTCCCGAGCCGGGGGTCGTCGGCCAACAACCACGCGGTCGCCGAATCCGCGGGGCAGCTCGCGGCGTCGTGCGCGTTCGACTGGTTCGCGGAGTCCGCCACGTGGCGCGCCCGCGCCGCCCACGCGCTCGACCAGCACCTGCGCGCGAACACGTTCGACTCGGGGCTGAACCGCGAACTCGCCACCGAGTACCACGGCCTGGTCCTCGAACTCGGCCTCGCGGCGGCGATCGAGGCAGACGCCGCCGAGGTGACGCTGCCCGCGACGACGTGGCCGGTGCTGCTGCGGATGACCGACGCGCTCGCTGCCATCGTGGACGTCCACCTGCACCCACCCCGGCAGGGCGACGCCGACGACGGGCACGGCTTGGTCCTCGACGGGGAGACCTCCACCCGCTGGGCCTCGCTGCTCGCCACCGGCAGTGTCCTCTTCGGACGCCTCGGCTGGTGGCCGGAGGTCGCACGCGGCGACGTCCGCACCGCAGCACTGACGGCACTCGCGCGGGGAGTGACCTCGCCGCGAGCCGCGCAGCAAGCCACGCCGCCACGCCCCCTCGGCACCATCCGCCCCGCCGATCGCCCGGACCACGTCGCCGACGCGGGCCTCACGCTGTTGCGCACCCGCGCGCACGAGACACCCGAGCTGTGGTGCCGCTGCGACGCGGGGCCCCACGGCTTCCTCGCCATCGCCGCGCACGCGCACGCCGACGCGCTGTCGGTGGAGGTGCGCCACGACGGCGTCGACGTCCTCGCCGACCCCGGCACGTACTGCTACCACGGCGAACCCGCGTGGCGCGCCTACTTCCGCTCCACCCTCGGCCACAACACGTTGCGGCTGGACCGTACTGACCAGTCGACGTCCGGCGGGCCGTTCCTGTGGACCCGCCACGCCCGCAGCCGGGTGTTGCGCGCCGACACGCACGGCGACGTCGCCCGCTGGCAGGGCGAGCACGACGGCTACGCGCGCGGCCGCAGGCGGCGGCATCGCGCCACACACCGGCGCGCCGTCACCCTCGACCGCACCACGCGCACCCTCACCCTCGAGGACGCCGTCGAGGCCGCCCGGCCACACCGGTGCGAGCTGGCGTTCCACCTCGGACCCACGATCGACGTCGACCTCGCGGACCACACCGCACGCCTGCGCTGGAGCCCAAGCGCCACAAGCGCCACCCGAGCTACCACCCACACCGCAACACTCGAGCTACCGCCCGAGCTGGTCTGGACCGACACCCGTGGCGAGGACGCCCCGCCGCTCGGCTGGTACTCCCCCGGCTTCGGCCGCAAAGAACCCGCCACCACGCTGCTCGGCATCGGCGGCGTCGGCGGCACAAGCCAGACAGCGCCCACCACCTTCACCACCGTGCTCACCTTCCACGACTGAACCTTCCACCACTGACGGAGGCAGCCATGACCATCCGACCGAGGACAGCGGGCCGTCGGGCCGTGCTCGTCCTCGGCGCGCTCGCGATCGTCGCCTCGGCCTGCACCGGACCGCAGGCCCAGGAGCCCCCGAAGCCCGGCATCGACGCCGCCGTCTGCGGCGACACGAAGCCCGGCCCCGCACGACCGCCGGACGACGCGGTCGTCGTCGACACCGACGTCGCGGCCGACCTGACCACGGCGACCCAGAACAACCCGGCGGGCACGACGTTCTGGCTCGCGCCGGGCACCCACATCCTCGGCGACGGCGAGTACGACCAGGTCGCACCCAAGGACGGCAACACCTACCTCGCCGCGCCCGGCGCGATTCTCGACGGCCGCGAGGTCAACCGCTACGCCTTCACCGGCAAAGCCGCCGACGTGACCATCACCCACCTGACCGTGCGGGGCTTCGTGCCGCCGGTCAACGAGGGCGTCGTCAACCATGACTCCGGCGCGCGCTGGACGTTGGAGCACAACACCCTGGCAGACAACGGGGGCGCGGCGCTGATGGCGGGCGACAAGCAGGTCATGCGCGGCAACTGCTTCCGCGACAACGGTCAGTACGGCCTCAACGCCTGCTGCGGCGACATCACCGACCTCACGCTGGAGCGCAACGAGTTCGTCGGCAACAACACTGACGACGTCGAGGCGGCCAACCCCGGCTGCGGCTGCACCGGCGCGATGAAGTTCTGGGCCATCGACGGCGCCGACATCGTCGACAACTGGATCCACGACAACCGGGGCCCCGGCATCTGGGCCGACACCAACAACAACGACTTCCTCATCGAACGCAACCTCATCGAGCGCAACGACGGCGCCGCGATCATCTACGAGACCAGCTACAACGCGGTCATCCGCGACAACACGATGCGCCGCAACGCATGGGTCACCGGGCGCGAGTTCGCCGACAACTCGGACAACTTCCCGGTCGCGACGATCTACATCTCCGAGTCCGGCGGGGAGCCGCGCGTGCCAGCGCGCACCGACCGGATCGAGATCGCCCGCAACACGCTGGAGAACAACTGGTCCGGCATCACGCTGTGGGAGAACGCCGACCGGTTCTGCAACTCCGCCGCCAACACCTCGACCGGCGCGTGCACGCTGCTGGTCGACTCCGTGGAGCGCTGCACGCGCCCCGGCATCGCCACGAAGCCGCTCTACGACGACTGCCGCTGGAAAACCCAGCGCGTCGACATCCACCACAACCGGTTCGTCCTCGATCCCGAGGTGGTCGGCTGCCGCGTGCTGTGTGCGCGAATGTCCGTGCTCGCGAACTTCGGCACGTTCCCGGACTGGTCGCCATACGAGGGCGACGTCGTGCGGGAGGCGATCACGCACGAGCAGGAGAACCGCTGGCACGCCAACGACTACCGGGGACCGTGGACGTTCCTCGCGTTCGACACCAACACCTCGATCACCTTCACGCAGTGGCGCGCCGCGCCGTACCAGCAGGACGCGGGCAGCACGTTCGCGCCGGTGAGCGAATGAGCGGCCAGAACAGGAGCAGCCGATGAACGAAGCCGAGGTCCAGTCGTTCTGGAACGCCCACCCGTGCGGCGACCACATCGTCGGTGGCCTGCATGGCGCGTTCGCCGACGACTACGCCCGCTTCTTCACCGCCTACGACGCCTGGCGCTACGGCCGCGAACGCCACATCCCCGACTGCCTGGACCGCGTCGACTGGCGCGACAAGCGCGTGCTGGAGATCGGGCTCGGCCAGGGCGCGGAGTCCGAGCAGCTCATCCGGCGCGGGGCGCGCTGGTCCGGCCTCGACCTCACCGAGGAGTCGGTGCGCCGGGTGCGGGCGCGGCTCACCGTGCGCGACCTACCGCACGACGACGTCAAGCAGGGTTCCGCCGTCGCGATCCCGTGGCAGGACAACAGTTTCGACATCGTCTTCAGCCACGGGGTGCTGCACCACATCCCCGACATCCACGCCGCACAGGCTGAGATCCACCGGGTGCTCAAGCCGGGCGGTCTGCTTGTGGCGATGCTCTACGCCCGCAGGTCGCTGAACTACCAGGTCAGCATTCGCCTGATCCGCAGGGCGATGCTCGCCGCCGCCTATCCGCTGCGCCGCACCCGCCTCGCCACGCGATCGTCGATGCTGCGGGAGCACCTGGCCAACGCCGAGCGCACCGGCCTGCGGGAGTACCTGCGCCTGGACACCTTCACCCACCGCAACACCGACGGCCCCCTCAACCCGTACGCGAAGGTGTACTCGCTGGCCGACGTCGCCCGCGACTTCCCCGCCTTCGACGTCGCCGACTCGTACCAGCGCTACCTGCACGCCCCACCGCTACCGGTGCACGGACTGCCCGGCGGGCGGCGGCTTGGCTGGCACCTGTGGGTGCGCCTGCGCGCGAAACCGGCGGAAGCGGGTGCGCCATGACCACGCTCGCCACGCGCCGGGAACCCAGAAACGCAGGAGCCACCGACCGCACGCCGCCGCTGGTCGGCGTGGCGTGGGCGCTGCTGATCGTCAACACGCTCGGCTCCCAAGGCCCGGAGACGCTGGTGACGATCCCGCGCCCGATCGCGCAGGCGGTGACGATGGGCTCGCTGCTCATCGCGTTCACCCTCGCGCTGCTGCTGAACCCCCGGCTCAAGGTCCGGCCGAGCGCGTTCCTGCTGCTGCTCACGCTGCTGCTGATGCTCAGCATCGTCGCCAGCGCCCGCATCGACTCCGGCTTCGGCGCGCTGATGCGCTGCGCCCGGCTCGCGGTGTTCCTCGCGACGCTGTGGCTGCTGAGCTACTGGTGGCGCGGCACGGTCACGTTCGTCCGGCACCACATCAGGACGTTCGCGGTGGTGCTCGCCGTGGTCGCGGCCGGGCTCGTCGCCGCGCCCGGCCTCGCGCTGCCGGAGGACTACGGCGGACGCCTCGCTGGCGCGTTGTGGCCGATGCCGCCGCCGCAGATCGCCCAGTACGCCGCGATCGTCGCTGGACTGACGCTGCTGCTGTGGCTCGGCCGCCGCACCACGACCTCCAGCGCGCTGGTCTTCGTGGCGCCCGCCCTCGGTCTGCTGCTGCTCACCCACACCCGCACGGCGACGTTCGCGCTGCTCGTGGGACTGGCGCTGGCGGTGCTGTCGCTGGTGCTGACGACGTCGCGTGCCCGCAAGGCCGCCCTCGGCATCGGTATCGGCAGCGGGCTGGCGCTGGTGGCGTTCTGGTCCGCGATCCAGGGGTGGATCCGGCGCGGCCAGGACTCGGAGAACTTCACCAGCCTCACCGGGCGGGAGAAGGTGTGGGACGCGCTGCTCGCGGACAACCGCACCGTCACCGAGCAGTTGTTCGGCGTCGGGCTCACCGACAAGTCGTTCAACGGCTTGCCGATCGACAGCGGCTGGCTCGCCGTCTACCACGAGCAGGGTTTCGTCGGGCTCGCGCTGGTGTTCGGGTTCCTCGCCACCCTCGCGGTGGTGGCGGTGCTGCGCCCGCCGTCGCTCGAACGAGCCTGCGCGATTTTCTTGATCGGGTACTGCCTGGTGGCCTCCTACGCGGAGGTCGGGTTGGGCGACGCCTCGCCGTACTTGCTGCACCTCGCGGTGGCCGCGACGTTGCTGGTACCGAAACAGCACAGAGAGATCGAAACCGACGTAACGGAATCGCCGGTCGGGACGAACTCCAGACGACGCCACCGGGCAGATTCAGGGGTATGAGCAGGGGGACGGCCGCGTTGCCGCAGCAGGGCCACGACGCCGACGATTCGAGAGGTGAGCGAACAGTGAGCCGACCAGGCGTACTTCTCGACCGGGACGGCACGATCATCGTCGACCACGGCTATGTCGGCTCCGTGGATCGGGTGGAGTTCATCCCCGGCTCGATCGAGGCGATTGCCGCGCTGAACGCGGCGGACATCCCGGTCGCGGTCGTCACCAACCAGGCGGGCGTGGCGCGCGGCTTCTACGACATCGACGACGTCCACCAGGTGCACAAGCACATGATCGCCGAGCTGGCCCGCAAGGACGCACACGTTGATGTCTGGCTGTTCTGTCCCTACCACCCGGACGGCAAGGTGGCGGCGTTCGCACGCACCAGCGCCGACCGCAAACCCGCGCCCGGCATGGCGCTCGCCGCCGCCGAGGCGCTTGACCTCGACCTGACGTCGTCCTGGGTGGTCGGCGACGCGGCCTGCGACATGGGATTGGCCGAGGCCATCGGCGCGCAGCCGCTCTACGTCGGGCCGCCCGACGCCACGCTTGCCGAGGTGCGGTCGTTCCCCGACCTGGCGCGCGCCGCGGAGCACATCCTCGCCAGCCGCAGCGTGCCGCGACAGGTGCGCGGCGGGCCGCAGCGGTTCCCGACACGTCGATTCACCAGCGCGGACGCCTACGGCGGCGCGTACGTCACCGATCTGGACCGCGCGGTGCGCAGCGTCGACCGCGCACAGCTCGGCCGCGCCGCCGACATCCTGGACGTCGCGTACCGCGCCGACAACGCGGTGTTCGCGTGCGGCAACGGCGGATCGGCGTCCATCGCGAACCACCTGCAGTGCGACCACGTCAAGGGCGTGCGCAACGGCACCGACCTGACCACCCGCGTCTACAGCCTGTCCACCAACATCGAGACGCTCAGCGCGATCGCCAACGACCACGGCTACGAGCGGGTCTTCGAGTACCAGTTGCAGTCCAACGCCAGGCCGGGCGACGTGCTGGTCGCGATCTCGTCGTCCGGCGGCTCGCCGAACATCGTGCGCGCGCTGGAGTGGGCCAACGCTTACGGCATGCCGACGATCGCGCTGACCGGTTTCGACGGCGGCGCCGCCCGACGTCTCGCCACGGCGACGATCCACGTCGACGCCCACAACTACGGAATCATCGAGGATGCGCACCAGGCGTGCATGCATCTGCTTGCCCAGTACGTTAGACAATCACGGATGGCTGCTGATGTTGTTGCGTCCCACACGTTCTGACGGCATGCGCGTCGGGATCAACCTGCTCACTGACGATCCGGCGAACCCGTCAGGGGCGCACTGGTTCTGGACGCGGGTGATCCCCGAGATGGCCAGCCGTCTCACCGGCGACGAGCAGTTGCACCTGCTGGTCAGCCCGGCCTCCCGCGCGTCGCACACCGGCTACGGCCCCGGCGTCCGCCACATCACGTTCCCGTGGTCGAACGAGCGCCGGAACCTGCGCACCGCCAGCGAGCACCTGTACTCGCCGCTGCGGCTGCCGCTGTCCGGCATCGACGTCTTCAACACGCTGATGGCGCCGATCGTGCGGCCCGCCCCGGGGCTGGTGGTGCACTTCAAGACGTTGCACGCCTACACCGCGCCCGGTTCGGTGAGCCCCGCCGCGCGGCTGTACCGGCGGCTGAGCTACCCCCGCACCGCGCGGGTCGCCGACGCGATCATCATCAACTCGGAGAGCCTGCGCCACGAGGTGACGCACTACCTCGACGTCGACCCGGCCAAGCTGCACCTGATCCCGGAGGCCGTCGACCACGAGCTGTTCCACCCTGGCGACAGCGAGCATGCCCGGCACACGCTGCGGCTGCGCTACGGCGTGACGAAGCCGTTCGTGCTGTTCGTGTCGTCGTTGTGGCCGTACAAGAACTGCGCCGGGTTGCTGCGGGCGTTCGCCGCTGCCAAGCGCGAGCTGGGTGACCGGCAACTGGTGATCGTCGGACCCGGCCGCGACGGTCCGCACGCCGCCGAGCTGGCCACGCTCGCCCGTGAGCTGGGCATCGCCGACGACGTCGTGTGGGTCGGTGGGGTGCCGATCACCGAGACGGTGCTGTTCTACCGGGCGGCCGACGTGTTCGTGTACCCGTCGTTCAACGAGACGTTCGGGCTGCCGATCCTGGAGGCGATGGCGACCGGCTGCCCCGTGGTGACGTCGAACATCAGCGCCATGCCGGAGACGGCGGGCGGCGCGGCACTCCTGGCGGATCCGTCCGACCCGGACGCGATCGGGCAGGCGATCCTCCACGCCTGCGGGCCATCCGGCGAGGGACTGCGGGAGAAGGGTCTGGTGCGGGCGAGCGAGTTCTCGTGGGCGCGCACCGCCGAGCGCACCCTCGACGTCTATCGCGCGGTGTACGCCAGGCGGGGTGGTCGGTGATGCGGATTCTGGTCACCGGCGGCGCCGGGTTCATCGGCTCGCACACCTGCGACCGGCTGGTCGCGCTCGGCCACGACGTCATCGTGCTCGACGCCGTCAACGCGCCCGTGCACCCCGGCCCGAGGCCGCAGTACCTCACGCCGGGCGTCGAGCTGTTCATCGGCGACGTCCGCAACCGGGAGCTGTTGGCGAACCTGCTGCGCCGGGTCGACGCGGTCTACCACTTCGCGGCGCACCAGGACTATCTGCCGGACTTCGCGTCGTTCACCGACGTCAACGTGACCGCGACGGCGCTGCTGTACGAGATCATCGTCGCCGAGCGGCTGGACATCACGCGGGTCGTGCTCGCGTCGTCGCAGGCGGCGCTGGGCGAAGGGTTGTACGTCTGTGCCGAGCACGGCGAGCAGGTGCCCGACATGCGCCCGGAGTCGCAGCTCGCGGCGGGCCGCTGGGAGCACACCTGCCCGGTCTGCGACGGCGAGCTGCGGATGCTGCCGACGCCGGAGCGCGTGACGAACCCGCAGAACCCGTACGGCATGTCCAAGCTGGCTGGCGAGACGATGGCGCTCAACCTGGGCCGCCGCTACGGCGTCCCCACGGTGGCGCTGCGCTACAGCATCGTGCAGGGGCCTCGGCAGTCGGTGTACAACGCCTACTCCGGCGCGTGCCGCATCTTCTGCCTGCACTACGCGCAGGGCAGCGCGCCGACGTTGTACGAGGACGGCCAGGCGATCCGCGACTACGTCAACATCGACGACGTCGTTGACGCGAACGTGCTCGCGCTGACCGACGAACGGGCGGTCGGCAGGGCGTTCAACGTCGGCGGCGGCACGCCGTACACGACTCAGGAGTTCGCGGAGATCGTGCGCGCGCAGTACGGCTCGGACGAGCCTGCGCGGATCACCGGCGAGTACCGCTTCGGCGACACCCGCCACATCCTGTCCGACATCGACGCGCTGCGGCAGCTCGGCTGGACGCCCCGGCACACGCCGAAGGACTCCGTCGCGCGGTACGCCGAGTGGCTGGCGGGCAAGGACGGTCTCGACGACGTCCTCAGCCACGCGACGGCGACGATGCGGCAGCTCGGGGTAGTCCGGCCGGTGCGGTCGGAATCGGGTGGCGACTCATGATCATCACGCAGACGCCGTTGCGAATCGGCCTCGTCGGCGGCGGGACGGACCTGCCGAGCTACTACCGCGAACACGGCGGCAGGGTGCTCAACGCCGCCATCGACAAGTACGTCTACGTCATCGTCAAGCAGCGCTTCGACGACGACATCTACGTCAACTACTCGCGCAAGGAGATCGTCTCCCGGGTGGAGGACCTGCAGCACGAGCTGGTGCGCGAGGCGCTGCACATGACCGGCGTGCGGGGCGGCATCGAGCTGACCACGCTGGCGGACATCCCGGCGGCCGGGTCAGGGCTCGGGTCGTCGTCCGCGGTGACGGTGGGGCTGCTGCACGCACTGTATGCCTACACCGGCACCCAGGTGTCAGCGGCGGAGCTGGCCGAGCGCGCCTGCACCATCGAGATCGACCGCTGCCGCAAGCCGATCGGCAAGCAGGACCAGTACGCGGCGGCGTTCGGCGGGGTGTGCGATATCCACTTCGGACAGGGCGACCGCGTGGCGTTGCACGAGCTGGCACTGGAACCCGTGGTACGGCGGCGATTGCAGAGCGAGCTGCTGCTGTTCTTCACCGGCATCACCCGCGACGCCAACGTGATCCTCGGCGAGCAGAACGCCAACATCTCCGACCGGCTGCCGCAGCTCAACCTGCTGCGCGACCTCGCGGCAGAGGCCGCAAGTGGCCTGCGCGCCGGGGACGTCACCGCGCTGGGCACCGCGCTGTGTAAGAGCTGGGAAGCCAAGCGCAGCCTCGCGTCAGGCGTCTCGAACCCGCAGATCGACGAGGCCGTCGAGGCGGCGCTGGCGGCTGGTGCCACGGGCGCGAAGGTCACCGGCGCTGGCGGCGGCGGGTTCCTGCTGGTGACGTGCCCGGTGGAGCATCAAGCCGCCGTGCGCGAGCGGCTGTCGGGAATGAAGGAGCTGCCGATCAAGCTGGAGCCGCTGGGTTCCCGGGTGATCTTCAACGTCCACCGCGACATCTGGAGCTGACCCGATGTCTCGGCGGCTCTGCTCCACGGCCGCGTACCCGCCCGCGTTGCCCGCGATCGCGGCATACCGGCTGCCGGACACGCGACTGCCGCTACCTCGCGAGCCGCTGGCGCCATCGTCGTGGCAGGACGTGCTGCGGGGAGCGTGGCGGCATCGGGTGACCGGCGCGCTCGCGGCCGCCGTGCACGACGGCGCCATGGCCGCCACCGACGAGCAGCGCCGCGAGGCCGTCGCGCAACACCGCACCGCAGCGCTCCGGGTGTTGTTCCTCGAACGGGAACTGGCCGCGATCGTGGCACGACTATCGCGAGCGGACGTGGCCACCCGCGTGCTCAAAGGACCCGCCTGCGCCCGGCTCGACTACCCGGACCCCGCGCTACGGTCGTTCCACGACATCGACCTGCTGGTGCGCGCGGACGACATCGACCGCGCGGCCACGACGATGCGCGCGGCGGGCTACCGACGCACGCTCGCCGAGCCGAGGCCGGGATTCGATCGGCGCTTCGACAAGGGCATGACGCTGATCCCACCCGCTGGCTACGAGCTGGACGTCCACCGCACGTTCGTGCTGGGACCGTGGGGCGTGCTGGTGGACCTCGACGAACTCTGGCGCGACAACGGCGAGCCCGTGGTGGTGGCTGGCGACACGATGGCGGCGCTGTCGTTGCCGCATCGGCTGCTGCATGCCTGCTACCACGCCGCCCTCGGTGACTGGCCGCTGCGGCTGGGGTCGTTGCGTGATGTCGCGGAGCTGCTGCGGCGGATGGAGGTTGCGGGCGCGCCCGGCTCCGTGCAGGCCGACACTGTGCGCGCGATCGCGGCACGCTGGGGCGTCGAGGCGGTCCTCGCGGCGGGTCATTGGCGTAACGCAGCGTGAGCGCGACCGGCGACTCGTATCCTTCGCGCACCGCCACGTCGGCTGCGACGGCGAGCAGCAAAGACGAGTCCCTGCCGCCGGAGAAGGCAACAACACAGGGCCGCCGCCGCAACGCCGGACGCAACAGGGCACGCAGCGCGCGGACTGGGTCCGCGTCCAGGTCTGGGGTAGCTGCCTGGCGATCTGCGTCCGATGGCCGCGCTGGTCGCGCCCGCCACGGTCGCGATTCGATCGGGTACCCGAAGGCGATATCGACCGCCGCCAGAACGGGCAGGCCGGTCGGCCCGATTCGCAGCGGTTCATCGCGGGTGAGGAGCACCATTGGTTCCGTCAGTGCACCAATCCTTCGTCGCGCAAGCGTGCGACGAAGGATTCGACATCGCGGTGTGCCACGGCGTGGTCCACGTCGTACTCGGCGACGATGGTGTCGACGAGGTCGTCCACCGACCTGTCTTCGGCGAGCAACTCGAACAAGCGGACGCCGACACCTCTGATCGTGAAGTACCGCGACCTCGGCAGATTGAGCACGATCGTCTCGTCGCCGATCGTGCGGGCCGAGGTGTCAGCCAACCGAACGCGCATGATGCCCCCTTGTTCTGCGCAAGCATGGGTCATTTCCAGGTTCGCTTTGACGTGGTGACCTGTTACGCCGAACCTCGTGCGTACAGCTAGAACGGCGGTGGTCCGGGGTCGGGTGGCTCGGGTGGCTCCTCTTGCGGCTCCGGTGGTTCCGCGCCGGGCTCCGGCGGTGGCTCGGGCTCGGGTTCGGGCGGTGGCTCGGGTTCGGGTTCGGCGATGCGTGGCGCGCGGGGCCGGTATTTGCGGCCGGTGGGTGTGGTGATCGTCAGCGTGTCCTCGTGGAACTCGAACTGCCATCCCGGCCGGTCCTTCAACCTGTGGTGGCGGCGGCAGAGACAGACGAGGAGTTTGGCGTCGGTGGTGCCGTGGTGCTGCCATTCGACGCTGTGGTCGGTATCGCACCGCCTCGACGGCCGGTTACAGCCCGGCACCAAACACCGCTGGTCACGGGCACGAACGTAATCGCCCAGCTGCGCCGGTGGCTTGTAGCGGTGTCGTCCCATCTCCAGCAACTGGCCGGTTGGAGAGTCGGTCAAGAGGCGTCGCCACGTGCATCTCGGGTCGGCAGCCATCTCACGGGCAATATCCGCTGGAATGGGTCCGTAGCCTTCTAGGTCGCCAGGCAGATCGCGTGTCCCGAGTAGCGTGGTCACGGGAACGGTGATCTGGATCTGCACGTGCCGGTAGCTCTGCCGCTTGCCGAGGAGCAGCTCGGTGAGGACGTCGGCGCGGATGGCGTCGAGGCTGCGTTCGTCGCGACGCGTCTTGTCGGATTTGGCGATCGCGTCGATCCGTCCGTATATTGCGCACGCCGTTTCGGCGGGCAGGTAGGCGCAGAGGTCGGCCATGCCGTTCTCGGCGAACCGCAGCTCCAGCCTGCGGTCTTCCCGGCATCGCCGCACCCGCTCGGCAGCGCCATCAGGATCGAGCTTGTCCACCCGATACCGCGCGGAACGTTGGATCGACGCCCCATCTCGACCCGCAAGCAGCGGCTCCATCGCGGCGTCGAGCTGGTCGGCGTGCTCATCCGAGAGCAACGCGCCCGTCTCCACCACCTTCTCAGCCTTGCTGACGTCCACATCGCCACGCTCCAATGCCGCCAACAACCGAGGAAAACGACGCGCGATCTGCGTAGCCAGCTCGACCTGACGATCAGCCTGATGCCGCCCCACCGCCAACGCGAGACCCACCTCGTCAGCAGTCTCCCGCTCACAACCACGGCGCTTACGCAACTCCGCGATGGCATTCAACTGCACCGCCTGCACCTGACCGATCAGACGTTGAGAGAGCTTCGCGACCTCAACGAGACTGTCCGCGTCCACATCAGCCCACCCGACATCACCGAGACGCAGCACATCTTCCGGGCCAGACAACCCACCTTTGAGCAGGCCCTCATCGTCTGGTGCGCCCTCGAGCACGGAGTCGCATTCGCCCTCGGGATCCGGCGTGCCAGCAGCTTCGGGCACGCCCTCACGTTCGCGATCACTATCGCTCCGGGAATCCTGCTCGCCGTTGAACTCCGGCTCCGACATTGGCCTCACCCCCTGCCGCGCGTGTTGACATTGACTCGTCATCCCGCGCCCCCATGGGAGGCCTGCGACTACTCTAGTCGAACTAGCGTTCTATACGCAAGGGTTGCGTCACCTGCGAATCCCACCCAGAGGTGTGATTCGCGAACGGGGTTCGCACGGCATCCGTCGCCGTAGCATGAAACACCCAACGCAGCACAGGCCGCAGCACCGCACCCCGCGACCGGCATGTCGAACTCGAGATCGGAACGCAGTTACGTAGCCGTATACGTGGACTCACGGCTTCACGTTCGCGTGTGCTCAGCAAAGCTGGCAGTTCCGACTGCTCCCACGCGAGGTGGCGCGTGGCCGAACACGGTCACCACGAACCCGACCATCGACACGAACCACTACGGCGGCGACACGAAGCACGGCGTTCCGAAGCACAACAGCGGCACGAGCCACGACGCCCGAAACGCCGACCGCGCCGCGCGCTCGCCGCCGTGCTGCTCAGCGCCGCGACCGCCGTCGTGATCATCGGCGCTGTCACGGTGCTCCCCACCAGCGCCGAACCCCCCGCTTCCGAAGCCCCTGCGTCGGAAGTCGCGGTGGCACGCACCGTCGTCTGCCTCACCGACGCGCAGGGCCAATGCTCCATCGGACACCCGCTCGGCGTCGTGCCCACACAGATCGAGGTCACCCCGTCGCTGCCGCCGCGCGCCCGCGCGTATGACGTGACCGTCGTGCCAGGGTCCGCGACCGACGATGAGTTCGCGGTGCGCGCCGAGCGACACAACGGCAAGCCGAAGTCGTTCAGTCGTATCCGCTTCGACTACCGCGCCTCAACCGATGCCCAACTCGGCGTGGTCACGGCGTCGCTGACGTCGGAGAGCGACGCAGCGCCAGCCCCCGCACCGACCACGACCAGCACGACGACAACCAACGCGGCAAGCCCCACGACCACGACAGCTGACACAACGACGTCGCACGAAACCACCGCGCCGACCACCTCCGACACCGCCCTCCCCGCAGGCGCCACCAAGGTCTGCGGCACGGACGCGCTCGACGGGCCGGACACCCCGCCCGTGGGTGCCGTCGTCGTCGCGGCCGGCGACAACAGCGGTGTCGACTTCAGCCGCCCGGACACCACCTACTGGTTCGCACCAGGCGTGCACACGCTCGGCTCCGGCGAGTACGACCAGATCGCGCCCGGCGACAACGCGAGGTTCGTCGGGGCACCTGGCGCGATCCTCGACGGCAGGCACACCAACCGCTACGCCTTCACCCAACACGCGAGCGGCGTGACGATCCGTCACCTCACGATCCGCAACTTCGTCGCGCCCACCAACGAGGGCGTGGTCAACCACGACTCCGGCGACGGCTGGACGATCGCGCGCAACACGCTGATCAACAACCAGGGTGCGGCTATGATGGCGGGCTCCGGCCAGCGCGTGATCGGCAACTGCGTCGCCCACAATGGACAGTACGGGCTCAACGCCTTCCAGGCGGGCAACCAGATCCGCGGCCTCACCCTCAAAGGCAACGAGTTCGCGGGCAACCACACCGCCGACCTGGAGACCCAGATCCCCGGATGCGGGTGCAGCGGCGCAATGAAGTTCTGGTCGGTCGACGGCGCGGAGATCACCGGCAACTGGATCCACGACAACCACGGACCCGGCATCTGGGCCGACACCAACAACAACGACTTCCTCATCCAGCGCAACCTGATCGAGCGCAACGACGGCCAGGCGTTCTTCTACGAGATCTCCTACAACGCGGTGCTGCGCGACAACGTGATCCGGCACAACACCTGGGTCACCGGCCGTGAGTTCGCCGATCGCGACGATCCGTTCCCGATCGGCACCGTGTACCTGTCGGAGGCTGGCGGCGAGCCTCGCGTGCCAGCGCCGGGCTCGGTCATCGAGATCAGCGGCAACCGGTTCGTCAACAACTGGGGCGGCATCGTCGGCTGGGAGAACGCCGACCGGTTCTGCGGCACCAACACCACCAGCGAGTGCACCCTGCTGATCGGCGAGGACAACGGCTCCCGTTGCGCGCCACCGGGCATCAACTCCGAGCCGGAGTACTCCGACTGCCGCTGGAAGACGCAACGACTGCGCATCCACGACAACGTCTTCGCGCACGAGCCCGCGCAGATCGACGGCGGCTGCCCGGCGGGGTACTGCGGCGTGTCGGCGCTGTTCGCCAACTACGGCAGCTGGCCGGACTGGTCGCCGTACCACGGCCGCGCGGTGCAGCAGGCGATCACGTTCGAGCAGGACAACCGCTGGTTCGACAACGACTACACCGGGCCGTGGCGGTTCGTGCCGTACGAGACCGGCAGGCTGCTCACGCTGACCGAGTGGCAGGCCGCGCCGTACCACCAGGACGCGGGCTCGAACTAATCACAAACGCGCATTCCGGCGTAACAGACAACACCGGCATATCGAATCTAACCCTAGAGACGATATGGGATCGGCGCCCGGGGAGGTTCTGTGATGGTCAACGTGCACATTGACCCGAACTTCGACGACGAGGAACGTCGCAGCAAGCTCTTCTCGGGTGACGTCATCGTCTACACCGCCGTCGCCGCGGTCGACGCGTTCGCGGCGTTCACCCGCGAGCTGGTCACCGAGGCGTTCTTGCCAGATGACCCACCTACGGTCGACGCGACGCGCTCCCCCGACGAGCTGGCCGAGATCCTGATCGACTTCAAGCCGCGGTTCATCCACCACCCTGAGTCGATCGGCCATGTGCGCCGCGTCACCAGCTCGCTGGGAGCGTCGCTGGAGGACACCTACGCCGACGTGCCGAAGCTGCGCACCGCGTTCCCAGCTGGGGGCTTGAGCACCGGTATCGCCAAGGCGTTCCAGGTGCATCGCGACACCTGGTATGCGGCGCCGACGCAGCAGATCAACTGGTGGATGCCGGTGTGGCCCGCCGCCGAGAACAACGTGATGGAGTTCTACCCGAGGTGGTTCGGTAGGGCGATTCCCAACACCAGCGGCGACTACGACTACTACCAAGCCAACATCTGGCGCTCGCGCATCAAGGACTTCAGCGGCAGTGCGGACACCAGGGTGCATCCCTCGCCGGTACGTCCGCTGCCGGACGACGAGCCTCGGTTGTGTCTGGTGCCACCGGTTGGCGGGATCATGCTCTTCTCTGGCGACCAGCTGCACGCCAGCATCCCCAACACCAGCGGCGTCACCCGGTACAGCATCGACTTCCGGACAGTGCATCTCACGGACATCCGCGAAGGCCGCAGTGCTCCGGGAGTCGACGTGGCGTGCCGCGGCACGGCACTGCGGGACTTTCACCGGCTGACCGACCACGCCGCGCTCAGTGAAGATGACGTCGCTCCGTACGACTCCGGCGACGCCGAGGGGGTCAAGGTGTACGTTCCATCCTGACCGGGTACGTCCGGATGACCGGAGGGATTGCCATGCCGGATCCGGGCACGTCTAGATGGCCCTACTACAACCGCCCTTCTGCCGAGCGGGCGTTCGCCCGTTGCGAGGGTATGTTGCGCGGGCGACGGGTGCTCGTCACGGGTGCGACCGGATTCCTCGGTGCTCATCTGGTGCGGCGTCTCACCGTGCTCGGCGCCGAGACGCACGCGCTGTCGCGCAGCACGCGGCGTGTGGCGGGTCACTTGACGACACACGTCGCGGATCTGTCCGACTCGGACATGGCCGCGGACGTCGTCCGTTCGATCCGACCGGAGATCGTGTTCCATCTGGCGGGTAAGGCCTCGGGCGCTCGGGACGTTCAGACGGTGTTGGACACGGTGACCGACAACGTGCGGTCAACGGTCGGCCTGTTGCGCGCGGTGGCGCTCGCGGGGGCACCACGCGTCGTGCTCGCCGGTTCGATGGAGGAGCCAGCCCCCGGCGAACACGCGTCGTCGCCGTATGCGCTGAGCAAATGGACCGCCGCCCGGTACGCGGAGCTGTTCCAGGACTTGTGGTCGGTGCCAACGGTGCGGCTGCGGATCGCCATGACGTACGGCCCCGACCAGCCGGATGAGCGGAAGCTGGTCCCGTATGTGATCACGTCGCTGCTTCGTGGCGTCGAGCCCCAGCTGAGTAGCGGACGACGGCAGATCGACTGGGTGTACGTCGATGACGTCGTCGACGCCTTCATCGCCGCCGCGTCGGTGCCCGACGCCGCGGGCAGGACGATCGACATTGGGTCAGGGTCAGCCGTGGATATCCGGCGGATCGTCGACCTGATCGGCTGGCTGATCAACACGAACGTCGAGCCGCGTTTCGGCGCGCTCGCGGATCGGCTGCTCGACTCCGCTCGAATCGCAGATCTCAGTGCGGCGCGTGAGGTGCTCGGCTGGCGGTCCGCTGTCGGGCTTGAGGACGGACTGCGGCGCACAGTCGCGTGGTACCGCGACCGGCCGCGCTCACACCAACCGCCGCAGCGCGTTGTCCAGTGACAGCGCGGCCTTATCGCGTTCCGAAAGCACGGTGACCGGCAATGGCCAGGGAATGGCGAGCTCCGGGTCGTCGAATGCGACCGTGACGTCCTCGCGTGGGTCGTGGGCGCGGTCGATCCGGTAGGACACGTCGGCGGGCTCGGTGAGCGCCTGGAAGCCGTGCGCGCAGCCTGCGGGTACGTACAGCGAGACCTGGCTGTCGCCGTCAAGCAAGAAATGCTCCTGGTTGCGGTAGGTCGGTGAGCCGGGGCGTAGGTCGACGACAACGTCGAATATCCGGCCGTACGAGCAGCGCACCAGCTTCGCCTCCCCCGCTCCCGAGCGCACGTGCATCCCCCTGACCACGCCTCGGCGCGACCGGGAGACGCTGTCCTGCGCGAAGCCGTCCGGATCGATACCGACGGACCGCACGACGTCCCGGTCGAACGTCCGGCTGAAGAAGCCGCGCTCGTCGCGGTGCGGCGCCGGTTCGAACCGGTACACCCCCGCGACACCGGCAACGGGTATCGCCTTCATCGATCTTCCGATTGGTCGTTGTCCGTTCGGCGTGGGTGGGCACCGAACAGGCTGGCGAACAGGTGAGCGAACTGGTCGTCTAGCTGCGCCGCGTAGGCGCGGTTGCGCTCCACCAGGTGCTCCTCGATCTCGTCGGATCGGCGTTCGAGTTCGGTGAATCGCTCGACGAGCACTCCGAAGCCGGTATGCCGAGCGTCCAGGCTGAACTCGCCAAGGCCCACCCCCGCCATCAGTTCATGATGCTTGGTGGCGTACCCAACCGACAGCGTCGGCTTGGCGAGCCGGAGCCCGCACAACACGTTGTGGTACCGGGTCCCGACCACGATGTCGGCCGTTGCCATCTGTCGCATCAAGTCGCCCAGCGTCGCAGCGGGTTCGACCAGTACTCGCGGCGGCGAGCGAGGGCCGACGCACTGCATGATCTCGGCGAGCACTGCCTCGTCCTGCCGATCACCTGTGAACAACCGCACCGTGCGACCACTGTCCGCTAACCAGCGCACGAACTGCTTCATCGTCGCCACGTAGTTCAGGTGGAGCTCGGCGGACCGTGCGCGCTCGTTGTTGTCACCTCGATATTCCATGAGGCCGACGCCGACGCAACCGGTGGGGCGCGACGGGACCGGCGGGGCATCGAGGGCGAACACGAGATCGGGGTAGATCGCGTCGGACGCGACGTCTACTCCCATCCGCCGCATGGCTCTGAACGACGCCGCGTCTCGGTAAGTGCGGTAGTACGCCATCCGGGCCGCGGCTGTGTGCAGCCATCGAATCAGCCGTTGTCGTGACACATTGGCTCCCACACTGACCAGTGCCACCTTGGTACCGGAAATTCGTGCGGTCGCGGGCGCCCCATAGCGGGCGGTAGCTTCTTCTGGCCCCATGCACAGAAACTCGAGTCGCGCATCCGGTCGTCGCTGTTTGAGCCCCTGTACGACAGCCTCAAGGGATCCGTCATTGCCGAGGTTTCCCGAGCACAGGATTCCGAAGAAGCCGACTTTGGGTCCAACCGCCTTCTTGACCGATCGCCGCACTCTGGAACCGCTCATGAGGCCGACCTCTCCCGGCCTTCGACAATCGCGGCAACGACCGCGGCGGTCTCCGTCGGCTCTGAGTGATCCTCCAGCCCCATGACCGGCGCCAAGCTTCGGCGGGCCACTCTACGAACACAGCCGCGTGCCAACCAGTGCGCGAGGTGTCCGTAACACCGCCACCGATCGGAGGTGGCAAGCGGCGCTCGGGAGATCGACCCAACGAACCCCCAGACGTACTCCGTCACAAGGCGCGCGGTCGAGTGACGAGCGCGGCGCGGATCAAGATTCGCGCACAGCGCTCGGATCGTCGGGTTCCGGTCGCCACGGTTGGGATGGTCGCGCCGGAAGTACAGCAACTCGGGAACGTGGTAGAACGGCCCTCGCAACGCGAGTTCGGCTATGAACGGGCGGCTGGAGTTGTGATAGCTGTCGTTCGGCCTGGTAGCTCGCAGGACGCTGGTGCGAATCACGCCGTACTCGTCGTCGCCCCCCTCGGTGAGTAGCATGCTGCGCAACCGGTCTGGCGGATACGCGGAGCCACTGTCCAGCGTGTACTCGCAGCGTGTGAGGATCTGGTTCTTCTCGTTGATGATCGCCTGGTCGGCATGAGACAGCACAGCCTCTGGGTGCTCGTCGAGTGCGGTGACGCACGCCGCAAGTAGTTCGCGACCGTAGAGGTCGTCGTGTGAAGCCCATTTGAACAGCTCGCCTCGAGCGTGCTCGACCAGGAAATTGTGATTCGGTCGCGCACCGATATTGCGGGGCTGGCGTATGTAGCGGATCCGCGTATCCATAGCCGCGTACCGGCGGCAGATCGCCTCGGTTCCGTCCGTCGACGCATTATCGCTAATGATCAGCTCGAAGTCACTGAACGTCTGGCCCAGTAGGGCGTCGAGCGCCTCCGCGAGGAAGTTCTCCCCGTTGTAGACGGGTAGCCCGATACTCAGCCGCGGCACCGTTGTCATGGTGTTCCTTCCTCCCTCGATGCCGGTGGCCGCTGCCACCGGTGAACCTCCTCGTGATGCGGCATCGCGCCGGTGACCGCGTAGCCCGGACCCGAGCTGGGACCACCACACCGCCGCCGCGCACCAGGCCGCGATCGCCGCGCCCCATGCCGAGCCGGATGCGCCCGCGAGCGCCGCCCCGGTCAGCCCACCGGTGACCAGCGCGGACGCGGCGAAAAGCTGGCAACGCAGGCTGCGCAGCGACGCGCCGAGCGCGCGCAGGCCAGCGGTGGCGCCGTTGGACAGCCCCACGCCCGCGATGGCGAGGGTGGCGGGGATCAGCAGGGTCGACGCCGCAGGCCATACCTCGCCGAGCACGGTGTTGCCCGCGGCGTCCGGCAGCAGCACCAGTACGCCGAGCCCCCACGCCAGCGCGCCAGTGGCCTGCAACCCGCCGAGCCCGAGGCAGAACACCCGCAGCCTGCCCGGGTAGGTGCGCAGCACCCGGGAGGCCTCGGCCACCGCGACCAGCGCGAGCCCCATGGTCACCGCGATGAACGGGCCGAGCAGCAGGTCGGCGCCGCGCACCGCGCCGACGTCGGCAAACCCGGCGATCGCGCCTAGCCCGTACATCCTGACCTGGGCGGCACCGCTGATGCTGACGTTCTCCACCAGGTAGCGCGGTCCCAGGTCGCGTTGCTGCCGCAGCCAGGACGTCACCCCGCGCGAGTGCGGCAGCAGCCCAGTCTGCGCCCACCCGAAGACCGCGGCCACCGCGGCGGCGCCACCCCAGGCAAGCAGGAACGCGAATACGCTGCCCGCACTCGCGGCCAGCAGCAACGCGGGCACCAGCGCCCCGGCCCACACCATGTCGTTGACGAACGCGCGCCGTCCCTGGCCTGCTGCGAAGAACGCGAACCGCCAGCTGTCCTGCAGCAGCAGCGCCGGCAGGATCAGCCCGAGCGCGACGAACGCCGCGCCGAGCGTGCCGCCGACGGCGGTGCCTGCCGCGATGCAGAGCACGCCAGCCGTCGCGCCGACGCCGAGCGCGGTAGCGCAGGACCGAGCGACGGCCTGCCGCCACTCGGCGTCGGCCACCCCGCTGAAGCGCACCACCAGCGGGTCGGTCGCCAGCCCGCGCGAAACGTTGAGCACCACACCGTAGGTGACCCAGGCGAGGGTGAAGATGCCGAACGCGACCGCGCCGAGGGTACGGGCGACGACGACGCTGACCGCGAAGTTGGTCATGCTCGACACGGCCTGGTCGGCGAGACCCCAGCTGAGCCTGCTCGCCATGGCGCGGAAGGCCCGGGAACGGATCGCGGCGAGCACCGGCATCACTCCTTGACCAACTCGGCGGCGACCAGCGCGTCGGCAGCGGCGGCGATGGCGTCGAACGGCAGCTGGGCGCGGTCGGCGATGTCGAGCAGCGAATGCTCGCCGTCGGAGTAGTTGAGCACCCACAGCATCGCGAGCTGCGCCTGCTTGGCGTCGCTCCGACCGCCGAGCGCGTCGTAGAGCCCGCGCTTGCCGAGCTGCGGCTCGCCGTGCGGGTGGAGGTTCACGTAGCGGCGGTCGCGGTCGAGCACCGCGAGGATTTCGCGGCAGACCGCGAGGGTGTCGGCCATGGCCTCGGGCGTGACGAAGTCCGGGTTGTCGGCCGAAGTGTGGTACTCCGGGTACGCGGCGTACGGGGTGCGGGTCAGGCAGCCGACGCCGAGGTTGAAGCCCGGCGAGCAGTACTGGCGCTCGTCGTAGCCATAGGGCGAGAAGTCGACAACGCGATGCGGTCGCTCCGATGTGGACAGCACATGCTCTGCGGCCCGGTCGATTCCGGCGGTGCCGCGCCTGCTGCGTTTGTAGGTGAGCTGGCCCCTGTCCCCCGCGCAGGCGAGCACGAGGCCGTGCGCGATGCGGTCGACCCGGGGCTGGTTCCGCGCGAGCCAGGTGATCGAGCCGATGGTGCCGGGCACGAACAGGAAGCGGTAGGTGTAGTGCGGTGTCTGCCGCGCCAGCTGCCGCGCGAGCTGGCTGGCGACGGCGATCCCCGCCAGGTTGTCGTTGGCCAGCGACGGATGGCAGACGTGGCAGGAAATCAGGACCTCGTCGCTGACCTGGCCGGGGACGACGTGCTCGGCGTAGGTGAGGTGGCCGTCCGCGAGGTCGGCGTCGATATGAACGTCATACTCGCCGTCGTATCCGCTCTCATCGAGCGCGTCCAACGTGCGTTGCGCCAGGCAGAAGCCCCAGTCGCGCTGGTAGTAGCTCGTCCGGTACGGGATCCAGTCCGGGTGCTCCGGCAGCGTGTGCAGGTGCGGCCGCAGCTCCGCGAGGGACATCCGCCGCGACACCGGTTCGCTGTAGCCGACGACGTGGAGGTTCGACTCCCGGAAGTCGACCACGCGGCGGCCGGTGGCGTCGGCGATGTAGGCGTCCCGGATGGTCCACTCGGGAGGCACGGTCCAGTCGAAGACCTCCGTGCCGGACGGCACCTCGGTGACCTCCAGCGGCAGGTCTTCGCCGATGATCCGCAGCGTCTCGCGGACGCCGTCGCCGGTGATGCTGCGGCAGATCGGGTAGAGCCGCCGCACGAGGGCGTGCATCGCCGCGCCAACGTCGGCGTCGGCGGCTCGGGCATCGCGCGCAGTGCTCATCACGCCGCCGCCTTCGTCGATCGCAAGCGGGTGTCGATGTCGCCAGCCTCGGTGCGGTCGGACAGCCACGCCAGCCGGGTGAAGCGGCGCTCGAAGTCCGCCGCGGTCAGGCCGAAGCGACGATAGGCGTCGGCCAGTTCGACCGCGCCGTCCGCGACGGTGCGCCGCGCGGTGAAGCCGGTCGCGGCGCGCATCCGGGAGAAGTCGACGCGGTAGGAGCGGGGGTCGGCGCCGTTCTCGCCGGTGATGCGCAGCTCCGCGCCCGGCACGGCGGCGACGACCTCGTTCGCGATCTCGGCCACGGTGAGGTTGTTGGCCTCGGTGCCGACGTTGAACGCCGTGTCGTGCACGTGCTCGCGCGGCGCGACGAGCGCGGTGGCGAACGCGTCCGCGATGTCGGCGGCGTGCACCAGCGGCCGCCACGGCGTGCCGTCGGAGAGCACCAGCACCACACCGGACAGGTACGCGTGCGCGACCAGGTTGTTCAGCACGATGTCGGCGCGCAGCCGGGGCGAGAACCCGAACGCGGTGGCGTTGCGCAGGTAGACCGGCGAGAAGTCGACGTCGGCGAGCGCGTGCAGGTCGTCCTCCACGCGCACCTTCGACTCGGCGTACGGCGTGACCGGACGCAACGGCGCGTCCTCGTTGATCAGGCCGTCCCCGCCGGACGCGCCGTACACCGAACACGTCGAGGCGTACAGGAACCGTCGAACCCCGGCGTCGCGGGCGAGGCGGGCGAGCCGGACGCTGGCGCGGTGGTTGATGTCGAAGGTCAGCTCAGGAGCCAGCGAGCCGAGCGGGTCGTTGGACAACGCGGCGAGGTGGATCACCGCATCGAACCCGGCGAGATGGGACAGCGTGATCTCGCGCAAGTCGACCGGGATGCCGGGCGGGTCGTCCGGGTCGTCGCCGAGCACGCAGGAGGCGAACAGTCCCGAGTCGAGACCGGTCACCCGGTGGCCCGCCTCGGCGAGGATCGGCGCCATCACGGTGCCGAGGTAGCCCTGATGTCCGGTCAGCAGCACGCGCATGGAATCAACGCTCCAGATCTAGGGTCATCGTGGTGACGTGGAAGGCCTCGGCGTAGCGGGTGCGGCCTTCGACGCCGCGAATCCGCGCGAGACCACGGAACGCCTCGGCGTCGAACCACGGCCGATGCCGCTGCGACGGATAGTGCTCGTGCAGCACATCGACCTTGTGTCGCACGACGTCGTCAGCGAGCGGCTGGTACACGGTGGGCCGGCAGAGGTCGCCGTCGGACTTGACGATCTCGTAGCCCAGCACGAGGTGGTCGCGGAACTCCTGCGGCACCAGCTCGGCGAGCATCCGGTGGTCCTGGTGGGCGTCGCCCGGGTGCGGGGCGAATACGACGTCGGCGTCCTGCTCGGTGCCGACGCGCTGGCGCAGTTCGTGCACGGCGGACTTGGCCTCGTCCCAGTGCGCCGGGATGCGCCCGTCGGGCAGCTTGAGCACGGTCAGCGCCAGGTCGGCACTAGGACAGAGCGCGGCGAGGGCGGCGCGTTCCTCGGTCTCGCGGTCGGTGCCGCCGCCGGTGAGCACCATCGCGTCCACCCGCACGCCGGGGTTCGCGCGGCACACGGCGTACAGGCTGCCGCCCGCGCCGATCGCGATGTCGTCGCAGTGGGCGCCCACTGCCACGATGCGCTCGACGCCGCCGGGGCGCAGGCCGATCATGCGCGCGCCGCCAGGCTCGAGGCGGACGCTAAGCCGTTGCGCTCCCACAACGCCCAGGGCCGGTCGCCGCGCGAGTACGCCTCGTCGAGCGCGACTCGCTCCTTCACGGTGTCGGTCGGTCGCCAGTAGCCGCGATGCGGGTACGCCAGCAGCCTGCCGCGCTTGGCCAACTCGACGCAGGCGTCGCCGACGAGGTCGCCGTTCTCCGGGAGATGGTCGAACACCTCCTGGCGCAGCACGAAGTAGCCGCCGTTGACCCACAACGGCATGTCGCTGACCGGGGCGATCGAGGCGACCATGCCATCCTCGCCGACGTCGATGCAGTGGAACGTCCCCGGCGGCGGCACCACCATCATCGACGCGCCCGCGTCGGTGGCGACGAACCGGTCGATGATCTCCGGCAACGGCGCGTCGGTGAGCACGTCGGCGTAGTTGGCGAGGAACATCTCGTCGCCGTCGATGTGGTCGCGCACCCGCCGCAACCGCTCCCCGATCGGCGAGTCGATGCCGGTCTGCACGAAGGAGATCGTCCAGTCGGAGATGTCGGTGGAGAGCAGCTCGACGCCGCCGTCCCGGAGCACGAAATCGTTCGACGTCGTCTCCTGGTAGGTCAGGAAGAACTCCTTGATGTGGTGCGCGCCGTAGCCGAGGCACAGGATGAAGTCGGTGTGTCCGAAGTGGGCGTAGTAGCGCATCACGTGCCAGACCAACGGCCTCGGCCCAACGAGCTGCATCGGCTTGGGGACGTCGCCCGGTGTCCCGGTGCGCATCCTGGTGCCGTATCCGCCGCAGAACAAGACGACTTTCATGGCGTCACCTCGGTGATCTCGACGCTGGGGATGGGGAAGACGAGCTTGCCGCCCCATTCGCCCACATAGGACAGTTGCGCGGTGATCTCGTCGCGCAGGTTCCACGGCAGCACCAGCACGTAGTCCGGCCGGTCGGCGGCGATCCGCTCCGGCGGCAAGATCGGAATCCGCATGCCCGGCGTGTAGGTGCCGTGCTTGTACGGGTTGCGGTCGACGGTGTAGGCGAGCAGGTCGGGGCGGATGCCGCAGTAGTTCAGCAGCGTGTTGCCCTTGCCAGGCGCGCCGTAGCCGACGACGGTGTAGCCGCGCCGGGACGCGGTTAGCAGGAACAACAGCAGGTCGCGCCGCAGCTCGTCCACGCGTTGCCCGAAGCCGATGTAGCCGGACATCTCGTGCAGCCCGGCTGCCTTCTCGCGGGCGAGGACGTCGCGCATCCGCTCGCTCGGCCCGTCCGCGGCCTCGGCGGGCCGGGCCCACAGCCGCAGCGAGCCACCGTGGGTGTCCAGGAGTTCGACGTCGACCAGTGCCAGGCCGCCGGACGCGAGCGCCCGCTCCGCCGACGCGACGGTGTAGTACTGGAAGTGCTCGTGGTAGATGGTGTCGAACTGGTTGCGCTCGATCAGCGACAGCAGGTGGTGCACCTCGATCGACACCCAGCCGTCGTCGGCGACCAGCCGCCGCAGGCCCTCGGTGAACCCGACGATGTCGGGCACGTGGGCGTAGACGTTGTTGGCGACGACGAGGTCCGCAGCGCCGTGTCCCGCGCGCACCGCAGCGCCGAGATCGGAGTCGAGGAAGCCGGTCAGCGTCGGCACGCCCGCCTCCCGCGCGGCGGCGCCGACGTTGACCGACGGCTCGATGCCGAGACAGCGCAGCTCCTGGTCGACGCAGTGCCGCAGCAGGTAGCCGTCGTTGCTGGCGACCTCGACCACGAACGAGTCGACGTCAAGGCCCAGCCGGTCGGCCGTGTCGTGCACGAACCGGCGGGCGTGGTCCACCCAGGACGTCGAGTAGGACGAGTAGTAGGCGTACTCGCGAAAGGTGTCCTGCGGCGTGATCAGCGCCGGGATCTGCGCGAGCAGGCACGACTGGCACACCCGCAGGTGCAGCGGGTACGTCGGCTCCGGCTCGTCGAGCATCGCCTCGGTCAGCACGCGCTCGCAGGGCGGCGTCGCCCCCAGGTCCAGCACGCTGGCCAGCGCGTCCGACCCGCACAACCGGCACTCTCGCATCAGTACGCCCCCTCCCCGCTCGCGACGGCTCGAATCGTCTTCCACAAGATCAGCGCGTCGAGGGCGAGCGACCAGTCCTCGACGTAACGCAGGTCGAGCTGCACCGACGCCTCCCACGACAGGTCGCTGCGCCCGCTGACCTGCCACAACCCGGTCATGCCCGGCTTGACCAGCAGACGGCGGCGCACGTGCGGCGGGTACTCGGCGCACTCGCTCGGCAGCGGCGGCCGGGGCCCGACCAACGACATCGACCCGCCGAGCACGTTGAACAACTGCGGCAGCTCGTCCAGCGAGTAGCGGCGGAGCACCGCGCCGACGCGGGTGATGCGCGGGTCCGCGCGCAGCTTGAACAGCGGCCCCGCGCCGTCGTTGCTGGCGGCGAGCTCGGCGAGGCGCTGGTCGGCGTCGGAGTGCATGGTGCGGAACTTGACGATGGTGAACTCGGTGCCGTCCTTGCCGACACGACGTTGCCGATAGAACACCGGGCCTTTGCTCTCCACGGCGATCAGCACGGACACCGTCAGCAGCAGCGGCGCGAGTAACATCAGCAGCAGCGCGGCGCAGCTCCGGTCGACCAGCTCCTTGATCACGCGACGGAAGCCGGTGAACGTCGGTTCGCTGACCCGCAGCACCGGCATCCCCAGCACCCCGCTGACGTGCAGCCGAGGACCGGCGACCGCCATCAGGCCGGGGTCGATGACCATCTCGGTGCCGGTGCCTTCGAGATCCCACGCGAGCGTGCGCAGCCGGTCCGGCGTCCAGTAGGCGTCCGGGGTGATGGCGACGATGCGGTACCCGCCGCGCCAGACGTGTTGCGCGACGTCGCGGAAGGTGCCGATGATCGGGACGCCGTCGAGGTCGGTGGCGGTGTTGGGTGCGTGGCCGTTCGCGCTGCCGTTCGCGCTGCCGTTGGTGCTGCCGTTCGGACCGCTGGCCATGCCGGTCTCGGTGCAGACCGCGTCCACCCGCCACCCGACGTGCGCGGAGTCCCTGGTGCGGGCGATGAGGTCGCGGATCGCGGCAGGATTGCCCGCGGCGAGCACGGGCAACAGGCACCTGCCCTTGTAGCGCTGGCGGTGCAGCAGCTGCCGCAACACGTAGCGCTGCGGGAACACCAGCATCGCGATGGCAGGCACGACGACGAACACCCACAACCGCGCGCCCGCCGGGGTGCCGACCGCGAGCAACGACAGGTTGAGCGCGACGATCGAGGCGAACAGCCCTTTGCCGAGCCTGCTGAACTCGTCCGGACCTTGGCCGAGCACCACTGGGTGCCACACCCGGCTCAGCCCCAGCGCCCACGCCACCGCGAGCACGGTCAGCACTTCCAGCGTGACAAGCTCGAACGCCGTCCACGCCGGGTGGCGCAGTTTCATCACGGCGCCGACGACGATCACGACGAGCGACGTCGCGATCAGGTCAGTGGCGATCACCGCCTGCCGGTAGCGGGGCTCCCAGCTGGTGGCGGACGCGGTGAACGCGCGGCGCTCCCGGTGCCTCCCGCCGCGTCGCTGCCATGCAGGTTTGGCGGCACGGTAGGCGTGGTCGGTCGAGAGCGGACCCGCGAGCCGGGAGTCGACGTCTTCGGTCACTCTGTCCCGCCCCCTAACCGTGCTGTTCCCGAGGGCCCGCCCGTGGCCTCGGTCCGAGCACGCCCGTCCACCGTGGTGTCTGTCCGCGTGCGGGTGGCGGCGTAAGGTGTCGCCACACGGTCTGCGGGTTACTGCCCCTAACTTCGCGTGGTCACCTGGAAGAGTTACGGTCTGATCGGACTCGGCGCGTGATACGCCCAAATGGTACTAACACCGCATACCGGGCAGCGCTTGAACGGCGGCGCGGTGAAAGACGCCTTCACTGCACTGGACGCGGCGAAAGACGCCTTCGCTGCGCCGAACGCAGCGAAAGCGTCTTTCACCTCACTCGCCGCGCGGCAGCTCCCGGCGTCGTCCCTGCTCGACGGCACCGGCCGACAGGCCGGAGCCGAGAGCGGTCGCGGAGTGCCCGGACAGCTCATCGCGAGTGTCGGTGGTGGCGTCGGCGTCGATGACGCGACTGGCGGAGACGTGCTGAACGCGCGGGCGGTCGCCACCCGCCGTCACGGAGTCCGGGGCTGCGCCGCCGGACTCCTCCTCGTGCACCGTGACGGTGCGCTTCCGCGTGAACGTCACCCGCAGCTCCTCGACGTCTTCCAGGAACGTGCGGGCCGTCTTGACCGGGTTGGCCGCCACCTGCGCGGGGAGTTGGGTGACGCGCTCCGGGATGAGCCCGGTGACGGCCCGAGCGAGGCTCGGCAGCGGCCCCGGCAGGTTGTCCAACGGCCCCGACGCGCGACGCGCCAGGTCCCCGGAGTCGGACGACTGGCGTGCCAGCGCCGTCCCAGCAGGAGGCGCGACCTCTGCGTCGGCGGTGGCCGCCGTGCCCCCGGCGTCCCGGTCCGCTCCCCCGGCGTCGAGCGCGATCGGTGCGGTCCACTCCCCCTCGCGGCTGGCGGCCGCGGTCAGCATCGGCCGCTCGGACTCCTGCCGCTCCGCGAGCACGGCGAGCGCCGCCGCCCGCTCCGCCGGTGGCAGCGACGCGTGCGCCGCCACCGCCTCGGTGCGCGCCTCCGCCCGCGCGATCGCCAACGCGGTCTCTGCCTCCTCCTCCGCGCGCAGCCGCTCCCGGCGCGCGAGAATCCTGCGGTCCTGCTCGGTCTGACCGCGCCACAGTCGCAACAACAACGGCAGCAGGGTCAGCGCCACCAAGAACGTCAGCACCCCGAGCCGCAGCACGAGCGCGACCGGATCGTTCGTGGTGTGGGTGTGCATCGCCTGCCACCGCGCGTCGATGCCGGTGTCCGCCTTGGCGAGCGCGACCGCGCGCTCCCGGTCGGTGGCCAACTGCTCCCGTAGCTCCGCGATGTCCTGGTCCAGTCCTGGCGCGTCCTGGTTGCGCTCCGCACGTGCCCGCGCCAGGTCGCGTTCCGCCGCCGACAGCGCGGCCTCGGCGTCACGCGCTTCGTCGGCGTAGCCGGGGTCGCCGGTGATCTGGTCGGTCGGACAGCTGGGTCCAGGGTCGACCTCGCAGCGCGCCACCGCCCGCGCGCTGTTGCGCTGCGCGATGGCGGCGTTGACGTCGGCGTCGAGTTGCTGTCGCTCCTGCTGCAACGCAGCCAGCCGCTGGGCGGGTTCGCTTGCCGCGACGTCGGCGCGAGCCTGGTCCACGTTGTCGTTCAACGCACGGTCGATCGGTCCGGCGAACAGCGCCAGCGCCGCCAGCTCTCCCACCACGAGTCCGATCAGGACCGCGACCAGCCCGCCCGCGACGTCGCCCAGCCCGAACCGCCGGGTGCGGGTGAGTCTGCTCGCCAGCACCCTGCCGAACGCGCCGACCAGCAGCCCCAGCGGCAGCGTCAACACCCCGGCCAGCGGCACAGCGACGGAGCTGACGCTGAACACCGTCGCCGTCGCCACACCCCACGCCATCAACGCGTTGAGCAGCACCACGAAGCCCGCGAGCTGGTAGGTGGCGCGCTCGTCGCGGTCGGCGAGGTCGCGCCAGTGCCCACCGCCGAACCACACCATGAGCTGGCCCGCGCGCGTGATCGGCTCAGACGTCGCTGCGGAAACGGAAGGCACCAGGCTTCTCCTTCTGCGGGGCGGCAGACCGGTGGAATTGGGCCATCATGGTGCGCTCCCGAGACACCGACCAGGCTTTTGTAACCGGCTTCACCGGGTGATTCGTGCCGGGATGTCAGGCGCTGCGCAGCTCGTAGTCGTCCAGCGGGAAGCGGTTGGCCCGCCACCGCGCGGTGACGCTGGACTGCGGACGCACGATGGACGGCCTGCCGTCGCGGTCCAGGTAGTAGGTGTTCGACCCGGCGCACGACGGGTCGAGGAACAACGTCTTCTCGTGCCCAGTGTCCATCGCCCGGAAGAAGCGGCGTTGCGCATCGGCGCGCACCCCCGCGTAGGTGGCGCCGTTGCGGCGGGCGTGGCTGATGACGCGCTGCGCGTGCCGGGTCTGCGACTCGACCATGACCAGCCACGACCAGCTCGTCGCAAAGTGCGGCGCGGGGATCAGGAACAGGTTCGGGAAGCCGGTGACGCTGATGCCCTCGTACGCCTGGTAGCGGTTGTCGACCCACCAGTCGCGCAGGTCGATGCCGCCTTCGCCGCGCAACGGGTAGCCGGGCACGCTGTCGTACTCGAGGAACTTGAACCCGGTCGCCAGGATCAGTGTGTCGATCTCGCGGACCTGACCGTCGACCGTCTCGATGCCATGCGGCAGCACGCGCTGGATCTTCTCGGTCACCAGGTCGACGTTGTCGCGGGTGAAGCTGCGCCAGTAGTCGTTGGACAGCGCGGGGCGCTTGCAACCGAACTCGTACTGCGGGCGCAGTCGACGTCGCAGCTCGGGCTCGGGCACCTGGCGCTCAAGGTGGCGCTCCGCGAGCCGCCGGATGCCCTTCACCAGGAACGGCAGCCGCGTGTGGTTGGTGACGCCGAGCAGCATCGCGACCTCGATCCCCGCGCTCACCGCGGCGCGGGCGGCCCAGCGCGCGGGCGGGAACGCGCCGAACAGCCGCCGCACGGCCGGTGGCACGCGCACGTCCGGGCGCGGCACGACCCAGATCGGGGTGCGCTGGTAGACGTCGATCCGTTCGACCCGCTTGGCGATCTCCGGCACGAGCTGGACCGAGGTCGCGCCGGTGCCGATGACGGCGACCCGCTCGCCGGTGAGATCGTGGTCGTGGTCCCAGTGCAGCGTGTGGATGGTCTTCCCGGCGAAGTCCTCGACGCCCTCGATGTCGGGCTGCTTGGCCTTGGAGAACACGCCGTGCGCCGAGATGAGGAACCGCGCGCTGCGGACGCGGCCGTCGGCGGTGGTGACGCGCCACCGATGGGTGTCCTCGTCGAACTCGGCGTCGACGACCTCGGCGTTGAACCTGATGTGACGCCGGATGTCGTAGCGCTCGACGACGTCGTCCACGTAGTCCTTGACCTCGGCGCCGCGCGCGAACACCCGCCGCCAGTCGGCCTTCTGCGCGAACGAGAACTGGTACGTCACCGAGGGAATGTCCACCGCGACGCCGGGATAGCGGTTGTCGCGCCACGTGCCGCCGACGTCGTCTGCGCGCTCCAGCAGGACGAAGTCCTCGATGCCCGCGTCCTTGAGCCGGATCGCCGCGCAGATCCCTGCGAAACCGGCCCCGACGATCACCGCCTCGTGCACGTCGTTCGCCATCGACTCAGTCATGGCCCTGCCTCGCAAATCCTCGGTGAATGCCACTTTGGATACCGATGGTATCTGGAATAACCATGCGATGTCACGGCTCCGGGGTCAGTAGGGTTGCGGCGTGGATCACGTCCGCATCGAGACCGACCGACTGCTGCTGCGCCCATTCACCCACGACGACGAGCTCGCGTTGTTCGACCTGCAATCGCGCCCCGACGTCACCCGCTACCTGATGTACGAGCCGCTCGACAAACAGGCCGCCCGCGAAGCGCTGGAACGCAATATGACCCTGCGGTTCGAGGCCGACGGGGACCGGATCACGCTGGCGGGCGTCGAGAAGGTGTCCAGCGACTTCGTGGGCGAGTTCGTGCTGATCCTGCGCGATCGTGAGCACCGTTGCGGCGAGGTCGGTTACGTCCTGCACCCGGACCAGCACGGCAAGGGCTACGCGACCGAGGGCGCGCGGGAGATGCTGCGGCTGGGGTTCGTCGAGTTCCTCAAGGGCGAGTGGACCGACGAAAGCCGTCTACGCGATATTGGCGGAGGAATGGCGGGGTGCGGTGTTGTGAAGGGATTCTTCCTTGCGTCTGACGCAAGGAAGAATCCCTTCACAACACCGCCGAGGGGCGGGACGCGGAGGACCTGACCGGCGCGGGGTTCGCTCCCGGAGCTCACCCGGCAAGGCCCTCCCCCGAGTCGTGCCGCGTCCCGCTGGCCACCTCGGCGATCGCACGGCGCGCGGGGCAGGCGCGCCTATCCGATGCTGATGACGAAGCTGCCGATGGTGATCAGGACGTTGTCGCCGTCGAACAGGTCGATGACGATCCCTGGATCGCCCACGCTGATGTCCGAGCTCGGTGCCGCCTGAGCCGCTGGCGCGAGCACCAGCGCACCCGCGGCCATGGTTGCCGTCAGCCCTGCCAGTCGTGTTGTCCGGCGCATCTCGCTACCTCCTGATTCGCGGTGAAACTCCATGGTCAGCGGCGGATGGCCCTGACCGCGAGAGCCTTGCGACGCCACCACACGCCAGGAGGCCGATGACTACCCGAATGCCAGCGATCACGTTCCGTAATCGACGTGAGGTTGTCGGGGCATCACCTGGCCGCGCGATTTTTCCGCCCGAGATGGCGGCGAACCCGAACCGCCCATCACGCACAGACAGCACGAAAATCCACGACTGGCGCCCGCCGTGCCCTGGCAGCGCACCCCTGGCGCTCGATGTTGATCACACCTACTCGCGGCGTTGCGGGATTTTGTCCGATTTGACGTCGTTGGCACACCACAGTACGAGTAGGCGTGATCAACAACGCGGCGGGCCGTGACGACATCCAGTCGCGTCTGCCAAGCAGCGATACTGTCCGCCGCCATTGAGGGGAGAGGGCTTGATGACGCAAGACCGGTACGAAGAGCGGTACGGACCCACCCAACGGAACGTGGCGGTTCTTCTGATCAGCGCGGTATTCGTCGCGGCACTCGTGTGGTTGCCGGACACACCACTGCTCGTGCAAATCCCAGGCTTGGCCCTGTTCGGTGGCGGCGGCGTGCTGATGCTGCTGATCATGTTCTCCAGGAAGACAGCCCTGCGGGTGGACTCCTCGGGGATCACATTGGGTGGATTTCCGCTGCGTTACCGTGCGACCACGGCTGTCGTCCCGTGGCATGACATCGTCGCCGTGGTGCTGTGGCGACAGCACATGGCTTTCGGTGCTCGGATGGACTACGTCGGAGTTCAACGTAAGAACGGCCTGCCACCGTTGCCTGGCCCGGGGACCGGCAGACTCAGCCAGCGCGCGGCATCGGTTCTCGTCCCGCACGTTCCCGGGGACATCGCAGTCGCCAGCCGCCCGGTGAATGGATGGTCGCTCGACGCGGCGGCGTTCGAATCGAGTATGAACCGACTCGCGCCACACGTCCCCGTAGTCGACGCTCGATAGCGCCAACCAGTCACACAGAGCGCTCAGGCCTGCGCCCACGCCGCCGCCAGCACCACGAGCACGATGGCCGCGACGACGGAGAGCGTGGCGACCCACGGCAACACCCGAGCTGTCACCGGCTTCGTGAGCGCCATCGGCTCTGACATCGGCGCCGGTGAACCGGCCACCCGAGTCGTGGGCGGAGCCAACTCGCGGAGCGCCACGCCGTAGCCGCAGTTGTTGACCAGGACGGCGAGGTTGACGAACAGCGCGGGGATACCCCACCAGCCGAGCGTCAACGTCCGTGCCTGCACGTCTCGCCAGATCGCGGTGCCGCAGTTCTTGCAGAGCGTCGCGGCGTAACGGTCCGTGCTGTGGAGGATGACCAGCGCGGTGAGCGACCGGATGTCGATCCAGACCGCCGGGTGATGTCCGCAGATCTCACATCCCCGTGGGCGAGACGGCCGTGCGGCGCGGTGATCGTCGGTCGGCTCGCCCCGGTTCGCGGTCGGCACGGTGTCGCTTCGCAACGCGCGCCACGCTTCGTTCAGCTCCGCCATGGCCCGCTCCGCATCGCGGCGGGCGGCATCCGACGTGGTCGCGTGCCGGTCCGGATGCAGGATCTTGGCACGCCGCTTGTACGCCGCCCGAGCTTGCTCGCGGGTGGCGGACGCGCCGATGCCCAGGACACGACGTGCGGTGCTGTCATCCATACCGGACACCGGCCATCCGGCGTCGGGGCCACCCTCGCTGACGGTTGCCTACCCGCATACGTCGAGTATCGCGCCTGCGCGATGTTGATCAGCCTTACTCCCTCTGTGACGGACTTCTGCCCGCTTTGCCGGGTTTCGTTCGTCACTCGCGGAGCAAGGCTGATCAAATGCGCGTCGGCGGGAACGACGTGCGGCAGACTGCGGGCCATGGCAGGCAAGCGCAGCGCGGGACTCCTCGTGTACCGGAGGCACGCGGGAACCGAGGTGCTGCTCGGTCACATGGGCGGGCCGTTCTGGGCGCGACGCGACGCCGGGGCGTGGTCGATCCCGAAAGGCGAGTACGACGACGTCGAGGAACCGCGCGCGGCCGCGTTCCGCGAGTTCCGCGAGGAGCTGGGCATCGATCCGCCGGATGGCGAGCTGATCGCGCTCGGCGACGTCCGGCAGTCCGGCGGCAAGGTGGTGACGGCGTGGGCGGTCGAAGGCGACGTCGACCCGGACGCCGTCCAGCCGGGCACGTTCGAGATGGAGTGGCCACGCGGCTCGGGAAGTATGCGGGAGTTCCCCGAAGTCGACCGAGTGGCGTGGTTCGGACTCGACGAGGCAACGGACAAGATCCTCGCGGGCCAACGCGAGTTGCTGCAGCGGCTCCGCGACCAGTTCGAGGCTTAGGAACGCCGTCGCTGGTTCCCGCGCGGAAACCAGCCCGGAAGCTCCCGCTGTTGATCAACTACCCGCGCGCTGTGACCATCTGGCGTCCGCTTTGCCCGGGCTTCGGTGGTCACAGCCCGCAGGAAGTAGATCAACTCACCGACGTCGGCAAGGGCCCCTGACGGCTGAACTCGGTGGGCGCAGCTGGGTTCGAACCAGCGACCCCTTGCTTGTAAGGCAAGTGCTCTTCCGCTGAGCTATGCGCCCGATCGGGCCCGCCGCGACAGCCACAGCAGCGGGCACCGCATTACATCATGCCGCAGCGACACCGACCGCACGTCGTGGGACCGCTACTGACATCATGCCGTGCCGTCAGGACAGCCCGGCAACGGCCTTCTTCCACGCCTCCTGGTCCCGTGCTTCGCCGGGCTGGTTGACCTCGGCGTAGCGGACGACGCCGTCGGTGTCGATCAGGAAGGTGCCGCGCACGGCGAGCCCAGCCTTCTCGTTGAACACCCCGTACGCCTGCGCGATCTCCCCGTGCGGCCAGAAGTCCGACAGCAGCGGGAACTGGTAGCCCTGCTGGTCGGCCCACGCCTTGAGCGAGAACGGGGTGTCCACCGAGACGCCGAGCACCTGCACACCGCTGCCGACGTAGTCGTCGAACTCGTCGCGGAGCTGGCACAGCTCGCCCTGGCAGATCCCGCTGAACGCGAACGGGTAGAACACCAGCAGCACCGGCTTGTCGCCTCGGAAGTCCGACAGCGTGACGGGCTGCTTGTTGTAGTCGTTGAGCGTGAAATCGGGCGCCTGCGAACCAACCTCGACCGCCATCGGCGACATCCTCTCGAACACCTCGGGTGTGTACGTCCAGTAGCCACACCCTAGCGGTCGGGAGTATCGCTCATCGTTTCGCCTTTTTCGGCGACACCAGCCGCGAGCCCATCCAGGCCTCCCCGACGCTGACGTTCGACGTCTGCGACAGCCCCACCGTTGGCACCGCCTCGGCGAGCTCGGCTGGCTCGACGTGACCTTGCCTGCCCGTCTTCGGCGTCAGCACCCAGATCGCACCGTCCTCGTCGAGCGACACCCGCGCGTCGACGAGCGCGTCCCCGAGGTCGCCATCGCCGTCGCGCCACCACAGCAGCACGACGTCCACCACTTCCTGGGCTTCCTCGTCGAGCAGCTCATCACCCGTGAGCTCCTCGATCGCGGCTCGAACATCGTCGTCGACGTCCTCATCCCAGCCGATTTCCTGGACCACCATGTCCGGCTTGATGCCGAGCCTTTCGGCGACGCTGTCCGCAGCGTCTCCAGAGGCGACCACGACCGCTGTTCCTCCATTCTCCCGCGCGCTGCTTCTCAGCACGTCAGTGACACATCTTCATGCGCTAGCGAACACGGCAACGGCGTCACATGCAAGCGGCAACGCCCGACTTGACTCCTTACACGATCAAGTCGGCACGAATCAGGTGGGGCACCCGGAGTGAGACACAGTCCTCGTACTGGCTAGTAACAGTGACGTGGACAACGAAACAAGCCAGGATGACTAGTAACCCGCGCGCGCGTGCCCGAACCGCGACAAGGCAGGGCGCGGAGCACAATAAGAGTGTATGACCACGATCACAGCTACCCCAGGCTAGGAGATCCCTTGCCCCAGCACAGTTCGAACGGCAACGGTGCCCCGGCTGGTCACGCCAGCCCGTCGCGCGTACACGTCATCCGCGACGGCCTTGCCGCCCACCTGCCCGACATCGACACCGAGGAGACATCGGAGTGGCTCGACTCGTTCGACGAGGCGCTCGCACGGGGCGGTCAGCAGCGCGCCCGCTACCTGATGCTGCGCCTGCTGGAACGGGCAAGGGAACGCAACGTCGGCGTGCCGCCGCTGACCGAGACCGACTACGTCAACACCATCCCCACCGAGAACGAACCCTGGTTCCCCGGTGACGAGGAGATCGAGCGCCGCTACCGCGCCTTCATCCGGTGGAACGCGGCGATCATGGTGCACCGGGCGCAGCGCCCCGGCGTCGCCGTCGGCGGGCACATCTCCACCTACGCCTCGTCGGCCGCGCTCTACGAGGTGGGTTTCAACCACTTCTTCCGGGGCAAGGACCACTCCGGCGGTGGCGACCAGATCTTCATCCAGGGCCACGCCTCCCCCGGCATCTACGCCCGCGCCTACCTCGAGGGCAGGCTCACCGAGTCGCAGCTCGACGGCTTCCGCCAGGAGTACTCGCACGCCGGTGAGGGCGGCGGGCTGCCGTCGTACCCGCACCCCCGGCTGATGCCGGACTTCTGGGAGTACCCCACGGTGTCGATGGGCATCGGCCCGATGAACGCGATCTTCCAGGCGCGGTTCAACCGCTACATGCAGGCGCGCGGCATCGCCGACACCTCCGACCAGCACGTCTGGGCATTCCTCGGCGACGGCGAGATGGACGAGCCCGAGTCGCGCGGCCTGATCCACATCGCCGCCGGTGAGGGCCTCGACAACCTCACCTTCGTGATCAACTGCAACCTGCAGCGCCTCGACGGCCCCGTCCGGGGCAACGGCAAGATCATCCAGGAGCTTGAGGCGTACTTCCGGGGCGCTGGCTGGAACGTCATCAAGGTGATCTGGGGCCGCGAGTGGGACTCGCTGCTGCACGCCGACCGCGACGGCGCGCTGATCAACCTGATGAACACCACGCCGGACGGTGACTTCCAGACGTACAAGGCCAACGACGGCGCCTACGTCCGGGAGCACTTCTTCGGCCGCGATCCGCGCGCCAAGGAGCTGGTCAGGGACCTCTCCGACGCCGACATCTGGAACCTCAAGCGTGGCGGGCACGACTACCGCAAGGTATATGCCGCCTACAAGGCCGCGCTGGAGCACCACGGCCAGCCGACGGTGATCCTGGCGCACACCATCAAGGGCTACGGCCTCGGCGCGTCGTTCGAGGGCCGCAACGCCACGCACCAGATGAAAAAGCTCACGCTGGACGACCTCAAGCTGTTCCGGGACGCCCAGCGCGTCCCGATCAGTGACGAGCAGCTCGAGGCGGATCCGACGCTGCCGCCGTACTACCACCCCGGCGAGAGCTCGCCGGAGATCGAGTACATGATGGGCCGCCGCAAGACGCTCGGCGGGTTCCTTCCTGAGCGGCGCACCCAGTCGAAACCGCTCGTCCTGCCAGGCGACAAGGTCTACGACGCCATCCGCAAGGGCTCTGGCAAGCAGGAGGTCGCCACCACGATGGCGTTCGTCAGGCTGGTGCGCGAGCTCGCCAAGGACGACGGCGTCGGCGGCAGGCTGGTGCCGATCATCCCGGACGAGGCGCGCACGTTCGGCCTCGACTCGATGTTCCCGACCGCCAAGATCTACAACCCGCACGGGCAGAACTACACCAGCGTCGACGCCCAGCTGATGCTCGCCTACAAGGAGAGCGAGCAGGGCCAGCTGCTGCACGAGGGCATCAACGAAGCAGGCTCGGTCGCCTCGTTCACCGCTGCCGGCACCTCGTACGCCACGCAGGGCGAGCCGATGATCCCGATCTACATCTTCTACTCGATGTTCGGGTTCCAGCGCACCGGCGACTTCTTCTACGCCGCCGCCGACCAGATGGCGCGCGGGTTCGTCATCGGAGCGACGGCGGGTCGCACCACACTCACCGGGGAGGGCCTGCAGCACGCCGACGGTCACTCGCTGCTGCTCGCGGTCACGAACCCGGCGGTGGTGGCCTACGACGCGGCGTGGTCGTACGAGATCGCGCACATCGTGCGCGACGGGCTGCGCCGGATGTACGGCGACGACCCGGAAAACGTCATGTACTACCTGACGGTCTACAACGAGCCGTACCAGCAGCCAGGCGAGCCGGAGAACCTCGACCTGGACGGCTTGCTGCGCGGGCTGTATCGCTATCAGGAGGCCGAGCAGGGGGCTGGGCCGAAGGCGCAGATTCTGGTCTCCGGTGTGACGATGCCCGACGCCTTACGGGCGCAGGAGATGCTGGCGGCCGACTGGGGCGTGCGCGCCGACGTCTGGTCGGCGACGTCCTGGTCCGAGCTGCGCCGGGACGCGGTCGCGGTGGACAGGGAAAACCTGCTGCACCCCGACGATGAGCCGAGGGTGCCGTTCGTGACCGAGAAGCTGCTCGACACCGAGGGCCCGATCGTCGCGGTCTCGGACTGGATGCGCGCGGTGCCGGACCAGATCCGGCCGTGGGTGCCCGGCGACATGGTCAGCCTCGGCACCGACGGGTTCGGATTCTCCGACACCCGGCCTGCCGCCCGGCGGTACTTCCTCGTCGACGCCGAGTCGATCGTGGTCGGCACGCTTGCCGCGCTGGCCCGCAAAGGCAAGGTGGAGCAGTCGGTGGTGTCCCAGGCGGCGCGCACCTACCGGCTGGACGACATCGCGGCGGCAGGACCGCAGCTCTCGGAGTCCGGCGACGCCTGAGCACGCGGCGGCCCTCCCTGGAGCGGATGTCCGCACCGGGAGGGCCTCGCGCGGTGTCACATCTTCGGCATGAGCACGCCGTCGATGAGGTAGACGGTCGCGTTGGCGGTCTGGACGTTGCCGCAGACGACGTTGGCGCTCCCGTTGACCGTGAAGTTCTCGCCGCTGCCCGATGTGGACACGCTGCCACCCTGCAGGGTCTTGAAGTCACCCGAGGACAGGTCCGCCGGGGTGACCTCCTTGCCGACCACGTGGTAGGTCAGCACCGAGGTCAGCGTCTTCTTGTCCGACAGCACCGCGTTGAGGTCCTTCTTCGGGATCTTGCCGAAGGCGTCGTTGATCGGTGCGAACACGGTGATGTTCTCGGCCGAGTTCAGCGTGTCGACCAGGCCTGCCTTCTTCACCGCGGTCACAAGGGTGGCCAGCTCAGGGTTGTTGGACGCGGCCGTGGCGACCGGGTCCTTGGCCATACCATCGAAGCTGCCAGCGCCGTCCTTCGGCACCGCTGAGCAGGCCGCGCCGAACTCGCCGCTCGTCGCGGCCTGGGTCTCGGCTGGGGCCGAGGTCGCGGCCTCGCTGCCGCTCTCGCCCTGCGAGCAGGCGCCGAGCAGCAGACCCGACGCGGCGATACCCGCGATGGCACCCGCGAACTTCATCGTTGTGAACATCAGTGGTTTTCCTTTCCTACGAAACCCGACGAGCTCTCGTGCGGGTGCTATGGGGTGACGGTCACGGCAACGGAATGCCAACCGGACGCACCGTCGGGAAACGGCGGCGTGCGCTTGGACGTCTGCAGGTCCCCTTTGCCGTCGGCGGCCCTGACCTCGAACCGGCGGGTGCCGGGCCGAGCGGTGAAGGTCGAGCGCCACTGCCGCCACGTGTCGGCGCTGACCTGTTCGGACAGTTCGGCGTCCTGCCATGGACCGCCGTCCATGCGGACCTGAACCGCACTGATGCCGCGATGCTGCGCCCAGGCGACACCGGCGACCGTGACGTCGCCGTGGCGCACCCGCTCGAACGGACGCGGCACGTCGATGCGCGAGGACGTCTCGACGACCCCGCGCGGATCCCATTCCCGCTGGGTCCAGTACGCCTGGACCTGGTCGAACCGGGTCGCGGTGAGCTCGACGACCCACTTGGTCGCCGAGGTGTAGCCGTAAAAACCCGGAACGATCATGCGAGCGGGAAACCCGTGGTTGACGGGCAGCGGCTCGCCATTCATGCCGACGGTGAGCAGCGCATCCCTGCCGTCGAGCACGGCCTCCATCGGCGTGCCGATGGTCATGCCGTCCTCTGAGCGGCTCAGCAGTTGGTCGGACGTGCCGGACACGCCAGCCTCACGCAGCAGGTCGCCGAGCGGGACGCCGAGCCAGCGGGCCGTGCCGACGTAGGGGCCGCCGACCTGGTTCGACACGCACGACAGCGTGAGGTCGCGTTCGGTCAGGCCCCGGTCGAGCAGCTCGCCGAAGGTCAGCTCGATCGGCCGCTTCACGTCGCCACCGATGCGCAGCATCCACTCCTCTGCGGGGATGGACGGCAGCGACAGCACGGTGTCGACGCGGTAGAAGTCCTTGTTCGGCGTGAAGTACGGGCTGATCCCCTGCACCTTCGTCCGGTACCCGGCTGGCAGTTGCGGGGCGGGGTCGGCGGGTTCCGGCAGGCGCACGGCGGCGCGGGACTCCGAGACGTCGCGTCCTGCGGCCCGCAACAGTCTGCCCGCCGTCGCGGCGACGGCGGCGCCCGCGACGCTGGCCACGCTTGCGATGAGCACGCCACGGCGGGAAGGGTCCGTAGCGGGTTCCTCGCCCTTCCGCCAGCAGCGAACCAGCAGGGAGAGCACGCCGAGTGCGGCCAGTGACGCCAGCGCGGACGGGATGCCATCGGCCAGGCCGGCGCTGACGCGGGTCACCGAGGCGAGCACCCCGAGGACGCCGAAGACCAGGAAGATCACCGCACCGAGCGCGAAACGGGTCTTGGCGAGAATCCCGCCGAGCGCCGATGTCAGCACCAGCACCGCGAGCACGCCGGAGATCAGCACCAGCTTGTCCGCGGTGCCGAAGGTGCGGATCGCGAACTCCTTCACCGGAGTCGGCGCCAGGTCGATGGCGGCCGAACCGACCGAGAGCACCGGCGACGTCTCCGGACCGGTGACGGCCGCGGCCAGCTCACCGATCGCGAGGCCGGAGCCGGCGGCGATGACGCCCACGACCGCGCCGATCAGCACACGGACACCGCGCTGCCGGTTGTTGATGGTCATGCCCTGCATTCGGGGCGGTGATCTCGGCGGATTGGTCTCGACCGCGCTTCACTCGAACGTATGATCAAATGTGGCAGCGCACCAATCCAGAACGGCCCGACGCTCCGAATACGGTTCAGTCAGCTGGTCGGCGTTGAGGAGATGCGATGCACGGTGCGACGTCTGAGAGCGCGAGTTCCGGTAAACCGGAACTGCGTGCCGTTGCGCAGTCAGGGCACCAGGACCTGATGGGCAGGGTGGCCCGAGGAGACGAGCATGCCTTCGCCGAGCTCTACGACATGCTCGCCGAACGGGTCTACGGTCTCGTGCTCAGGGTCATGCGGGACCCCGCCCAGTCGGAGGAGGTCACGCAGGAGGTGTTCGTCGAGCTGTGGCGCACGGCGTCCCGGTTCCGGTCGGAGCGGGGCAGTGTGACGTCCTGGGCGATGACCATCGCGCATCGCAGGGCGGTCGACCGGGTGCGCTCGGCGCAGTCGACCGTCGACCGGGAGGCCCGGATGGCGGCCAGCCAGCAGGACACGCCGTTCGACAGCGTCGCGGACGAGGTCGCGAGCAGGTTCGAGCAACGCCAGGTGCGACACTGCCTTGACACGCTCACCGAACTGCAGCGGGAGTCCGTTGGCCTTGCCTACTACCAGGGCTACACCTACGGGGAGGTCGCCACGCTGCTCGACACCCCGCTAGGGACGATCAAGACACGCCTCCGCGACGGCCTGATCCGCCTGCGCGACTGCTTGGGGGTTGGTCGATGAACGCCGACATCCACACGTTGACCGGTGCTTACGCGCTGCACGCGCTGTCCGAGTCCGAGCGGGTGGCCTTCGAGGAGCACCTTGCCGAGTGCGCGGCGTGCCGCAAGGAGGTCAGCGAGCTGCAGGAGACGGCGGTCCGGCTCGGCTCGGCCTTCGCGACGCCGCCGCCCGATTCGCTGAAGCAGAATGTCCTCGCCAGCATTCGGCGGGTGCGGCAACTCCCGCCGGACGAAGGTTCGATCGTCCCGCTGCGGGGCAGGAGGTGGCCGCAGCGGGCGACGGCGCTGGCGGCAGCGGCGGCGGCGATCGCCGCGATCGTGCTCGGCTCGCAGGTCGTCCGGCTGGACGACGAGGCGAGCCGAGCCAAGCAGCAGCTCGCCGAGGTCAGCTCCCGGTACGAGGCGGTCGCCGACATGATCGCGGCTCGGAACACCAAGATCATGGCAGCTGAGGCGGGCGATATGCGGGCCACCGTCGTCGTCTCGCCGCAGCACGGCAAAGTCGCCTTCCTGCCGAAGGACGTCCCCGAGCCTGGCAAGGACAAGACGTATCAGCTCTGGCTCATCGGGCCGGACGGCGCGCACTCGGCCGGGCTGCTGCCCGACAAGGACACACCGGTCGTCGCGGACACCATCGAGGGCGCCACTGTGCTCGGAGTGACCATCGAGCCGGAGGGCGGCTCCAAGCAGCCCACCACGGATCCGGTGATGACCCTGGCTCTCGGCTGACGCCTGGGCTGCCACGAAGGGCATCTTACTTGGCGTCTGGCGCCAGTAAGATGCCCTTCGTGGCACCGGGCGTCCTCCCCCATCCGGGGTGAGGGCGCCCGGTTTTTTGTGCGTCGTTTACTTAGTCATCTAAGACTACTTATTTAGTTAACTTACTTCGGTACCGGTGTTGTCTCTACTAAATTACTACACAAACACGACATGCGTGCGGTCCGCGCCTGCCGTCCCCGACCCCCGAGGAAAGGTCCGTGATGCGCAACCTGATCGTGCTCGGCTTCGTCGGCCGATCGCCCAGCTCGTCGACGGCTCGCTGGGCATGGCCTACGGCGTGACGTCGACGACGATGCTGCTGGCGGTGGGCATCGCCCCGGCGTCCGCGTCGGCGGCGGTGCACCTGTCCGAGATCGGCACCACGCTGATGTCCGGATTCGCCCACCACAAGCTGGGCAACGTCGACTGGCGCACGGTCAGCATCATCGCGGTCCCCGGCGGCCTGATCGCGGCACCGATCGCCGCGTGGTTTGTCAAGTACCTCGCTGCCCGTGTGCTGGGCGTCGCGGCAGGCGGCTTCATCGTGCTGACCAACACCAACACCATCGTGGAGGCCGTCGGCGGTTCCGGCAGCACCGTGGCCGTAGTGGCCGGGGGTGCTGTTCGTGACCTGGATTGGGCTGATCGTGACCGCAGTCCGGCAGGAGCGCGAAGCGCAGCGGCGCGAGCTGCTGGCGCAGGAGGCGGAGTTGGAGCCCGCGTCGGTGTAACTCGGGGCCAGGAAGGTGCAACTCGCGGCCCAGGAAGGTGCAACTCGCGACCCGGAACGTGCAACTCGCGGCGGCAGAAGGTGCAACTCGCGGCGGCGCGGCCGAAGCCGTACCGTTCTGAGAGACTTTTGGGCATGCGCGTGTCAGCGAAGTCGGACTACGCCCTTCGTGCCTTGATCGAACTGGCAAGGCGGCCGGAGGGCGATGCGGTCAATGCCGAGGAGATCGGCCGCTTGCAGGACGTCCCGCACGGGTTCCTGCTAGCGATCCTCGCCGACCTGCGGCGGGCCGGCATCGTGGTCAGCCAGCGCGGCCAGTCAGGTGGCTGGCGGATGGCCCGCGACCCGGGCACCGTTACGGTCGCGGACGTCATCAGGGCGGTGGACGGCCCGCTGGTCAGCATCTACGGCCTACGCCCTGAAGCGGTCACCTACAACGAGTCGACCGCCGTGCTGCAACTGGTGTGGATCGCAGCGCGCAGCGGCCTGCGCGAGGTGTTCGAGCAGGTCAGCATCGCCAACCTGGCCGCGCAGCGGCTGCCGGACCCGGTCATGGTCCGCACCACCGACGAGGACGCCTGGCAGCCGCGTTAACCTACGAGGCGGGCTTGCGCATCGAGAACTGCCAGTCGTCCAGATAGGACGATCGGAAGCCGGCCTCGCTGTAGGCGAGGTAGAACTCCCACATCCTGCGGAACGTCTCGTCGAAGCCGTCTCGACGGATCTCCTCCCAGTTGTCAAGGAAACGCTCCCGCCACAGCCGCAACGTGCGGGCGTAGTCGAGGCCGAGTGTACGGCGCTCGGTGATACGCAGGCGGGTGTACACCGCCACCGCGTCTTCGATGGCCCGCACCGAGGGCAGCATCCCGCCGGGGAAGACGTACTTGTGGATCCAGGTATACGACTCCCTGGTGGCCAGCATCCGGTCGTGCGGCATGGTGATCACCTGCAGCCCGATCCTGCCGCCGGGCCGCAGCAGCCGGTCGACCGCCGCGAAGAACGTCGGCCAGTACTCCAGCCCGACCGCCTCCAGCATCTCCACGCTGACGATCGCGTCGTAGCTGCCGGTGACCTGCCGGTAGCCGCACAGCAACACCGTCGCGCGGTCGGACATCCCAGCCGCCGCGATCTGGCTCTCGGCCAGCTCGCGCTGTTCGGCCGAGATCGTCACCGACGTCACGTGCGCGCCACGCTGCGCTGCCCGGATGGCCAGCGCGCCCCAGCCGGTGCCGATCTCAAGTACCTTGCTGCCCTCGCGCACACCCGCGTAGTCGAGGACGCCGTCGATCTTGCGCAGTTGGGCGTCGTAGAGGCTTTGGCTCTCGTGCTCGAACCACGCCGCGGAGTACGTCATGGTCTCGTCAAGGAACGCGGCGAACAGCTCGTTGGAGAGGTCGTAGTGGCGGCCGATGTTGCTGCGCGCGCCGGCGAGGTCGTTGCGCTCGGCGTCCAGCCTGCGGCGGTCCACCCAGCCGCGCAGCCGTTGCAGCTTCGGCGGCACCAGGGTGGCCATCCGCGCGGCGAACGGTGTCAGCACGTCGGCCAGCTCGTCGGACGACCAGTCGCCAGCCATGTACGACTCGCCGAAGCCGATCTTCCCGTCGACGCCGAGCCGGTGGTAGAAGTCGGCGGGCCGAACCAGCCGCATCGCGGGCGCATCCGCTCCCCCTGCTCCGAGCAGGGAGCCGTCCGGCAGCAGCACGCGCACCGGCAGGGACCGCACCGCCTGCCGGAACAGCAGCTCCGCCAGTCGCGCGCGCAGTGCGGACCTGGGGACTGTCACGACCCCAGGCCACGCCGTCGCCCTGTCGATGGTGATGTCGCTGGTCATGTGGCTTTCTCCTCGTTGGTCACGGCACGGGGAACGATCGGCAGGCCACGCAGCCAGAGCGCGAAACCGCGCAGCCGGATGGCCGCCGAGACAACCAAGGGGGCAAGGGGGTAGCGCAGCAGCAGCCGGACTAACTGCCGCCTCGTCGCAGGCAGCCGCCTGCCGCGCAGGACGGCGGTGAGCACCCTGCCGTCGTCCTGGTCCAGCGTGACGGTGACGTGCAGCTGCTCGCCCGGTTCAGGCACGTGCAGCCGATACGTCCCGTCGACGGTGAGGAACGGCGAGACGTAGAACCGCTTCTCGGTGGTGTCGTCGCCGTTGGCGTCCGGGTGGAGCAGGTAGCGGTGCCTGCCGCCGTAGGTGTTGTGCACCTCGGCGACGACGCACGCCAGCTCCCCGGTGTCGCGGTAGCACCAGAACACGCTGAGCGGGTTGAACACGTGTCCGGCCACCCGCGCCGACGCCAGCATCAGCACCCGGCCGCCACGCAGGTCGACGCCCTGCTCGGTGAGCCAGCCGTCCAGGTCTTCGCGGATGGTGGCGCCCCTACCGTCGCCGTGGTCGGCGGCGCGGAACCGGGCGAACGGCGCGAGCGGGCGGGGCAGCCTTGGCAGCGCGTCGACGTCGACCAGCCACAAGTAGAAACGGTGGCGGAACGCCCGTACGCGCGGCTTGCGCCTGGCGTGCACCACCGTCGCCTCGTACAGCGCCGTCACGTCCAGGCCACCCCGAACGCCTCGGCGGCGGCGACCCCGGACGCGCAGCCGTCCTCGTGGAAACCCCAGCCGTGGTAGGCCCCGGCGTACGTCGTGGTGCCGGTGGTCAGCGACGGCAGTTCCGCCTGTGCCGCCACCGACTCCGGGGTGTAGATCGGATGCTCGTAGGTCATCCGCGCCAAGACATGGCGCTCCTCGACGTCCCCCGCTGCGTTCAGGGTGACCACGTGCGGGTCGCTGGTGGGCAGGCGCATTAGCCGGTTGAGGTCGTAGCTGATCAGCACCTTCTCTGGCGTGGCGTGGCAGCCGGGCTTGCGGTAGTTCCACGACGCCCGTGCCCTGGCGGCGTCCGGCAGCACGCTGTCGTCGGCGTGCAGCCAGGTCTCGTTGCGGGAGTAGCCGAACGCGCTGAGCACCCGGCGTTCGTAGTCGGTGGGATCGGCGAGCAACGCGAGCGCCTGATCGGCGTGGGTGGCGATGACGATCTTGTCGACGTCGTGGGTCTCCCCCGCGTCGTCGCGCACAACAACGCTGTCGGCGTGGCGGGTCACCGCACGCACCGGAGTGGACGTCCGCACCGCGGTGAGGTTCTTCGCAGCACGCTCGACGTAGCTGCACGATCCGCCGGTCACGGTGCGCCAGCGCGGCGAGCCGGTGACCGAGAGCATGCCGTGGTGGTCGAGGAAGGTAAAGAGGTAGCGCGCCGGGTAGCTCAGACAGGTGCGCAGGTCGGCCGACCACACCGCCGAGACCAGCGGCAGCAACAGGTGGTTCGCGAAGTAGCGGGAGTAGCCGCCCGCGCGCAGGAACTCGCCGAGGGTGCTGGTGTCGGCCGGGGTGGCGAGCAGTGCCCGCGCGGCGCGGTGGAACCGGGGCAGCTCGGCCAGCATCCGCAGGTACGCGGGCCGCAGCAGCGCGCGCGGCTGGGCGGTGACGCCGCCGAGCCCCTTCCCGCCCGCGTACTCCAGGCCGCAGCCGTCGCAGCGGACGCTCATCGACATCTCGGAGTCCTGCGTCGCGACGCCGAGCTCGCCGAACAGTCGCAGCAGGTTCGGGTAGGTGCGCTCGTTGTGCACGATGAATCCGCTGTCGATGGCGAGCTGGGTGCCCTCCGATGTGGCGACGTCGTGGGTGTGGGCGTGACCGCCGAGCCGATCGTCCGCCTCGAACAGCAGCACGTCGTAGCCGCGTTGTAGCAGGTACGCGGCGGCCAGTCCCGACACGCCCGCTCCGATCACGGCGACTCGCTGACGACTCATCTGCGTCCTCTCCTTTCCTCACATCTGGTTCGGCGCCGCCGCCCCTTCGGATGGGTCCAATCCAGAGGGGCGCTCGCTCCGAACCAGGCGGTGAGGAAGGGAGAGCGGATGACGGGCGTTGCCCAGGAGATCGAGCGGCTGATGGCGGACACGATGGGCGTGGCGCTGCCCGTCGGGCTCAGGGCGTGGGACGGCAGTCACGCCGGGCCGACCGACGGTCCACAGGCGGTGCTGCGTTCGGCCAAGGCGTTGCGCCGGTTGCTGTTCAAGCCGGGCGAGCTGGGCCTCGCGCGCGCCTACGTGAGCGGCGACCTGGACGTCGACGGCGATCTGACCGAGGCGCTGCGGCGGGGTGGCGCCGTGCGGAGCACCGGCTTCAGCCCGCGAACGCTGCTGTCCGGCCTCGGGTTCGGGCTGCGGCGCGGCGTGCTCGGCCTACCACCGGCCCCGCCCGCCGAGGAGGCGCGGCTACGCGGCAGGCTGCACAGCCGTTTCCGCGACCGCGCGGCGATCTCGCACCACTACGACCACGGCAACGACTTCTACGAGCTGGTGCTCGATGAGCACATGGCCTACTCCTCCGGCTACTGGGCGGCGACCGATCCCGGCTACACGCTGGCCGACGCGCAGCGGGACAAGCTCGACCTGATCTGCGAGAAGCTGGGTCTGCAGGACGGAATGCGGCTGCTGGACGTCGGCTGCGGCTGGGGCTCGCTGCTGCTGCGCGCCGCCGACCGGTACGAGGTGCGCGCCGTGGGCATCACGCTCTCGGCGGAGCAGGCCGAGTTCGTGCACGCCAGGGCGAAGCGGCGCGGCCTTGAGCACCTGGTCGAGGTGCGGCTGCGGGACTACAGGGAGCTGCCGGACACCGAGGAGGCGGGCTCGTTCGACGCGGTGGCCTCGATCGAGATGGGCGAGCACGTCGGTGAGGACAACTACCCCCGCTACGCCGAGACACTGCGGGCGATGCTGCGTCCGCAGGGCAGGCTGCTGCTGCAGCAGATGTCACGCGGCAACAACGCCCCCGGTGGCGGCGCGTTCATCGAGTCCTACATCGCGCCGGACATGGCGATGCGGCCGCTGCCGGCGACCCTGGCGCACCTGGAGCACGCCGGGCTGGAGATCCGCGACGTGCAGGCGCTGCGGGAGCACTACGTGCACACGGTGCGGGCCTGGCAGGACACGCTGGAACGGCGCTGGGACGACGTCGTCGCGCACAGCGGCGAGCGGTTCGCGCGGGTGTGGCGGCTGTACCTGGCAGGCGGCGCGCTGGCGTTCGAGGAGAACCGGATGGGCGTCGACCAGATCCTCGCGGTTCGCCCTGACGCCGATGGCCGCAGCGGCTTCGGGGTGGGCGCGTGAACGTCGGCGGTCTTCTGGTCAACCTGGTGGCGTCGGTCGTAGCCGTCGTCGTCGTGCTCGGCGTCACCTTCGGGCTCACCGTCGCGCGGGGCCGCAAGGACACCATCGACACCGCGTGGGGACTCGGGTTCGTCGCCATCGCGGCCGTGAGCGTCGTCGTATCGGCTGGCGAGCCACGGGCGTGGCTGGTGTTGACACTGACCGCAGTATGGGGCGGCAGGCTGGCCGCGCACCTGCACGAACGCAACAACCGACGCGGCGAGGATCCGCGCTATACCGAGATGGCCGAACGCGCAGGCAGCCACCCGTACCGGCATCTGCTACTGGTGGTCTATCCCGCGCAGAGCGCGATCATGCTGCTGGTGTCGCTGCCGTTGCAGGCGGCGGCGCACCTGACGGCGGACATCGGGGTGCTCGACGTCCTCGCCGTGCTGGTGTGGCTGACCGGCTTCCTGTTCGAGTCGATCGCCGACGCGCAGCTCGCCCGGTTCTCGGCCGATCCCGCGAACAAGGGCAGGGTGCTGGACAGCGGGCTGTGGCGGTTCTCCCGGCACCCGAACTACTTCGGCGACGCCTGCGTCTGGTGGGGGCTGTTCCTGTTCGCCGCCCACGACTGGACCGGACTGCTCACGATCGTCTCGCCGCTGGTGATGACCGCGCTGCTCGCGCGCGGCACCGGCAAGCCGATGACCGAGCGGCGGATGCTGTCCAGCAGGCCCGGCTACGCCGACTACGTGCGACGCACCAGCGGGTTCGTGCCGCTGCCGCCGAAGCGCGCCTGAACACACAACGGTGCCCGGTGACGGGATTGCGTCACCGGGCACCCGGGTCGGGGCGAACCCGTTGTCTTTACGAAACGGGGTTACCGTGCGGCGGGGTTGGCGGCTCCTGGGCCTGCGAGGACCGCGCACCCGCGGCAGCGGGAGTACGGGCCTCGTGGGTGCTACCGCCGAACTGGCCCTCAAGGCTGGCCAGCCAGCCAGGCCAGCGCTCCGACGTCGCCTTGATGAGGCCGCCGCCGAAGCCGACGACGATCACCCCGCCCACGGTGGCAAGCACCGTGATCAGGACCGGACCGGTCACCGTGGTGGCGATCTGGACCTGGTTCAGGGCGGCGATGATGCCGAAGGCCAGGATAATGTAGTAGGCGATCGACGCGAGCAGCGTGCCAGCTGCCCTGCCCGACAGCGCGCTGCTGACCAGGCCGCGGACCGCGTTGCCGATCGCCGCCGCGACGATGATCAGCACGAGCGCGACCACGATCCTCGGCAGGAACGCGATGACGTCGTTGAGGAGCTCGCTCACCGGGTTGGTCGGCCCAAACGTACCGAACGCGAGCTGCAGCGCGATCAGCAGAATGAAGTAGTAGACCAGTTTGACGATAATTCCGGTGGCGTCAACCTTGGATTGGCTGAGCATTCCCGAAAGGCCCGTCTTCTCGATGAGCTTCGGGAAACCGAGCCGGTTAAGAACCAGCGTCAATCCCTTCGCGACCGCCTTCGCGATCAGCCAGCCAATCAGCAGGATGATCAAGAATGCGAAGAGCTTCGGCACGAACGTGGCTATGGCGCTCCACGCATCGCCCAAACCCTCCTTGAGCTGATCCACTGCAATCTCCTCCTTGGTCGTGCTTGGTCGTCACAAACGCCGGTGTCTGGCGAGACCTTAATCAATGCACAGAACGCGGCAACTCGAAACGGCGACACGAAAGAGTGAGTCCAGTGGCGTATCACGAATCGTGGGGTCCATAGTGGATCTACCGGTGGGGACCGGGGATGCCGAGAAACCCGGTGCGGCGCGCCGTACCCGTCGCACCGGGTTTCTCGGCACGGAACTTAATTCGCCCGTATGGCGGCGTTATGCCGGAATTGTCCCAGGCGATTCGCGCTATCGATGGGCCACTCGCCGCGTTCTCGGCGCATTATCACGGAACCGCCGCGATCCGCACGTCGGAATCCCGCGCCGCTGTCCCCGAAATGGGTAATAAATCTGTCGAAGTACCGGGCCGGTTTTCTGGCATTCGCTACCACGCGCACATAGCACGTTTCGTGGCGCGTCACGACACCGTGACCTGACCGAGACCACCACGGTGCCCACAACGGGTCGATTAGTGTTGCCCTATGGGCGCAGACACGACATGGCAGATGAGGCACGAGGGGGAGCTGTCGGCACGCACCGTGCGCAAGGTGAAGCGCGCGTCAGGCGAACTCGCGGCCAAGAGCGTGGCGGCGATGGCGGAACGGCTGCCGTGGTTCTCCCGGATGCCCGCCGACCAGCGCGCCAGCATCCTGCTGATCACCCAGGTGGAGGCGGCGGGCTTCATCGAATGGCTGCGCGACCCCGACACCGCGCAGCGGCCGACGACTGATGCCTTCCGCAACGCGCCACAGGAGCTGTCTCGTTGGATCAACATGCGCCACACCGTGCTGCTGATCCGGATCGCCCTCGACGTCTTCGAGCAGGAGCTGCCCAAGCTCGCCGCGAACGAGACCGAGCGCGCCGCGCTCGCCGAGGCCGCCGTCCGGTACGGCCGCGAGGTCGCGTTCACCGCGGCGACCGCCTACGCCACCGCCGCCGAGTCACGCGGCGCGTGGGACGCGCGGCTGGAGGCTCTCGTCGTGGACGGCATCGTGCGCGGCGACGCGGAGGAGGCTCTGTTGTCGCGTGCCTCGGCGCTTGGCTGGGATCTCGCCGACGCGGCGACCGCCATCGTGGGCAACGCGCCGCCTGACGACCCGCCGATCGCGGTCAAGGACGTCAGGGCGAGAGCGGCCCGCATCCACCGGCCGGTGATGCTCGGCGTGCAGGGCTCCCGGCTGATCGTCGTCGTCGGCGGCCCGACGGCCGGCTCAACCAGCGACGACGCGGTGCTGGACACCCTCACGGAGTCGTTCGGCGATGGCCCCGTCGTCGCGGGGCCGACGGTGAGCAGCATCGCCGAGGCGCACCACAGCACCGCGGAGGCGCTGTCCGGGCTGCGTGCCGTCGTCGGCTGGGCCGCCGCGCCGCGCCCGGTGCGCTCGCTCGACCTGCTGCCGGAACGCGCACTTACCGGCGACGCCGCCGCCGAGCGGCAGCTCATCGACCAGATCGCCCGGCCGCTCGACGAGGCAGGTGGCGCCATCGAGGAGACCGTGACCGCCTACCTCGAGGCTGGTGGGGTGCTCGAGGCCTGCGCCCGGGCGCTGTTCGTGCACCCGAACACGGTGCGCTACCGGCTGAAACGGGCCACGGAGCTGACCGGACGCAACCCGATGGACCCGCGAGACGCCTTCGTGCTGCGCATCGGGTC
>WHTY01000092.1 GCA_009377475.1 Actinophytocola sp.
CGCGAGTCTCACCGTATCCCGCGCGAGTCGCACCGTATTCGGCGTGAGTTTCACCGTATTCGGCGCGAGTCGCACCGTATTCGTGCTGGCGCATCTCGGAACATGTGCCACTGGATCTCGGGACTCGCGCCGTCGCAACTCGGGACTCGCGGTCCCGGAGGGTGAAACTCGTGCCATTTACGGTGCGACTCGGGCGGAATACGGTGAGACTCGCGGGTCAGGGGAGCGTGCGGAGGGCGAAGTCGACCTCGATGGCGGTCTGCTTGATGGTCTCGGCGACCACGAGCGAGCCGTGGCCCGCGTCGTAGCGGTAGAACTCGTACCGCGTGCCCCGCGAAGCCAGCCGGCCCAGGTAATTCTCGATCTGCTGGATCGGGCAGCGCGGGTCGTTGTCGCCAGCCAGCACCAGCACCGGGGCGGCGACGTCGTCCACGTACGTCAGCGGCGAGCACTTCCGGTACACCTCGGGCACGTCCTCCGGTGAGCCGCCGAACAGCGCCCGGTCGAACGCGCGAAGCTGCTCCATCTCGTCGTGGTACGCGGAGACGTAGTCGGCCACCGGCACCACCGAGATCCCCGCCGCCCACCGCTGTGGCTGGGTGCCAAGGGCCAGCAGCGAGAGGTAGCCGCCCCAGGACGCGCCGTTGACGACGCACTTGGCGGGATCCGCCACGCCGTTCGCGACGGCCCAGTCGTGCACGGCGGCAACGTCCTCCAGTTCGGTGAGCCCTGGCCGCCCCTCGATTGCGTCCCGCCAGGCCGAGCCGTAGCCGGTTGAGCCTCGGTAGTTCACCTCGATCACCGCGAACCCGGCGTCCACCCATACCGCGCGGTAAGCGGAGAACCGGTCCTCGTCGGCGGCGTGCGGGCCGCCATGCAGCGAGAAGACCGTGGGCAGCGGGCCGTCCGGCGCGTCGGCGGGCCGCGAGATGAGCGTGTGGACCGGCCCGCCGGGGCCGTCGACGAAGGTGTCGGTGATCGCCACGGACTCCGGCGCGCGTTCCCCCGGCGGAGTGAGCAGCACGGCGTCCTCGCCGGTGACCGAACGGGTGCGGATCGCGGGCGGCGTCTGCGCGCTGGACCAGGCGTACTCAACCGCGCCATCCGGCCGCACGCCCGCGCCGCCGATCCGACCAGGCGGGGTGTCGATGCCGGTCAGGAGGCCGGTGGCGAGGTCGTAGCTGTGCAGGCTGCTGCGGCCGGAGTGGAAGTGGACGACGAGCAGCGCGGTGCCGTCCGGGTACCAGGTCGCGGCGACCTCGCCGGGCAGGTCGAGCGAGATCTCGGTCTCGCTGTCGCGGGCGACGTCCCAGATCAGCAGCTCTTCCTTGCCGCGCCGCTCGTGCAGGACCAGCAGCCGCTGGTCGCCGGGAACGGGGGAAAACTCCAGCGCATCAAGGCCCTTGCCGGGACCGTCCCACTTCTCGGCGACCATGCCGAAGCCGTCCACCGCCAGCACGCGCAGCGCGGGGTGCCGGGAGTCGCCGTGCTCGGAGTGGCTGATCGCGAGCAGCGCCTCGTCGTGGGACAGCGCGGCGACGCTCGCGTCGTGCTCGCTGGCATACGCCGTGCGGGTGGCGCCATCGGCGTGTGTGTAGATCGTGGTGCCGTCGTCGGCGGACACCCCGACGGCGGTGACGACGCGACCGAGTTCGAGACCGGCGGGGTAGCCGTCCGGGATGTCCGGCGGACTCGCCGGGGCGGTCCCGGCCTGGTCGCCTGGCGCGAACGGTTCGTGGACCCAGTGGCCGAACTCGTCGCCATCGGTGTCGTTGAACCACCAGATCGCGCGGCCGTCAGGGGCGATGGTGCCGTGGATCGTGCCGTTGGGCCGGTCGGTGACCTTGCGGTGCTCGTCGGTGGCACGGTCCCACGCGTAGATCTCGAACACGCCGCTGACGTTGGAGACGTAGATGTTGGCCGATGGCTCGTCGCGAGCCCAGTCGGGCGAGGACATCCGCGCCGCCGTGAAGCGGGCGCGCCAGCGGGCCTCTGCCGCAGGGTCGGCGAACAGGCTGTCCGGCACCGTAGGTTCAGGATGAGTGGTCACGGGTAGATGGTGTCACGTCGCAGGACGGCGGAAACCTGGCCCATGGCGGCAGCTCACTACGGGTGAGGTCGTGATCGAGGGGATGCGCCGAGGTGAATAGCCCGAGGTTGACCGAGACACTGACGCGAAAGCGGCCCAAGTCCGTAGTGGACCTGGGCCGCTTCCGCTGCGTCGGGGTGGCGGGATTTGAACCCACGACCTCCTCGACCCGAACGAGGCACGCTACCAAGCTGCGCCACACCCCGATGCCGTGTTACTCGGGCCGCCAACGAGTCTAACGGACGCCGATTCCAGCGTTGAAGCGGGACTCCCCCGCTTGCGCTGAGGACGTTGAACCGCGCGGCACCAGCGTCAACAGGCTCGCCTCCGGCGGACAGGCGAACCGCACGGGCGCGAACGGCGACGTGCCAAGCCCCGCCGAGACGTGCAGCCACATGTCCGAGCCCCAGCGCGACACGCCGCGCGCCCGCGAACGGTCCAGCTCGCAGTTGGTGACCAGCGCGCCGATCCCCGGGATGCGCAGCTGACCGCCGTGGGTATGACCGGCGAGGACCAGGTCGTAGCCGTCCGAGGCGAACGGATCCAGCACGCGGGGCTCCGGCGAGTGGGTGATGCCGAGCCGCAGTGCCGCGTCGGCGTCCGGTTTACCCGCGATCTCGCTGTAGCGGTCGTAGTGCAGGTGTGGGTCGTCCACGCCCGCCGCGACGATCCGCTGGCCAGCGACCGTCAACGTCTCCCTGGTGTGAGTGAGGTCATGCCAGCCGCGCTCGAGGAACGCCGCGCGCAGGTCCTGCCACGGCAGCGGCGGGCCGTGGATGTGCTCGCGGTTCGCCTCGTTCTCGAACAGGTACCGCGCGGGGTTCTTCGGCTTCGGCCCGAAGTAGTCGTTGCTGCCGAAGATGAACACTCCGGGGAAGTCCAGCAGCGGTCCGAGCGCCCGCAGCACGGAAGGCACCGCCGCCGCGTGCGAGAGGTTGTCGCCGGTGTTGACGACGAGGTCCGGCTTCAGCTCGGCCAGCGACGCCACCCAGCGCTGTTTGGACGTGTGGCTGGGCAGCATGTGCAAGTCGGAGACGTGCAGCACGCGCAGCGGCTGTGCGTCGCGGGCGAGCACAGGTAGCTCTGCCGTGCGCAACGTCCATCGCGTGCGCTCGATGCCAGCGGCGTACGCGAGGGTGACCGCGCCGACGGCGGCGGTCGCTGCGCCAAGTCGGTTGGCACGGCGGCGGGCGGTGCTGTTCCTGCGGTGACGGACGGAGCTCACCCGAGTGAGGATACGGTGCGGCGCCGGAACAACACGCTGGTGGCGTCAGTTGTCGCCGTTCATCCTCGTGTACCTCGGGTCCGGCTTCGGCATGTCCTTCTTCGGCAGGTTCTCGTGGATCTTGATCATCGCGTCGAACCAGGTGGCCGCCGGTGTGCGCGCACCCTGCATGTTGCCGGTGCCGAGGTCGCAGGCGCGCACGTTGCCGGGCCCGGCGTAGCACAGGCTGCCGATCGGAGAGTCCGGCCGGAAGACCATCGCGGCGCCAGCGAGTTGTGGCGTGGCGCCGACGAACGTCGAAGCCTGGGCGTTCTGCGCGGTACCGGTCTTGCCGATCATCGGGCGATCCCAGCCGACCTGGCTGGCGGCGCCGGTCGCGGTGCCGCCAGTGTGGTCCTTGCTCAGTCCCACGGCGAGGGTGTCGGCCAAGCCCTTCGGGATGACCCGCTCGCAGGGCTCTTCCTGGATCTTGACCGAGTTGCCGTTGCGGTCGGTGACCTCGGCGATCGGCGACGGCGGGCACCACATGCCACCGCTCATGATCGTCGCGGCGACGTTGGCCAGCTCCAGTCCGCTGACCGCTGCCGGTCCGAGGGTGAACGAACCACTGCCCGGCCAGAGTCCGTTCGGCCCGTAGATTTCGCTCTGGGTTGAGCTGAGCAGGTTGTCCTCAGCCTTCGGATCGGGCGACAGGCCCTTGCCGTTGGCGGCCATGGACCTGCGTAGCCCCAGCTTCTCGGCCATCTTCACCACCGGCCCCATGCCCGCCTTCTCTTCCAGAATCACGAACGCGGTGTTCGGTGACTTTGCCAGGGCGTCCTGCAGGGTGATGCTGCTGCCGAAGCTCGATCCCGGGTAGTTCTGCACGCAGTACTGCTCGGTATTGGGACACGCTTCTTGCGGACTACCGCTGATGAACACCGGCGAGATGTGGAAGTTCGGCGCCGAGATCTTGTCGTGGATGCCCGTGACGCCCTCCTGCATGGCCGCCGCCGCGGTGAAGATCTTGAACGTCGAGCCGCCGCCGCCGAGGTTCTTGACGTCGGACGGCAGCGCGTAGACGGTCTGGCCCTTGCTCTTGTCCGGACCGTAGTCCTTGTTCGCCGCGAGCGCGACGACCTTGTGGCGCTTCTTGCCCGGTTTGACCAGCGAGAGTGTGTTCGCGACGTTGGGTTCGGTCTTCGGCACCTGGAACTCGGCCGAGTCCTTGGCCAGCTTGTTCGCTTCCCGGTCGAGCGTCGTCCTGATGGTGTAGCCACCGGTGTAGAGGTCGTTCTCGTCCATCCCGGCGCGCAGCAGGTAGTCCTCGACGTACTGGCAGAAGAAGCCGTGGTCGGGACCGGCGCCGACGCAGTTGGCCGGTGGCTTGCGCGGCCCACCGGGCAGCACCCCGAGCGGCTCTTCCTTGATCTTCTCGGCGTCTTCTTCGCTGAGCTTGTTGTTACCGACCATCTGGTCCAGCACGACGTTGCGCCGGTCCTTGGCTTCCTCGGGGTTGTTCCACGGGTCGAGCGCGGTCGGGTTGTTGACCATGCCGGCAAGCAGCGCGCCCTGGCCTGCGTCCAGCTGCTTTGCCGAGACGCCGAAGTACGCGCGGGCAGCGGCCCCGACGCCGAAGATGCGGCGGGAGAACTCGACGATGTTCAGATAGCCGGTGAGGATCTCCTTCTTCGACATCTTCGTCTCGAGCTGGACCGCGATGCGCGCTTCCTTCAGCTTGCGCGCGATGGTCTGTTCCTGCGCCTTCTGCCTGCCGATGAGGTGCTTCGGGTTGTTGTCGTTCCAGTAGACGACGTTGATCAGGTAGTTCTTGACGTACTGCTGCGTCAAGGTGGACGCGCCCTGGGTGTCGCCGCCCTGGGTGTTGCTGATCGCGGCGCGTACGGTGCCCTTCCAGTCGACGCCGTTGTGCTCATTGAAGCGCTTGTCCTCGATGGAGATGAGCGCCCACTTCATGGCGTCGGAGATCTGGTCGCTGGCGGTGGGGATGCGGTACTGCTGATACAGCGTGGCGATCGACTTGCCCTTGGCGTCGGTCACGGTCGTGACAAGCGGCGGCGGCACGTTCGCCAGATCGGTCGACGTGTTGTCGACGGTCGCGCTCGCCTGGTTCGACATCACGCCGAGCCCCCCGACGAACGGGAACATCATGCCGGCGAGCAGCACACCCGCCAGCAGACACAATCCGAGCAGCTTGACAATGCCATCCGTCGTACGCACGCCCACGATGCTACGTGCCTGTGCCGGGGGCTCGCTCGGCTGCCGGTGTAGTGCGTATGGCCGAGAACGATCAGCCCGGGTGTGTTACGGCGGCATGAAATTGGATTACCCAGCTTGGCGATGGGAACCGATGGGCTCTACAGTCCGTCAACGTCTCACGTACCGGCGCCGGGGAGCGCCATTGGGCGGAGAACTGAGCATGACAGCTGAGAGGGAGCTGGGGGTATGAACAGCACTGAGCCGGACTGGCGCACTGCGGCCGCGTGTCGCGACACCGATCCGGATGTCCTCTTCGTCAAGGGTGCCGAGCAGAACCGGGCGAAGCTGGTCTGCATGTCCTGTCCCGTTCGTACCGAGTGTCTGGCCGAGGCGCTGGACAACCGGATCACCTTCGGCGTATGGGGCGGCATGACCGAGCGGGAGCGACGCGCTTTGCTACGCCGTAGGCCGGACGTCGAGTCGTGGCGTGACCTGCTCGAAGAGGCAAGGCGGGAGCACGGCGACGCGGAGCAGCCCGCCCGCGCGGGTTAGCGCGCGGCGCCGTTGCCCGACAGCCGCTCACCGATCACCCGCAGCCCGGCGATGTCGCTGACGTCGCTGGGCAGCGCGGGCACCTTCACCATGGGGACGCCGGGATGGGCCCGGGTGAACCGCGCGAGCAGGCGCTGCTCCCGCTGGTCGAGGGCGACACGGTCGGCGTGCAGGCGCAGGACGGCGGCCGCGAGCTGGCCGTTGCCGTCGCGCTCAAGCGACTCAGCTGCGGCGAGCGCCTTGGTCCCTGGCAGCTCGGCGAGCACGGGATGCGTTCGGTTCGCCACGAGGCCCTGTAGCGGCATGGACTCCTCGGACAGCCGCTCAACGAAGTAGCTCGCTTCCCGCAGCGCGTCCGACTCTGGCGCGGCAACGACCAGGAACGACGTCCCCGGCGAGCGCAGCAGCTCCGCCGTCTTGGTTGCACGTTCCTTGAAACCGCCCGCCGTGCTGTTGAACGCCTGCATGAACGCCGACGCGTCGGTCAGCAGCTGCCCGCCGATCACGGTTGATATCGCCTTGGTCGCCATCGCGAGCCCCGCGGTGAACGCCTTGCGCACGCCCCAGCCGCTCGCGCGGGCGGGGCTGGTCAGCAGCTTGATCAGCCTGCTGTCGAGCGCGTTGGACAGCCGCTTCGGCGCGTCGAGGAAGTCGAGCGCGGACCGGCTCGGCGGCGTGTCGACGATGATCAGGTCCCACTCGCCGTCCGCGACGAGCTGGCCCAGCTTCTCCATCGCCATGTACTCCTGCGTGCCGGAGAACGACGTGGACACCGTCTGGTAGAAGGGGCTGGCCAGCAGCTCATCGGCGCGGCCAGGCTCGGAGTGCGCGATGATCATGTCGTCGAACGTGCGACGCATGTCCAGCATCATCGCCCACAGCTCACCGGCGGGCTCGAAACCGTCCAGCTCGACCCGCTTGGGAACGTTGCCCAGCTCTTCGAGCCCGAGCGCCTGCGCGAGCCTGCGCGCCGGGTCGATGGTCAGCACCACCGTCGTCCTGCCGCGCTCCGCCGCGCGCAACGCGAGCGCCGCAGCCGTCGTCGTCTTCCCGACACCGCCTGACCCGCAGCAGACGACGACCTTGGTCTTCGGGTTGTCGATCAGGGTGTCGATGTCCAGGTGTTTCGCCCGCACCATCGCTACCGCACCCCCTTCTCGACCAGCAGGTCGGCGATCTCGTACAGCGCTGCGACGTCGATGCCCTCCGTGACGTCCTGGATCTCGATGCGCGGCTGGTTGGCCTCGCCCAACTGCTCCATCGCCGAACGCTCGGCCGTCACGCGGATGGCGTGCTCCACGGTCTCGTCGACCAGCCCGTCCAGCACCTCAGGGGCGAGGTCGAGGCCAGCGGCCTCCATGCCGGAGCGCACCCTGGAGGTGTTGACCCTGCCGTCGGCGGCGGCCGTGACCGAGCGGGCGGGCAGCCGGGGTGGACGCACGCGGTTGATCAGCACCGCGCCGGGCCGCAGCTTCGCATCGACCATGTCATCGACGGCCTCCAGCGTCTCCCTGATCGGCATCTCCTCAAGCAGCGTCACGAGGTGCACCGCCGTCTCAGGGGAGTGCAGCAGCTTCACGACGCCCTCGGCCTGCCCCCGGATCGGCCCGCTCTTGGTGATGTCGCTCAGCGCGCGGGTGACGTCGAGGAACTTCACGACGCGCCCTGTCGGCGGGGAGTCCACGACGACGTGGTCGTAGCTGTGGCGGCCGTCGGACTCCCTGCGGGTCACGCACTCCTTGATCTTGCCGGTGAGCAGCACGTCCCGCAGCCCTGGCGCGAGCGTGGTCGCGAACTCGATGGCGCCCATCCTGCGCAGCGTGCGCCCCGCGAAGCCGAGGTTGTAGAACATCTCGAAGTACTCGAGCAGTGCGGCCTCTGCGTCGAGGTGCAGCGCGCACAGCTCGCCGCCGTCCGGCGCCGAGACCAGATGCCGCTCGCCGTACGGCATGGGTTCGGTGTCGAAGAGCTGGGCGATGCCCTGCCTGCCCTCGACCTCGACCAGCAGCACCCGGCGGCCGCCGCTGGCGAGCGCGAGGGCGAGTGACGCGGCGACCGTGGTCTTCCCTGTGCCCCCCTTGCCGGTCACGAAATGCAAGCGCGCCCGCCTGAGTTCCTTGGTCCAGCCGGAGGCGCCGAGCGGTGTTGTCACGGGCGACGTTGTCACGGCCGACAGAGTAACCGGTGACTGCCCCGACGGGGTGAAGGGCGTTCGCGCGGGCTCAGGAAGTCAGCACCATGGTGGTGACGACGACGCCAGCGACGATCACGATCGCCCAGCTCACGGCCGCGGGGAGGGTCGTGGCCAGCAGCACGCCGATGATCAGCATCGCCGCGAGTCCGATGGCGCCAGCGACGGCGGTCTGCCCGCCGGAGTGGGTCCGCTCGCGCACCGTGGCCATGGTGAGCAGCACGAGCGTGACACCGGCAGCGACGAACAGCGCCGTCGCGAAGATCCGCCACGCCTCCATGCCGGACAACCTAACCCGTGTTGGTGAACTCGTTGGTGCCGGGAGGTGTATCGGCGACAGGTGTGCGGCCGACACGTGCCAGCGGGCGCGGTCTCGTTAGGCTGCGGGAAAGAGCGACGAGGCAACGAAAGGGACGGGTGCATGAGCGCGACCACATGGGAGTACGCGACGGTTCCACTGCTGATCCACGCGACCAAGCAGATTCTCGACCAGTGGGGCGCTGACGGCTGGGAGCTGGTCACCGTGCTGCCGAACCCGACCGGTGAGCAGCACGTCGCCTACCTCAAGCGGCCGAAGGACTGAGCGCGATGAGCTGGAGCGCACGGCTGATCGAACTGGACATCGACCTGCCGACGGTGGTCCCGCCGGTCGCGGCGTACGTGCCTGCGACCCGCAGCGGGAACATGGTCTACACCTCGGGTCAGCTGCCGATCACCGACGGCTCGCTCGCCGCGTCCGGCAAGGTCGGCGGCGAGGTCAGCGCGGAGGAGGCCAAGGCACACGCCCGCACCTGCGCGTTGAACGCGCTCGCCGCCGTGCACGGTCTCGTCGGCATCGACTCGGTCGCGCGGATCGTCAAGGTCGTCGGCTTCGTGGCGTCTGCTGACGGCTTCACCGGTCAGCCCGGCGTCGTCAACGGCGCATCCGAGCTGCTCGGCGAGGTCTTCGGCGATGCCGGTCAGCATGCCCGCTCCGCCGTCGGCGTCGCCGAGCTGCCGCTCGGCGCGCCGGTCGAGGTGGAGATGATCGTCGAGGTCGGGGATTCGGCGTGACGAGCTGGCCGAGGTCGGTGCCGCTGCCGGACGACTTCCTCCCGCCCGAGACACCTGAGGTGCCCGCCACGCCGAAGGACGCCGCCACGGTCATGCTTGTCCGCGACGCCGCCGCGCATGGCGGCGGACAGGGCATCGAGGTGTTCCTGCAGCGCAGGGTGGCAGGCATGCCGTTCGCGGGCGGGATGACCGTCTTCCCCGGCGGCGGCCTCGACCAGCGTGACATCGATAGTGCGGTCAGTGCGGTCGCCTGGCACGGGCCGGATGCCGCCGCGTGGGCCGACTGGTTCGGCTGCGAGACGTCGCTGGCGCGCGGCCTGGTGTGCGCCGCCGTGCGGGAGACGTTCGAGGAGTCCGGCGTGCTGCTCGCCGGTGACGCCGACGGCGCGATCGTCGCGGACTCCACGCCGTACCACGACGCGCGCGAGGCGTTGATCTCGCGGGAGCTGTCGCTGGCGGCGTTCCTTGACGACGCCGGGCTGGTGCTGCGCGCCGACCTGCTGCGGCCGTGGGCCAGCTGGGTGACGCCAGCGCAGGAACCACGCCGTTACGACGCCCGGTTCTTCCTCGCGGCGCTGCCGGAGGGTCAGCGCGCCGACGATGCGACGTCCGAGACGGAGTCCTCTGCGTGGCATCGGCCAGCCGACGCGCTCGCCGAGGCCGACGCGGGGCAACGCCCGATGATGCCGCCGACCAGGGTGACGCTCGCTGAGCTCGCCGAGTACGACACGGTGGCGAGCGCGCTCGCCGCGCGGCGAGAGATACCCCGGATCGAGCCGACGATCGTGCGCGACAGTGACGGTGTACGCGTCGAGTTTTCCCCGCCCCGAGGAGAGTGACCCGGATGCGGCATCCGGCCTACGGCCAGCTGCGGCCCGTCAGCGACATCGCGTCGGTGCTGCTGGAGAACAACCCGTCGACGATGACGTTGGAAGGCACCAACAGCTGGGTGCTGCGCGCGCCTGGCGCCGCGGGCAGCGTCGTCATCGACCCCGGCCACGACGACGAGGAGCACCTCGCCCTGCTGGTCGAGGCGGCTGGCGACGTCGAATTGGTGCTGCTCACCCACCACCACCCGGACCACGCCGAGGGCGCGCCAGGGTTCGCCGAGCGGGTCGGCGCGCCGGTGCGGGCCGCGGAGCCCGGGCTGTGCCGGGGCGGTGACGCGATCGGGCACTGCGACGTCGTCGAGGCGGCTGGCCTGCGGTTCGACGTCCTGCACACCCCTGGCCACACCGGCGACTCGGTGTGCCTGGCGGTCGGACACGGCAGCACGACGCACGTGCTCACCGGGGACACCATCCTCGGCTACGGCACCACGGTGCTGTCGAACCTCGGCGACTACCTCGACTCGCTCGACCTGCTGTCCGACAGCCACACTGTGCCCGCTGGCGCGGTCGGGCTACCCGGTCACGGGCCGGAGCTGGCGAACTTGCGCAGCACAGTGCGCGAGTACCGGGAGCACCGCGAGCAGCGGCTGAACCAGGTGCGCGGCGCGCTGGCCGAGCTAGGAGCGGACGCCAGCCCTCGGCAGATCGTCGAGTTCGTCTACACCGACGTCGACCCCAAGCTCTGGGGAGCGGCCGAGTCCAGCGTCCGCGCGCAGCTCGACTACCTCAACCGGCGGGGTTGACGGCCGCACGGTGTGTCGCCGCGTCCACACCAGCACGGCGAGCGCCAGCCCGGCGCATGCCGCCGCGAGGAACGACATCGGCGGCCCGAACCGCTCGACCACGAGTCCGCTGGTCGAGTGGCCGATGGCCAGCCCGAGCGTGGCCGCGGTGATCACCCAGCCGAACGCCTCCGTCGCGGTGCCCCGCGGCGCGACGACGTCGATCGCGGTTGAGTGGCTGGTCGCCTGCGGGGTGATGAGCGCGCCCGCGATCACCATGCAGCCCGCGAGCAGGAGCAACGACGTCGGCGCGAACGACGTCGGCAGGACCAGCAGCCCCACAAGCAGCCCGTGGCCGCCGAGCAGGACCGGCAGCCGTAGCGGCAACGGCCGGGGCCAGGGCCGCAGGCTGAAGAACACGCCGAACAGCACCGAGCTGAGCGACCACACCGACAGCAGCAGCCCGCCGATGGTCGGCTCGCCAGCGCGGGTGGCGACGGCGGGCACGGCGACCTCGACGAACCCGATCACGACGCCGAAACCGAGCACCGCGAGCACGACCGTGCGCATGCCCGCGCTGCTGATCGCGCCCATGAGACTGCCCGCGTGCTCGCCCTTGGGGCGCGCTCGCCACGCCCGTGCGGCGGGGGTCAGCGCGAACCCGACCGAACCGAGCGCCATGCAGGCGGCGCCCGCGACGACGCCGGAGCCAGGCCACGGCGTCAGCAGCATGAGACCGGCGAGGCCGGGGCCGAGGATGAAGAAGACCTCCATGGAGATCGCCTCGTAGGCGTAGGCGGCATTACGTGGGTTGCCGGGCGGCAGCAGGCGCGCCCACAACGACCGCGCGGCTGACGGCACGCCGGGCTGGGTGGTGCCCGACGTGACCGCGAGCCCCACCAGCAAGACGGTCGGCGCGATCTGTTCGATCGCGAGGACGAGGCTGATGACGGCGGCGGTGAAGACCACGGTGGCCAGCAGGATCGGCCAGGTCGGTCCGAACCGGTCGATGATGCGGCCCTGGACGACGGAACCGATGGCGACGCCGACCAGCAGCCCGGCCCCGACGACGCCCGCGATGGCGAAAGACCCGGTGACGTGCTGGGTGTAGAGCAGCACGGAGAAGCCGATCATGGCGATCGGCAACCGGCCGAGCAACGAGAACAGCACGGGCAGGCCAGCGCCCTGCGCGGTCAGCGCGGTGCGGTAGTCGGCGAGGGAAGCGTTGTTGGACACGTGTACCAGTATGGCGAATTATGGTACGGGAGTACCACTCGTTTTCGGGTCGGGTGCCTCACACGCTGTCGTCGGCCGACACTCAGACGGAGCGGAAGGTCTCGATCGGGTAACGTTGCGCTCGATTTGCCCCGAGTTATGCAACATAACCGGCCTCAGCACCGTCCTTGAGGGTGAACACACTTGCACGCTGCGGAAGCCGTGGGCGATGGTGGAGACAAGAACATAGTGAGCTTCCCTCCGGCAGATTGGGTCGGGGCCTATGACCGGAGGGCGGGGAGCGCGGAACGTCGGGGGATGGGCCGCGCATACGGAAAAGGAGCCGGTGCGCCACGTCGGGGGTGGCGCCCGGCTTCTTTTTCTGCTTTCCGGTTGTGTGTCGTGTGCGGCCGCGGCGGCGTTAACGGACCGGCGCGGTGGCGTGTGTCACCGCGCTCGTCGTCAGGCTCGTCACCGCGCCCTGCGCGCCAGCCGCTCCGGGTCGAGGATCAGCACGCTCTTGCCCTCCAGCCGCAGCCAGCCGCGCTGGGCGAAGTCGGCGAGCGCCTTGTTCACGGTCTCCCGCGACGCGCCGACGTACTGGGCGATCTCCTCCTGCGTGAGGTCGTGCGTGACGCGCAGCAGGCCGGCCTCCTGGCTGCCGAAGCGCTGCGCGAGCTGCAGCAGCGCCTTGGCGACGCGACCGGGCACGTCGGTGAAGATCAATTCGGCGACCATGTTGTTGGTGCGGCGCAGTCGGCGCGCGACCACCCTGAGCAACTGCTCGGAGATCTCCGGCCGGGTGGAAATCCACTGGCGCAGCGCTGCCCTGTCCATGATGACGGCGCGCACCTCGGTCACCGTGACCGCGCTGGACGTCCTCGGGCCAGGGTCGAAGATGGACAGCTCGCCGAACATGTCAGAAGGCCCGAAGATGCCGAGCAGGTTCTCCCTGCCGTCCGGGGACTTGCGCCCGATCTTCACCTTGCCTGACTGGATGATGTAGAGCTTGTCGCCTGGCTCGCCTTCGTTGAAGATCACGTGCCCCCTGGGGAACTCGACGCTCTCCAAGGTCTGCACGAGTGCCTCAGCCGCGGCTGGTTCCACGCCCTGGAAGATGCCCGCGCGGGCAAGGACCTCGTCCACCTGTGCCTCCTGTCGCACGCGACCGTGTTCTCCGCCGTCTTTCGCGGGCACGTGTCGCTGGTCACTGTGCCTCAATGTACCGCCCGGGCTACTCTATGTCGGCACAGCCTGTCTTGCCCGGTTGTCGTGCTGTTCCGACCTGACGACGGGCTTGGTGAGCCCACCGCGAGGCCGTCAGCGAGTAGCCCAGCCTGGTGGTGCAGTCTAGGGCGTACTCGCGGTATGCCCTGGCAGCAAGCGTCGGCGCGGCTGCGATCAACCCCCACGTGTGAGTGGTCGACCGATGACCGCGTGACGACGTGATCCGCCAAGTAGGCGATCTTAGACGTCGGTTACCCGGCGTTGCCACCCGGTCCGGTGGCTGAGAGTAGTCCGCTACTGTGCGCGTTCGGGACTGCGCGTACGGAGTTTGTTCGCCTTGCCGCTGACCCTGCGCAGCCGGAACAGTTCGAGAGCGCGACCGATGCCCTGGCCGTAGAGCGCGCCGACCTCGTTGGGCTGCGCTTTCTCCAGGAACTCCTCGACGTCTTCCTCTTTGACGGTCACGTTGCGGAGCTTGCTCTCCACCCGCTCCATGAACAGCGCGAACATCAGCACGACCAGGGGGACAGCGATCACGAACCAGACCGTCATGGGGTCAATCCTCGCTTACGTCTCAGTGATCGTTCAGTTGCTGGACCCGGATCGGCGTGTTCTTGTGACGTTGCCGTTACGCCGGAGCCTGGCTGCAAGGCGCTGCCCACTGACGAGTGAGAGCGCGCTTGGCCGTAGGCTAGCCGTGTGCCTTCCGTAGCCAACAATGGCCCCGTGAATAGTGGTCGGCGTCGCAGGAAGTTCACCGACGAGAGCAGGCTGGCACTCATCCGGCGCGCGCGCCGGAGCTATCGGAGGCTCGGCGACGCCTTCCCCGACGCGCACTGCGAGCTGAACTACGACACCCCGCTCGACCTGATCGTCGCGGTCATCCTGTCCGCGCAGTGCACCGACGAACGGGTGAACAAGGTGACGCCCGCGCTGTTCGCGCGCTACCCGACGGCGGCCGACTACGCGGGGGCCGATCGCGAGGAGCTCGAGGGCTACATCCGCTCCACCGGCTTCTACCGGAACAAGGCGACGTCGATCATGGGGCTCGGCGCGGCGATCGTCGAGAAGTTCGACGGCGACCTGCCCGGCAGGCTCGCCGACCTGGTCACGCTGCCCGGTGTGGGGCGCAAGACCGCCAACGTCGTCCTCGGCGAGGCGTTCGACGTGCCGGGCATCACCGTGGACACCCACTTCGCAAGGCTGGTGCGGCGCTGGGGATGGACCGACCTGGACGACCCGGTGAAGATCGAGCACGCCGTCGGCGAACTGATCCCCCGGAGGGACTGGACGCTGCTCTCCCATCGGGTGATCTTCCACGGCAGGCGCGTCTGCCACGCGCGCACGCCAGCCTGCGGCGCATGCCTGCTCGCGCGGGACTGCCCGTCCTACGGCGCAGGCCCGACCGACTTCGACACCGCGGCGAAGCTGGTCAAGGGCACGGAGCGGGAGCACCTGCTCGCGCTCGCCGCCGGGTCCGACCAGGTGGTGCCATGAGCCGGACCGCGCAGTGGACGCTGGTGTTTGGCGCGCTGGTGCTGGCGGGCATCGTCGCGCTGCTGCCGGTGCTGGGTGGCGAGGACGGCGACGCCGCCGCGCCGGGCACCGCTGACACCGCTGACACCGCCGCGCTGGCCGATGCGCGCCGCGCCGCACGGCTGCCGGACTGCCCCAGCGTGTCGGGCAGTGCTGTCGTGCCGCAGCTCCGCGACGTCGAGGCCACCTGCCTCGCGGACGGCGCACGCATCGACGTCGGCACCGCGCTGGCCGGCAGGACGACGTTGATCAACCTGTGGGCGACGTGGTGCGGGCCCTGCCGCGAGGAACTGCCCGTGCTCGACGCCTACGCCTACGCCTACGCCGACTCCGACGGCGCGGCCGACGTGCTGGCCGTGCAGGTGGACAGCGACGAGCGCGCAGGCCTTGAGCTGCTCGCTGAGCTGGGCGTCCGGCTGCCCGGCGTGCACGACGGCGAAGGCAGGGGACCGATCCGCTCCGCGCTCCGCGCCCCGCCGACGTTGCCCGCCTCCTACCTGGTCACCAGCGACGGCCAGATCCGGTTGATCGAGAACCCGAGGGTGTTTTCGCGCGTTGAGCAGGTGCGGAAGGCTGTTGGAGCGTACGGAGGAAGCCCGTGACCGAGACCGCGCCCGGCGCGCTCGTCCACCCCGGCGAAGTGCCGACGTGGCTGCGCGACCTCGTCGACGTCGCGGGTGACCTCGACTACCGCACGTTCACCCGGTTCTCGCCGCCCGCCGACGCCGACGTCCGCGACGCGGCGGTGCTCGTGCTGTTCGGCGAGGACGACACCAACGGCGCGAACGGCTCGGCACCCGATCCCGACGTGTTGCTGCTGCGCAGGGCGGACGACATGCCGTCCCATCCGGGGCAGGTGGCGTTCCCGGGCGGCGGCGCGGACGACGGCGACACCGGCCCGGTCGACACCGCGCTGCGGGAAGCCGTCGAGGAGACCGGGCTCGAGCGGGACGGCGTGCGGCCCGTCGCGTTGCTGCCGCAGCTCTACGTGCCGGTGTCCGGATTCGCCGTGACGCCGGTGCTCGCGCACTGGGAGCAGCCGAGCGCGGTCCATGCCGTCGACCAGAGGGAGACGTCGGCGGTGGCTCGGGTAAAGCTCGCCGATCTTGCGAATCCCGCCAACCGGTTCCTCGTTGAGCGGGAGGAAGGCGGCTGGCGAGGGCCGGCGTTCGTCGTCAATGGGCTGTTCGTATGGGGGTTCACCGCGGGTTTGTTGAGCGTGCTGCTCTCGCTGGGCGGCTGGGAACAGGAGTGGGACACCACCGACGTCCGGCCGCTGCGACGCGCGCTCGCCGATCATGGTGAACTGCTGTGAGCAGGCGTGACATGATCTCCGACAGCCCGCGTCGCGACCGCACGGGCGAGCTACTACGGTTGCCAAGCCGGAAGTCCACGAGGGAGTGATCGTGAACTGGGTCGACGTCATCGTCCTGCTCGTGGCGCTGCTGGCTGCCGTTTCTGGTGCGCGGCAGGGCGTCATCGTCGCGCTGCCCGCGTTCCTCGGCGTGCTGTCGGGCGCGATCATCGGGATCCGCTTCGCCGCGCCGATGGTCGTGGACATGTTCCAGAACCCGGCCGCGAAGGTGGCGCTCGCGTTCGCGACCGTGGTGTTCCTCGTCGCGCTTGGCGAGACGTTCGGCGTCTGGGTGGGCAGAACCCTCAGGGAACGCATCGGCGCCGACGGCCCTTCCATGCTGGAGAACGGGCTCGGCGCGCTGGTGCAGGGGCTGGCCGCGTTCGCGATCGCGTGGCTCGTCGGATTCTCGATGACCAGCGTGTCCGGCCTGCCAGGGCTGGCGTCGGCGATCAACAACTCCAAGGTGCTGGCCACGGTCAACGAGAGCATGCCGAACCAGGCGCACGCCCTGCCGAACGACCTGCGCAAGCTACTCGACGTCTCCGGGCTGCCCCGCATCCTGCCGCCGTTCGCGGAGTCGCCCAACCGGCAGGTGCAGGCGCCGGACACCGCGCTGCAGAACTCCGCCGTCGTGCAGCGGGTGCGGCCGAGCGTGCTCAAGATCCGCGGTGAGGCGCCGTCCTGTTCCCGCAGGCTGGAGGGCAGCGGGTTCGTCATCGCGCCGCAGCGGGTGATGACCAACGCGCACGTCGTGGCAGGCACCAACCAGGTCGGGGTGGAGTCCAACGGCTCGCTCCTCGAAGGCTCTGTCGTCTACTTCGACCCGGACACCGACGTCGCCGTCCTCAACGTACCGGCGTTGAACGCTCCGGTGCTCAACTTCCAGCAGGAGACCGCCGAGGGCGGCGACAGCGCGGTCGTGCTCGGCTACCCGCTCGACGGGCCGTACACCGCGACCTCGGCCAGGGTGCGGCAGCGGATCACGCTGCGCGGTCCGGACATCTACGAGTCGAAGACCGTGCGCAGGGACGTCTACACCGTGCGCGGCCAGATCCGCAGCGGGAACTCCGGTGGCCCGATGGTCGCGCCGGACGGGAATGTCGTGGGTGTCGTCTTCGGCGCGTCCGTGCAGGATCCGGACACCGGCTTCACGCTGACGGCGGAAGAGGTCGCCCCGGAGGTCCGGCGGGCCCCCGGCATGACGCAACCCGTAGGCACCGGCCGCTGCACGTCGTAACCCGCCGCGCCGTGTCCCCCGTTCAGGACGCTGTGTCCCCCGTTCCCGACGCTGTGTCCGACGTTCAGGACGCTGTGTCCGACGTTCCGGACGTCGTGTCCTGCACTCCGGTCAGTGCGCGTCGAGCCAGTCCCGCAGCAGCACCGACGTGCGGTCGGGTGCTTCCAGGTGAGGGTAGTGCCCGACGTCGGAAAGCACGTCGAAGCGCGAGCCGGGCCCGGCCCAGCGAGTGCTGGCGCGTGCGGTGTCGATCAACACGCAGGCGTCATCCACGCCGTGTACCTGCAACACGGGTACCGGGCACGCCGACCGCACCGCACGGGCGAACCGCCTGCCGTCGCCACGGAACAGCGAGCGGAACGCCCAGCGGTAGTACTCCAGCGAGCTGTGTGCCACGCCGGGGATCCGCACCGCGTTGCGCAGCGTCGCCGCGGTCGGTGTGAAGTTCGGGGTGGACTGCCATCGAGGTCCCGACCAGTCGCGCAGATACCGTTCGACCTGCGCGCCGTCGTCGGCGAGCAATCCGCGTTCGGCCACGATCGGCAGTTGGAAGCGATATACGTGCCCGGTCGCGCGGCGCTGCCGCTCGTTCACGAGGGACCGTCGCAGCGCCGGACGTAACGCGAGCGGGTGAGACGTGCCGAAGGCGCTGACGGTGCTGACGACGCGGGGGTGCAGCGTCGCGGCCGTCCAGGCGATCGCGCCGCCCCAGCCGTGCCCGACCAGGTGCGCGCGACGTGCGCCGAGCGCGCGGACGAGGCCAGCGACGTCCCCGGCGAGGGTCCAGGCGTCGTAACCGCGTGGTGGTTTGTCGGAGTCGCCGTAGCCACGCATGTCGGCGGCGACCACGCGGTAGCCCGCGTCGGCGAGAAACGTCAGGTGCTCACGCCAGACCCACCAGCACTGGGCGAACCCGTGCAACAGCACCACGAGCGGACCATCTCCCGCTTCGGCGACGTGCAGGGAGATGCCGTTGGCGGAGATGTCGCGATGCGTCCACGGCCCTGGATATCGGACACTGGAGGGGTCGGGTGCGCGGGACACGCTGTCAGAAAGGACTCGGGCCACCTTGGTGTGCGTCGACGTCCTCTTCGGACTTCTTGCGAGCGAACACCGCCGACGTCTTCTTCACGCTGGCGATGGTCTCCTCCGGCGCGTGGATCTTGCGCACCTTGCGCCAGCCAAGCACACCGCTCGCGACCGCGACCGCCAGCATCAGGCCGAACACGATGAGGAACGCGGCCCAGCGCATCAGCCACACCGACAGCAACTCGCCCAGGAAGAAAAAGAAGAAGAACGAGCTGTACAGCGCGACGACCAGCGCGATGATGAAGTAGACGCTGCCCTTGACGCCCTTCTTGACCTCGCCGACGACCTCGGACTTGGCGAGCTCGATCTCCGCCCTGACCAGCGCGGACATCCGCGTCGACGTGTCACGCACGAGCGTGCCGATCGACGGTTCGCCCGCGCCGTTGCCCGGAAGGGCCTTGTCATCGTCGGTCAGCGGTAGGTAGTCGACCGCCCCGCTGGCGTCGTTGAACTGCTCCTCGTGCCGTGTCACGGATGTCATCGTGCCATGGTCGGGGTGACGTGCAAGTGATGAGGTCGGGCGATTCGCGTGCGAGTTCGCGCACGTGGTCGCGTTACGTCCCGTGCGTGTTGTACTGCGCGTGCGCCTTGCTGCGTTTGCTGAGCAGCGCCGCAGCGAGCAGGGACGCGGCCGCCGACGCGATCAGCACTGCGGACTTGGCCGATTCTCGTGCCTCCTCCGGGAGGCCGAGGTCGGCGATCAACAGGCTCACCGTGAAGCCAACGCCGCCGAGCACCGCGAGCGCGGTGATGTCCCGCCAGTTCGTCCGGTTCGGCAGCTTGCCGATACCGGCGCGCACCGCGATCGCGCTGGCGCCGAGGATGCCGATGAGCTTGCCGCCGATGAGGCCGGCGATGATCGCCACCGGGATCGCCGAGGTGAAGACCGTCGTCATCGCTTCGCTGTTGAGCGGCACGCCCGCCGCGAACAGTGCGAACACCGGAACGGCGAGCAGCGCCGAGTACGGCTGCAACCGGTGTTCCAGCCGGATCGCGGGTGCTTCCTCCTCGTCGGGATCGGTGCGCACCCTGGTCAGCAGGCCGAGCAGAACACCAGCGATGGTGGCGTGGATGCCCGTGGTGTGTATCGCGACCCACACCACGACCGCGAGCGGCACATACAGCCATGCGGTGCGAACCCGCTTTTTCTGCAGGTACCAGTACACCGCGAGCGCGACCAGCGCCACGGCGCCGGCCACCAGGTCGAAGCCCGAGGTGAACAGCACCGCGATGACGATGATCGCGCCGAGGTCATCCACCACGGCCAGTGACAGCAGGAACACCCGCGCGCTGCTGGGCAGGTGGCGCGCGGTCACCGCGAGCACGCCGAGGGCGAACGCGATGTCGGTCGCCATCGGGATCGCCCATGCGCGTTCGTATCCTGGTTCGCCCCAGGAGATCGCCAGCGCGATGACCGCGGGCACGACCATGCCGCCGATCGCCGCGACGATCGGCAGTGCCGCCGCCTTGAAGTTGGACAACTCGCCGACGACGAGCTCACGTTTCAGCTCGAGGCCGACGACGAAGAAGAACAGCGCGAGCAGGCCGTCCTTCGCCCACGTCCCCACGCTGAGGTCAAGGTGCAGGAAGTGCGGCCCGATCTTGGTGTCTCGCAGCGCGACGTAGGCATCGCCGAAAGCCGAGTTCACCCAGATGAGCGCGATGGCGGTGGCGATGAGGAGGACGATGCCACCGGTCGTCTCGGTACGGAGATAACGGGCGAACTCAGCCTTGGGATGGGTCTGGCGGCGGGCCACACACGCTCCATGGGTCGTAGGGACATGAGTGTCTTACTCGCCGACCAGACTTCCCGGCACACCTTTCGGCGATCCTAACCGCGACGTCCACTCATGGCCGTCCGATTGTGTGATTGATCAACCGAATCCGTGGCGTGGTTGTGGCTACTCGTCGCCCTTGCCTCCCTTCAGACCAGCGGAAATCTGGTCCATCACTGTCGTGTCCGCCAGCGTGGTGACGTCACCGACCTCGCGGTTTTCGGCGATGTCGCGCAGTAGGCGGCGCATGATCTTGCCGGAGCGGGTTTTTGGTAGTTCGGGCACGACCATGATCTGCCTTGGTTTGGCGATGGGGCCGATCTCGCTGGCGACGTGGTTGCGCAGTTCGGTGATGGCTTTCTCGCCGCTGGCGTCGTCGTCGGCCGTACCGCGCAGGATGACGAAGGCGACGATGCCTTGTCCGGTGGTGGGGTCGTTGGCGCCGACGACGGCGGCTTCGGCGACGTTGTGGTGTGAGACGAGGGCGGATTCGACTTCGGTGGTGGAGATGCGGTGGC
>WHTY01000095.1 GCA_009377475.1 Actinophytocola sp.
CAGCACAGGAGCGTTGCGAGTGACCACCACGCTTGGTCTGTCGGGCGACAAGCTCGAAGGCATCACGAACCCGCCGATCGACGACCTGCTCGACAAGGTCAGCTCGAAGTACGCCTTGGTGATCTACTCGGCGAAGCGCGCGCGGCAGATCAACGACTACTACGCGCAGCTCGGCGAAGGCCTGCTCGAGTACGTCGGCCCGCTGGTCGAGCCTGGCCCGAGGGAGAAGCCGCTCTCCATCGCGTTGCGGGAGATCCACTCCGGCCTGCTTGAGCACACCGAAGGCGAGTGAGCCCGAGCGGCTCACCCGATGAGTTCGGGACATCCCATGGCTCGTGAGCCGCGCCCCAGCGCCCGCGTCGTGCTCGGCGTCGGCGGGGGTATCGCGGCGTACAAGACGTGCGAGGTGCTGCGTGGGCTGACCGAGTCCGGCCACGACGTCCAGGTCGTGCCGACGGCGTCCGCCCTGAACTTCGTCGGCGCCGCCACCTTCGAGGCGCTGTCCGGCAACCCGGTGCACACCGGGGTGTTCTCGAACGTGCCCGAGGTGGAGCACGTCCGCACCGGCCAGCAGGCGGACCTCGTCGTGGTCGCGCCCGCCACGGCCGACCTGCTCGCCAAGGCAGCGCACGGCCTCGCGGACGACCTGCTCACCAACACGCTGCTCACCGCCCGGTGTCCCGTGGTGTTCTTCCCGGCCATGCACACCGAGATGTGGGAACACCCCGCGACGCGGGCCAACGTCGCGACGCTGCGGGAGCGGGGCGCGATCGTCCCCGAGCCGGACTCCGGCAGGCTCACCGGCGTCGACACCGGCAAGGGCAGGCTCGCCGACCCCGCCGAGATCACCGACCTCGCGCAGCTGTTACTCGCCAATCCCGATGCGCTGCCGCGTGACCTCACCGGGATGCACGTCGTCGTCTCGGCGGGCGGCACCCGCGAACCCCTCGATCCGGTGCGTTACCTGGGTAACCGGTCCTCCGGCAAACAGGGCTACGCGCTTGCGCGGGTGGCAGCCGCCCGTGGCGCGCGGGTCACGCTGGTCGCCGCGCACACCGTGTCGCTGCCGACCCCGGCCGGGGTGGAGCTCGTCAGCGTGTCCACCGCCGCCGAGCTGCGGGACGCGGTGATCGATGTCGGCACGGCCGCTGACGTCGTCGTGATGGCGGCGGCGGTCGCGGACTTTCGGCCGAGCGAGCTGGCCCAGTACAAGATCAAGAAGACCGATGGCGAGCCGGCGCCGGTTGCGCTGGAACGCAACGCCGACGTGCTCGCCGAACTGGTGCGCCATCGACGTCCGGAGCAGATCATCGTCGGGTTCGCCGCCGAGACCGGCGACGTCACCGGCGACGTGCTGCACCACGCCCGCGCCAAGCTGCGCCGCAAGGGCAGCGACCTGCTCGTCGTCAACGCCGTGGGGGACGGTCAGGCGTTCGAGGTGGAGGACAACGCGGGCTGGCTGCTCGCCGCCAACGGCGACGAGACGCAGATACCGTTCGGCTCGAAGTCGCAACTGGCCGCCGCGGTGTGGGACGCCGTTGCCTCGCTGCGCCAGCCGTGATGCACTCGCGCCACCACCTGCGCGAAGGCGCGTAATCTGATCCGTAACGCGGGGGCACCGCGCGGCGAAGAATCGAGGCATGACCGTGACCGCATCGCAGACCAGACTGTTCAGCTCCGAGTCGGTGACCGAGGGGCACCCGGACAAGATCTGTGACGCCATCAGCGACTCGGTGCTGGACGCGCTGCTGGCGCAGGACCCGCAGAGCAGGGTCGCGGTCGAGACGTTGATCACGACGGGTCAGGTGCACGTCGCGGGGGAGGTCACCACCCAGGCGTACGCCGACATCCCGTCGATCGTGCGCGACACCGTGCTCGGCATCGGCTATGACTCGTCGGCCAAGGGCTTCGACGGCGCGTCCTGTGGGGTGAACGTCGCGATCGGCTCGCAATCGCCGGACATCGCCCAGGGTGTGGACACCGCGTACGAGTCGCGGCTCGAGAATGCGCTCGACGACCTGGACCGCCAGGGCGCGGGCGACCAGGGCCTGATGTTCGGCTACGCCTGCACCGACACGCCAGAGCTGATGCCGCTGTCGATCGCGCTGGCGCACCGGCTTTCCCGTCGGCTCACCGCCGTGCGCAAGAACGGCGTGCTCGGCTACCTGCGCCCGGACGGCAAGACGCAGGTCACCATCGAGTACGCCGGTGAGACGCCGGTGCGGCTCGACACCGTCGTCGTCTCCACCCAGCACGCCGAGGACGTCGACCTCGACATGCTGGCCGCCGACGTGCGCCAGCAGGTGATCGCCCCCGAGTTGGCTGAGCTCGCGCTGGAGTCCGACGACATGCGGGTGCTGGTCAACCCGACCGGACGGTTCGTCGTTGGCGGGCCGATGGGCGACGCCGGGCTGACCGGTCGCAAGATCATCGTGGACACCTACGGCGGGATGGCCCGCCACGGCGGCGGCGCGTTCTCCGGCAAGGACCCGTCGAAGGTGGACCGCTCCGCCACCTACGCGATGCGCTGGGTGGCGAAGAACGCCGTGACGGCCGGGCTCGCCAGCCGCATCGAGGTGCAGGTCGCCTACGCGATCGGCAAGGCGTCACCGGTGGGGCTGTTCGTGGAGACGTTCGGCACCGAGACGGTCGATCCGGCGAAGATCCAGCAGGCCATCACCGAGGTGTTCGACCTGCGGCCAGCCGCGCTGATCAGGGACCTGGACCTGCTGCGCCCGATCTACGCGCAGACCGCGGCGTACGGCCACTTCGGCCGCCTCGACGTCGATCTGCCGTGGGAGCGCACCGACCGTGCCGACGCGCTGAAGCAGGCCGCTGGCGCCTGAGTGGCGGCACCGGTGCGTCGTGTCCCTCGTTCTCGACGCTGTGTCTCCTGCTCTCGACGCCGTGTTGCGCGTTGCAAGCCTGCGGCTGTGTTCGTTTCGTCGGTGACCAGAGGTCGCGGCTCAGCTTCGCCAGTCTTATTGCTTGTTCTCGCTGGATTTTGTTCTGGTTTGTCCTGTTCGCCGGGCAACAACCCCGGCGAAGCTGATCAACGTCCTGCCCAGGTGGACCGGTTCGTTAGCCGTGCGCTCGTGCCTGTTGGTACCTGACCCCGCTGTCGGTGGCTGCTGCTATCGTCTGCCGGGTGACATGCTCGACACACGAGGCGTTTCCGCTGTTCACGCGGGTGCCGTGACCGTGGTGCGCTAGTGGCGACCACGCGCACGGCGCGCAAGGGGGAGCGGCGCCCGGCCCCGTCGCTGCCCATCGCGCGGGTCTACGTCGACGTCGGGCTGCCGCACCTCGACCGCACCTTCGACTACCGCGTCGCCGACACCCAGCACGAGGACGCCGTCGTCGGCTGCCGGGTGCGGGTGCGGTTCGCGGGCCAGCTCGTCGACGGCTACCTGGTCGAGCGCGCGGACACCACCGACCACACCGGGCGGCTCGCGTACCTGGAGCGGGTGGTTTCGCCGGAGCCGGTGCTCGCGCCGGAGATCGCGACGCTCGCGCGCGCGGTCGCGGACAAGTACGCGGGCACCATGGTCGACGTCCTCCGGCTGGCGATCCCACCCCGCCACGCCCGCGTCGAAAAAGAACCCGTGTCCGACACTCAGAGCGCCGTGTCCGACACTCAGGCCGTTGTGTCCGACACTCACGACGCCGTGTCCGACACTCACGACACCGCGCCGCACGGTTGGGGCGGCTACCAGCACGGTGACGCGCTGCTCACCGCGCTCGGCAAGGGCGCGCGGGCGCGGGCGGTGTGGCAGGCGCTGCCCGGTGAGGACTGGCCCGCCCGGCTCGCCGAGGCGTCGGCTGCCATCGCCGCCAGCGGCAGGGGCACCGTCATCGTTGTCCCCGACTACCGCGACGTCGCCCGGCTCCACCAGGCGTGCGCGGAACGGCTCGGCGAGCGCCAGGTCGTCGCGTTGTCCGCCGACCTCGGCCCTGCCGAGCGCTACCGGCGCTGGCTGCGCGCCCGCCGGGGCGTGGCGCGCGTCGTCGTCGGCACGCGGGCGGCGATGTTCGCGCCGGTGACCGACGTCGGACTGCTCGTGGTGTGGGACGACGGCGACGACCTCCACGCCGAACGGCGCGCGCCGTACCCGCACGTCCGCGACGTCCTGGTGCAGCGCGCGCACCTGTCCGGCGCGTCACTGCTGGTGGCGGGGTTCGCCCGCACGGCGGAGGCGCAACTGCTGGTGGAGAGCCGCTGGGCGCACCCGGTGATCCCGGACCGCGCGAGTCTGCGTTCGCGTGCGCCGAGGGTGACCGGCTTCGGGGAGGACTTCGACCTCGCACGGGACGAGGCCGCCCGCGTCGCACGCCTGCCCGCCGTCGCGTTCGAGGCGGCTCGGGCGGCGCTCAAAGCGGACGCGCCAGTGCTCGTCCAGGTGCCCCGGCGCGGCTACGTGCCGTCGCTGGCCTGCGGAACCTGCCGCACCCCGGCCCGTTGCCGCCGGTGTGCCGGGCCCCTAGCGGTGCCCGCCGGGCAACCGGGCCAGGAGGACGCCGTCCGCGCGCCCGCGTGTCGATGGTGTGGCGTGCCGGAGTCGCGGTTCCGATGCCCGGCGTGCGGGTCCGCGCAACTGCGCGCGCAGGTGATCGGCGCACGCCGCACCGCAGAGGAACTGGGCAGGGCGTTTCCCGGCGTCACGGTGCGGACGTCGGGCGGCAAGGAGGTCCTGGCGCACGTCGACGGCTCCGCCGCACTGGTCATCGCTACCCCCGGCGCGGAGCCGGTCGCCACCGGCGGCTACGGCGCGGCGCTGTTGCTGGACGGCTGGGCGCTGCTCGGCAGGCAGGACCTGCGCGCGGGGGAGGAGACGTTGCGGCGCTGGATGACCGCCGCCGCGCTGGTGCGGCCCGGTGAGCAGGGCGGCAGGGTCGTCGTCGGCGCCGATGTCGCCCTGGTTCCGGTGCAGGCGTTGATCAGATGGGACCCGGCGTGGCACGCCGAACGCGAGCTCGCCGAACGTCGTGAGCTGGGATTCCCGCCTGCCATGCGGATGGCCAGCCTGGAAGGCGGACCCGAGCCACTGGCCACGGCGCTGGACGAGATCGCGCTCCCGGAGTCCGCCGACGTCCTCGGACCGGTGCCGGTGATGACGCCACAGCGCCCGGACCGGCACGGTGACGAACCCGAACTGGAGCGGGCGTTGCTCCGGGTGCCGAACGCCGACGGCAAGGCGCTCGCCGCCGCGCTCGCCGCGTTGCAGGCGGGCAGGGGAGCGCGTAAGGAACCGGATACCGTGCGCGTGCGGCTCGACCCGCTCAGCCCGATCTGACCCACGCCACATGGGCACCCGCCCGCGCTGCGCGTCCGGTCGCCGCCCGTAGACTCGACGGCACTATGCGTGTGGTCTTCGCGGGGACGCCCGAGGTGGCAGTCCCGTCTTTACTCGCCCTGCTCGACTCCGAACGGCATGACGTCGTCGCCGTCGTCACCCGCCCGGACGCGCGGGCGGGACGCGGGCGCAAGCTGGTGCGCTCGCCGGTCGGTGCGCTCGCGGACGAACACGGCATCGAGGTGCTGACTCCCGCCAAGGCGGGCGACCCGGACTTCCTCGCCCGACTGAGCGAGCTGGCACCCGACGTTTGCCCGACGGTGGCGTACGGCGCGCTGCTGCCGCAGGACGCGCTGGACATTCCCGCGTACGGCTGGATCAACCTGCACTTCTCGCTGCTGCCGGCGTGGCGCGGCGCGGCCCCGGTGCAGGCCGCGATCAAGGCGGGCGACGAGATCACCGGGGCGTCGACGTTCCAGATCGTGCCGGAGCTGGACGCGGGGCCGGTGTACGGCGTCGTCACCGAGCCAGTGCGCCCGGACGACACGGCGGGCGTGCTGCTCGGCAGGCTCGCGGAGTCCGGTGCCGTGCTGCTACGGTCCACACTGGACGGAGTGGCGGACGGCGCGCTGCGCGCCATCCCGCAGCAGGACGAGGGCCGCAGCTACGCGCCGAAGGTGACCGTGGAACAGGCCCACATCGCGTTCGACACGCCCGCTGTCGCCGTGGACCGGCACGTGCGCTCGGTGACGCCAGAGCCCGGCGCGTGGGCGGAGTTCCGTGGCGAACGGCTCAAGTTCGGACCGGTACGCATCGCAGGAGACGTCGATGGCCTCGGCGCGGGCGAGATCCGCGCGGAGCGGCACCGGGTGCTGGTCGGCACCGCGACCGATCCGATCGAGCTGACCGAGGTGCAGGCGCAGGGCAAGAAGCGGATGGCGGCCGAGGACTGGGCGCGGGGCACGCGCATCGATGAAGGGGAACGGCTCCGATGAGGCACGACCGACGCAAACCATCTCGCCCGGACCGAAGCCGCCCCGCCCGACGCAAGGACGGACCCAGGACGCCGCCGAAGGTCGACCCGGCGCGGCAGGCGGCGTTCGACGTCCTGCGCGCGGTGAGTGAGCGGGACGCCTACGCCAACCTGGTGCTGCCCGACCTGCTGCGGGAACGCCGGATCACCGGCCGCGACGCCGCGTTGGCCACCGAACTCGCCTACGGCACCTGCCGTGCGACGGGCCTGCTGGACGAGATCATCGCGGCATGCAGCGACCGCGGGCTGTCCAGTGTGGACCCTGCGGTGCTGGATGTGCTGCGCCTCGGCGCGTACCAGCTGCTGCGGACCAGGGTGCCGGAGCACGCCGCCGTGACGTCGAGCGTGGACGTCGCGCGGGAGGCGGCGGGTTCCTACGTCACCGGGTTCGTCAATGCCATGCTGCGCCGGATCTCGGAGAAGGACGAGCAGCAGTGGCTCGACGAGCTCGCGCCGTCACCCGAGAAGGATCGGATCGGCAACATCGCGCTGCGCACCGCGCACCCGCGCTGGATCGCGCGGGCGTTCGCGGAAGCGCTCGGGACGTCCGGCGACGAGTTGACCGCCGCGCTGGAAGCCGACGACGCGCGGCCCGACGTCCACCTGGTCGCCCGGCCCGGCGCGATCAGCGCCGACGAGCTGGCGGCGATCACCGGCGGTGACGTCGCGCCGTACTCGCCGTACGGGGTGCGGCTGTCGCCCGGCATGGGCGACCTCGCGGAGTCGGAGCCGATGCGGGAGGGGCTGGCCGCCGTGCAGGACGAGGGCAGCCAGCTCTGCGCGCGGGCCGTCACCACGGTGCCGCTGGACGGGTCCGACGAGCGCTGGCTCGACCTGTGCGCCGGACCCGGCGGCAAGGCCGCGTTGCTCGGCGCGCTCGCCTCGATCCAGGGCGCGACAGTCGACGCGGTCGAGCAGGCGGAACACCGCGCGAAGCTGGTGGAGTACGCCGTGACTGGCCTGCCGGTGACGGTGCACGTCGCTGACGGTCGCGACCCCGGCCTGGAACCGGGCTACGACCGCGTGCTGGTCGACGCCCCCTGCACCGGGCTCGGCGCGCTGCGCAGGCGCCCGGAGGCGCGGTGGCGGCGGCAGCCGTCCGACGTCTCTGACCTGACCAGGCTCCAGGCGGAGCTGCTGACGTCGGCGCTCGACCTGGCGCGGGTCGGCGGCGTCGTGGCCTACGTCGTGTGCTCACCGCACCTCGCGGAGACCGACGGTGTCGTCCGCGAGGTGGCCCGCCGCAGCGGCGCGGAGATCCTGGACGCCCGCGAGCAGTTCCCCGACATGCCCGACCTCGGCGACGGTCCGTTCGTTCAGCTCTGGCCGCACCGCCACGGCACAGACGCGATGTTCTGCGCGCTGCTCCGCAAGACGCGCTGAGCCAGCGCGCTCGACGTCACATCCGCCCCACACCCCTCCCGTGCTTCGGACGGCCGAACCGTAGACTACGTACCGTGACGAACCGCCCGATGATCGCGCCCAGCATCCTGTCCGCTGACTTCGCCCGCCTCGGCGAGGAGATCACCTCGGTCGCGGGCGAGGGCGAGAACCGGGCCGACTGGGTGCACGTCGACGTCATGGACGGTCACTTCGTCCCGAACCTCACACTCGGTCTGCCGGTGGTGCGCTCGCTGCTGACGACGTCTGACGTGCCGCTCGACTGCCACCTCATGATCGAGGACCCCGACCGGTGGGCGCCGGGCTACGCCGAGTCGGGCGCGTACAACGTCACGGTGCACGCAGAGGCCGCCCGCGACCCGATCATGCTGGCCAAGAACCTCCGCGCCGCCGGGTCGCGCGCCGGGCTGTCGATCAAGCCGAAAACCCCGCTCGAGGACTACATCGAGATCCTGAAGCACTACGACACGCTGCTGGTCATGTCGGTGGAGCCGGGCTTCGGTGGCCAGTCGTTCATCCCCGAGGTGCTGGCCAAGGTCCGCACCGCGCGCAGGCTTGTCGACACCGGACACCTGACGCTGCTGGTCGAGATCGACGGCGGCATCAACAACGACACCATCGAGCAGGCCGCCGAGGCCGGGGTGGACTGCTTCGTCGCGGGCTCCGCCGTCTACGGCGCGGACGACCCCGGCAAGGCGGTCGCGGCGCTGCGGGAGCAGGCGGCGTCCGCGGCCGGATGTGGCCACAGGAATACGCGGGGCGCGCAGGACGGTCGAGGCTGATGACCCCGGAGCAGGCCATGCGGGACGCGATCGCGCTCAGCGAGGCCGTGCGGGGAACGACGAGCCCGAACCCACCCGTCGGAGCCGTCATCTGCGACGCGGACGGCGTCGTGGTCGGGCGCGGCGCCACCCAGCCACCGGGCGGACCGCACGCCGAGGTCATGGCGCTGGCCGACGCCGGGGACCGTGCCAGGGGCGGCACCGCGTACGTCACCCTCGAACCCTGTTCCCACTACGGCCGCACCCCGCCGTGCACTGATGCGCTCCTCAACGCCGGGGTGAGCACGGTGCACTACGCCGTCGCCGACCCCACCCCGGACGCCAAGGGCGGCGCCGCCACGCTGGAAAACAACGGGGTCACCACCACCAAGGGCCTGCTCGCCGACGACGTCCGGCGCGGCCCGCTGCGCGCGTGGCTGCACTACGTCCGTACCGGCCGACCGCACGTCACCTGGAAGTACGCCGCCACGCTTGACGGCAGGGTCGCCGCCGCCGATGGCACCAGCCGCTGGATCTCCGGCGAACCCGCCCGGGCAGAGGTCCACGCGCTCCGCACGAAGATCGACGCCATCGTCGCGGGCACCGGCACCGTCCTCGCCGACGACCCGCAGCTCACCGCCCGTGACGCCGAGGGCACGCCGGTGCAACGGCAGCCGCTCAGGGTCGTCGTCGGCACCCGCGAGGTCCCCACAACCGCGCGGGTGCTGGACGACGCCGCCGAAACCGTGATCATCGCCACCCACGACCCTGACAAGGTCCTGGCTGAACTCGCCGACCGGGACGTGGTCGACGTGCTGCTGGAGGGCGGGCCGACGCTGGCAGGGGCGTTCGCCGAGGCGGGCAGGATCGACCGGCTGCTCGCCTACCTCGCGCCCGCCCTCGCTGGTGCGGGCCCGGCCGCGCTGGGGGATGCTGGAGTGTCAACGGTCACCGACATGCACCGCTGGGTGGTCGAAGAGGTCACCATGACAGGAGACGATGTGCGGGTCAGCGCGGTCCCGGCACAGCAGGACTAGGAGGTAGGCGTGTTCACCGGAATCGTCGAGGAGATCGGTGAGGTCATCGGCATCGAGCAGGTGCCGAACGCCGCCCGGTTGAGCCTGTCCGGCCCCCTGGTCACCACCGACGCCAAGCACGGCGACTCGATCGCGGTCAACGGCGTGTGCCTCACGGTGGTCGACGTCGCAGGCACGACGTTCACCGTGGACGTCGTGCACGAGACGCTGCAACGCTCCAGCCTCGCCAAGGTACACGTCGGCGACGGTGTGAACCTCGAACGCGCCGCCGCGGTCGGCGGCAGGCTCGGCGGGCACATCATGCAGGGCCACGTCGACGGCACCGGCACCTACCTCGCCCGCGACGCCTACGGCATGACGCGGTTCGCGCTGCCGAGGAACCTCTCTCGCTACGTCGTCGAGAAGGGCTCGATCGCGGTGGACGGCGTGTCGCTGACGGTGGTGTCGGTGACCGACGACGAGTTCGCGGTCGCGCTGATCCCCACCACCCTTGAGATGACCAACCTGGGCACCAAGACACCAGGCGATCCGGTGAATCTGGAAGTCGACGTGCTGGCGAAGTACGTGGAACGGTTGATCGCGGCGCCCGCCGGGAATGTTCGCGCCGATCCCGGTGCTCATTCCGGTGACGGTCCTGGCGATAATGCCGGCGAGAAGGAGTGAGCATGGACAAGTTCGCCGAGATCGAGCGCGCGATCGCCGATATCGCCGATGGCAAGCCCGTCGTCGTTGTCGACGACGAGGACCGCGAGAACGAGGGCGACCTGATCTTCGCCGCCGAGAAGGCGACGCCGGAGCTGGTCGCGTTCATGGTGCGCTACACCTCGGGCTACATCTGCGTCCCGCTGACGGAGTACGACGCCGACCGGTTGAACCTGCCGCCGATGTTCTACGCGAACCAGGACGTGCGCGGCACCGCCTACACCGTGACGGTGGACGCCAAGGAAGGCGTCTCCACCGGCATCTCGGCCGCCGACCGCTCGCACACCATCCGGCTGCTCGCCGACCGCACCGCCACCGCCGACGACTTCAACCGGCCGGGTCACGTCGTCCCGCTGCGCGCCAAGGAAGGCGGCGTGCTGCGCAGGCCGGGCCACACCGAGGCGTCGGTGGACCTCGCCCGGATGGCCGGCCTGCGCCCGGCGGGCGTGCTGTGCGAGATCGTCTCGCAGAAGGACGAAGGCGATATGGCTCGCTACGACGAGCTGAAGGTGTTCGCGGACGAGCACGAGCTTGCGCTCATCACCATCGCCGACCTGATCGCGTACCGCAGGCGGAACGAGAAGCAGGTGGAGCGGGTCGCGGAGGCGCGCATCCCGCTGCGCTACGGCACGTTCCGCGCGATCGGCTACGACAGCCTGCTCGACGGCATCGAGCACATCGCTTTCGTCTATGGCGAGATCGGCGACGGTGAGGACGTCCTGGTCCGCGCGCACTCCGAGTGCCTGACCGGGGACGTCTTCGGTTCGCTGCGCTGCGACTGCGGCCCCCAGCTCGACGCTGCGCTGCACGCCGTTGCCGAGGAGGGCAGGGGCGTCGTCCTCTACATCCGGGGCCACGAGGGCAGGGGCATCGGCCTGATGCACAAGCTCCAGGCGTACCAGCTGCAGGACGGCGGCGAGGACACCGTCGACGCGAACCTCAAGCTCGGCGTGCCCGCCGACGCCCGCGACTACGGCACCGGCGCGCAGATTCTGCGCGACATGGGCATCAAGTCCATGCGGCTGCTGACGAACAACCCCGCCAAGCGCATCGGCCTCGAGGGCTACGGCCTGCGGGTCACCGGGCGGGAGCCGCTGCCGATCTCACCGAACCCGGAGAACCTGCGCTACCTCCAGACCAAGCGCGACCGCATGGGCCACGACCTGACCCACCTGGAGCACCTGGACGACGTGGGTGCGCAGCTCGACGAGAACGGCCAGGACCGCACCGGCGGGAAGGACGGGGGAGTACCAGCTTGAGTGGTGAGGGACGTCCCGAGGTCGCGCTCGACCCGGGCGCATACGAGCACGTCCGGCTCGGCATCGTCGTGACACGGTGGCACACCGAGATCACCGAGACCATGCTCGCCAGGGCGCGGGCGGCGGCGAAGGAAGCGCGGCTCGACGTCGAGCCGACTGTCGTGCACGTCGCGGGCGCGGTGGAGCTGCCGGTGGTGGCGCAGGCGTTGGCGCGCGACCACGACGCGGTGGTGGCGCTCGGCGTCGTCATCCGGGGCGGCACGCCGCACTTCGAGTACGTCTGCGACGCGGTGACCCAGGGGCTGACGCGGGTGGCGCTTGACGAGGGCATCCCGGTCGGCAACGGCGTGCTGACCTGCGACACCGAGCAGCAGGCGTTGGACCGCGCCGGGCTGCCGGACTCGGGTGAGGACAAGGGCTACGAGGCGACGGTCGCCGCGCTGGACGCCGCGCACGTTCTGCGGTCGCTGCGTCGTCGGTGGACTGAGACGGGGATGGCGTGACGGTGGCGGACGAAACGCAGGGTTCTGACGACGTCCAGGGCGCGGACCAGGGTGCCGAGCAGCGGCTCGCCGAACCGGTGCAGTTCCGGCCGCACCGGTCGTTGATCATGGCCAGCGTGCTCGCGGTGCTGATCCTGGTCGCGTTCACCGTCGTGGGCTTGCTGTTGCGGCAGTCGGACACCGGCGCGGTGTTCCGGACGTCCGACCAGGTCGCGATGATCCTGCTCGGCGTGCTGCTCGCTGCGGGGACGATGCTGTGGGCGGTCCCGAGGGTGCGGGCCGACGCCGAGGGCATCGAGGTGCGCAACGTCCTGACGTCGAAGCGGTTCGCGTGGCGCGAGGTGCTGTCGGTGAGCTTCCCAGACGGCGCGGCGTTCGCCCGCCTCGAACTGCCGGACGACGAGTACTACACCGTCATGGCGGTGCAGGTGGTGGACGGCTGGCGGGCGGTCACCGCCGTGCGCGCGCTCCGCGCCCTGCACCGGCAAGCCTGGCAGGAGTAGCACTCAGTGGCACCCTGACGCGCCCGCGCGAGGCAGCCTGACCCGATTCGATCTGAAGACGTTGTGGTCGTTATAGCAACCGAAACGTCTACACGCTCGTCACTTCACAGCTCCAGGTCCGCCACGACGGGTGCGTGGTCCGACGCGCCAGTGCCCTTCCGCTCGTCGCGGTCGACGTAGCAGTCGGCGACAGCTTTCGCGAACGCCGGATTGCCGTACACCAGGTCGATCCGCATGCCGTTGTTGTTCGGGAACGCGAGCCGGCGGTAGTCCCAGTACGTGTACGGGTGATCGTACTTCAACGGGCGCGGAAAGACGTCCGCCAGACCGACGTCGCGCAAGGCGGCGAGCGCGGTGCGCTCCGGCTCGGTCACGTGGGTGCTCGTCGCGAACAGGCTCACGTCCCACACGTCGTCGTCCGTCGGTGCGACGTTGAAGTCACCCAGCACCGCGAACGGATGCGCCTCGGCCAGCTCCGCGACCGCCGTCGCCCGCAGTGCCGCCAGCCACCGGAGTTTGTACTGGTAGTGCGGGTGCGACGGCTCGCGGCCGTTGGGTACGTACACCGACCAGACCCGCACGCCGTCGCAGGTCGCGCCGATCGCACGCGGCTCGGCGGTCTCGAACAACGCCCCATCGGCGAGGTAGCCCGGCTCGTCGGTGAGCCCCCGCGTCACGTCGGTCAGCCCCACGCGCGACAGGATCGCCACGCCGTTCCACCGACCGGTGCCGTGCGCGGCGACCTCGTAGCCGAGCGAGGCGATCTCAGCGGTAGGAAACGCCTCGGCGGCGCACTTGGTCTCCTGCAGGCACAACACGTCCGGCTTCGCCCGCTCCAGCCACCCGAGCAGCCGGGGCAGTCGCGAGCGCACCGAGTTCACATTCCACGTGGCGATTCGCACGGACCGAGCCTATCGACCGAGCCGCACTACCGGCTCCACCGCACCCGCACGAGATCCGGCCACGCCCGCACCGCGTCGGCGTCCCCGATGACCTCCATCGCGGTGAGCGGACGACGGTTCCACACCGCGAGGTAGACGTCCTCGGCGCTGCCACGCAGCGTGACCGCCGCCTCGGCCACCGGACCACTGGCAGGCAGGTCCGCAACCCGCTCGGTGACGACCGGCTCGGTGCTGACCCGCAGCAGCCAGCCCGCCCCGGTGTCCTGCGCATGCAACGCGAGCGTGATCGGCACGTCGCTGCGCAGCTTGCCGGAGGGACGGACCACGAACCCGGTCACCAGCTCGTCGATCCCGTCCGTGGCGACTGCAAGGTCCACCGGAGTGGGGACGCCCGCCGCGAGTTCGACGTCGATACCGTGCATCGTCGTCTCGTGCGTCTGCCTGCGCGCCCAGAACACCAGCGGCGACGGCGCTGGCAGGAACGACCAGCACTCCAGGTCGGCCGGCGCGGCCTCGATGACGTCGACCAGCGCTGCGTGGCCGTCCCGGAACCAGTCCAGCAGCGCGTCGTCGGCTGGCCGCTGCTCGGCGTCCCGGTGCGGATCGGCGCCGGGATCGATCGCCGCCCCTGGCGACGTCAGCGCCTCCCGCACGTGGCGGGTGGCCCAGCGGTGCACCGCGCTGGTGTGGAAGACGAGGTCGCGCACCGTCCAGTCCGGGCAGGTCGGCACCGCCGCGTCCCAGCACGCCTTCTCGGCGGCCGCGGCCAGCCGCTCACCCGCGTCGCGCAGCGCCGCTGTGTAGTCCGGGTACTCCGGTATCTCCATGCCAGGCAGCATGGCAGACCCCACCGACAATCCCGGAGCGTGACCGGGTGGGGGCGATCCGTTGTCGGTGCCGCGACGTAGGCTGGTGGCGTGGCTGATCTGTCCACCTCTCGTCACGCGTCCCTGTCTCGCGGGACGTCGCGCAACGGCTCGTTCCGCCCGTCGCCGGGGAGCATTCCCGACGCGCCTGGCGTGTACAAGTTCCGCGACGCCCACGGCAGGGTCATCTACGTCGGCAAGGCGAAAAGCCTGCGCAGCAGGCTGAGTAGCTACTTCGCCGACCCCGCGGGGCTGCACCCGCGCACGCGGCAGATGGTCACCACCGCCGCCGACGTCGAGTGGACCGTCGTCACCACCGAGGTCGAGGCGCTCCAACTGGAGTACAACTGGATCAAGGAGTTCGACCCCCGGTTCAACGTCCGCTACCGCGATGACAAGACGTACCCGGTGCTCGCGGTGACGTTGAACGAGGAGTTCCCGCGCCCGCACGTCTACCGGGGTCCCCGCAAGAAGGGCGTGCGCTACTTCGGCCCGTACGCGCACGCCTGGGCGATCCGCGAGACGCTGGACCTGCTGCTGCGGGTGTTCCCCGCGCGCACGTGCTCCAACGGCGTGTTCCGCAGGCACCAGCAGATCGGCCGTCCCTGCCTGCTCGGCTACATCGACAAGTGCGCCGCGCCCTGCGTCGGCGACGTGAGCCCCGAGCGGCACCGGGAGATCGTCGAGCAACTGTGCGACTTCCTCGGCGGACGCACCGAGGGCATGGTGCGCGAGCTGGAACGCGAGATGACCGCTGCGTCTGACCAACTGGACTTCGAGCGCGCCGCCCGGCTCCGGGACGACATCGGGGCCCTGCGCAGGGTGATGGAAAAGCAGGCCGTGGTGTTCTCCGACGGCACCGACGCCGACGTCGTCGCGTTCGCGCACGACGAGCTGGAAGCGGCGGTGCAGGTGTTCCACGTGCGCGGCGGCCGGGTGCGCGGCCAGCGCGGCTGGGTGGTCGACCGCGACGAGGTGCCCGATGAACACACCGCACACGACAGCGCCGACACCACAGACGCCGTCCGCGCGCAGCTTGTGGACCAGTTCCTCGCCCAGTTCTACGGCGAGCAGGCGGAGCTGGCCGCCCAGGCCGAGAGTGCTGGTCCGCCGGTCCCGCGCGAGGTGCTGGTGCCCGCGTTGCCGGACGACGCCGATGCCATCGCGGAGTGGCTGTCCGGCCTGCGGGGCTCGAAGGTGCGACTGCGGGTGCCGCAGCGCGGCGACAAACGCGCGCTCGCCGAGACCGTGGAGCGCAACGCGAAGGAGGCGCTGACCCAGCACAAGCTGCGCAGGGCGTCCGACCTCAGCTCCCGCTCGGCCGCGCTCAACGAGCTGCAGGACCTGCTCGGCCTCGACACCGCGCCGCTGCGGATCGAGTGCATCGACATCAGCCACATCCAAGGCGCGGACGTCGTCGCGTCGCTGGTGGTGTTCGAGGACGGCATCCCGCGCAAGTCGGAGTACCGCCGCTTCGCGATCAAGGAAGCCGCCGAGAAGGGCGACGTCGCCTCGATCGCGGAGGTGGTGCGCCGCCGCTTCGCCCGGTACCTGGCCGAAGCCGAGGCGGCAGCGGGCGGGGACACCCCAGCGGCCGACGGCGACAACCCCGCGAACCCCGCGAACCCCGCGAACCCCGCGAACCCCGCGAACCCCGACGCCCCCGAACCGCAGGACCCGAAGCAACGCAAGTTCGCCTACCCGCCGAACCTGCTCGTCGTGGACGGCGCTGGCCCGCAGGCGACCGCAGCGGCCGACGTCCTCGGTGACCTCGGTATCACCGACATCGCGGTGATCGGGCTGGCCAAGCGGCTGGAGGAGGTGTGGCTGCCCGCGGACGAGTTCCCCGTCATCCTGCCGCGCACCGCCGATGCGCTGTACCTGTTGCAACGGGTGCGCGACGAGGCCCACCGGTTCGCGATTCGGTATCACCGGGACAAACGTGCCAAGAGCGTGCGAGCATCAGAACTCGACGCCGTGCCCGGGCTCGGCAAGGCCCGCAAGGCCGCGCTGATCAAGCACTTCGGCTCGGTCAAGAAGCTCAAGCAGGCGCGCGTCGAGGACATCGCCGAGGTCAAGGGTTTCGGCGCGGCCACGGCGGAAACGGTCTACGCGGCGCTGCACGGCGCGCCGCACGAGGTTCCGGACAAGGACGGACAACAGTGAACATGAGCCAGAACACGACGCCGGACAGCGGTCCCGGGCACTCGGGCATGGAGGTCGCGGTCGTCACCGGTCTGTCGGGGGCGGGGCGCAGCACGGCGGCGAAGTGCCTCGAGGACCTCGGCTGGTTCGTCGTGGACAACCTGCCACCCGAGCTGATCACGACGATGGTGGAGCTTGGCGCGCAGGCGCGCGGCGCGATCACGAAGGTCGCCGTGGTGATGGACGTCCGGTCGCGGGCGTTCACCGACGACCTCGCCGCCGTGATCAAGGAGCTGGACGCGCAGGGCTACAAGCCAAGGGTGCTGTTCCTCGATGCGACCGACGAGGTGCTGATCCGGCGGTTCGAGCAGGTGCGGCGTACCCACCCGATGCAGGGCGACGGCAGGCTCTCCGACGGCATCGTCGCCGAACGCGCGCTGCTCGCGCCGCTGCGCGACGAGGCCGACGTCGTGGTGGAGACGTCCTCGCTGTCGGTGCACGACCTGCGGGCCAAGATCGAGGAGACGTTCGGCAACGAAGCCAGCCTGCGCACCAAGATCACGGTGCTGTCGTTCGGTTACGAGTACGGCCTGCCGATGGACGCCGACCTCGTGGTGGACGTCCGGTTCCTGCCGAACCCGTTCTGGATCCCCGAGCTGCGCGACTACGCCGGACTCGACACCGAGGTGAGCACCTACGTGCTGACCCAGGAGGGCGCGGAGGACTTCCTGACCCGCTATCAGGAGCTGCTGCGCATCGTCGGCGCGGGCTACCGCAGAGAAGGCAAGCGCTATCTGACGCTCGCGGTCGGCTGCACCGGCGGCAAGCACCGCAGCGTCGCGATGTCGGAGGAGCTCGCTCGGCGGCTCTCGGCCGAGGACGACTCGCTGTCGGTCAAGGTCGTGCATCGGGACCTGGGCCGTGAGTGAGAGCGGCGCTACGGACACGGGCGCCACGGGTGAGGGTGGCACGGTGAACCGCCCGCTGTGCGCGGTCGCCCTCGGCGGCGGTCACGGCCTGCACGCCACGCTGTGCGCGCTGCGGACGCTGACCCCGGACGTCACCGCCGTGGTGACCGTGGCGGACGACGGCGGCTCCTCCGGCAGGCTGCGGAGCGAGCTGGGCGTCCTCCCACCGGGTGATCTGCGGCAGGCGCTGTCGGCGCTCGCCACGGCGGAGGACGGCGACGCGCTGTGGGCGCGAGTGTTCCAGCGCCGCTTCGGCGGCAGCGGTGCGCTCGCGGGCCACGCGGTCGGCAACCTGCTGCTCGCGGGGCTGTTCGAGGAGGTCGGCGACCCGGTGCGGGCGCTCGATGAGGCGTGCGCGCTGCTCGGCATCGCCGGGCGGGTGCTGCCGATGTCGGTCGACCCGTTGTGCATCGAGGCCGAGGTGTTCGGGCTGAACGGCGCCGACGAGCCGAGCGTCATCCGAGGCCAGGTCGCGGTGGCGAGCACACCCGGCAGGGTGGGACGTATCTCGCTGCACAACGCGCGTGACCGGGACGTCGAGCCACAGGCGTGCGCCGCTGCCGTGGACGCGGTGGCCGACGCCGACCTCGTCGTGCTCGGGCCTGGCTCGTGGTTCACCAGCGTGTTGGTGCATCTGTTGGTGCCGGACCTGCGCGATGCGCTGGTGCGAACGGCGGCGCGTAAGGTGGTCGTGCTGAATCTGGTGCCGCAGCCGGGGGAGACGGCCGGGTACTCGCCGGAGCAGCACGTCGACGTGCTCCGCGCGCAGGCTCCCGAGTTGCGGGTGGACGTGGTGATCGCCGATCGTGGTTCGGTTCCCGCTCCCGCGCGACTGCACCGGGCCGCCGACGCGCTCGGGGCGCGGGCGGTGCTCGCCGACGTGGCTGACCCGAGCGTGTCCGGTAGGCACGCTCCGGATGCGCTCGCGGCGAGTGTGCGAGAGGCTTTCGGGATTCACGGGGAGTAACGCGCAGCGGCATGCACCGAAAGGGTGAGCAACGAAAGTGGAGGGGCCATGGCGATGACCGCCGCCGTCAAGGACGAGCTGAGCAGGCTGGAGATCACCAAGATCGGGCCGAGGCGTTCCGAGGTGGCGTCGATGCTGCGCTTCGCGGGGGGCCTGCACATCGTGAGCGGCAGGGTGGTCGTCGAAGCCGAGCTCGACACCGGCTCGGTCGCGCGCAAGCTGCGCAAGGAGATCCACGAGCTGTACGGGCATCACTCCGACGTCCACGTGATCTCGTCCAGCGGGCTGCGCAAGGGCACGCGGTACGTCGTGCGCGTTGTCAAGGACGGTGAAGGGCTCGCACGGCAGACCGGGCTCATCGACCAGCGGGGACGTCCGGTGCGCGGCCTGCCCGCCGCCGTCGTCTCCGGCGGTGTCGCCGACGCGGAGGCCGCCTGGCGGGGCGCGTTCCTCGCGCATGGCTCGCTCACCGAGCCGGGGCGCTCGTCGTCGTTGGAGATCACCTGTCCCGGGCCGGAGGCGGCGCTGGCGCTGGTCGGCGCGGCGCGGCGGATCGGCATCCAGGCGAAGTCCCGCGAGGTGAGGGGAGCGGACCGGGTCGTCGTCCGCGACGGCGACGCCATCGGCGTGCTGCTCACCCGCCTCGGCGCGCACAGCAGCGTGCTGCGGTGGGAGGAACACCGGATGCGCCGCGAGGTGCGGGCGACGGCGAACCGGCTGGCCAACTTCGACGACGCGAACCTGCGGCGCTCGGCGCGCGCGGCCGTCGCGGCGGCGGCCAGGGTGGAGCGCGCGATGGACATCCTTGGGGAGAGCGCGCCCGAGCATCTGCTGTCGGCGGGCAGGCTGCGGCTGTCCAACCGGCAGTCCTCGCTTGAGGAGCTTGGCCAGCTCGCCGACCCGCCGATGACCAAGGACGCCGTCGCCGGTCGCATCCGCCGGTTGCTCGCCCTTGCGGACAAGCGCGCCAAGGACCTCGGCATCCCGGACACCGAGGCGGCCGTGACCGAGGAGATGCTCGAAGCCGAAGCGTGACCGGAGATTTGTCGGCGCGAGCCCTGTCGTTGGGGGCGGGGGTAGCCGATTCCTCAGCTTGGGTGCCGCTGTTGCTCGACGTACTGGTTGATGATCGACAGGGGTGCTCCGCCGCACGATGCGGCGAAGTACGACGGGGACCACAGGTGGTTGCGGTGCGTGCGGATGCTGAATTGTTGCCGCAGCCGACGCGACGACACGCCTTTGAGGCTGCCGACCATCCGGGACAGTTGCACGGTGGGCGGGTACTCAACGAGGAGGTGCACGTGGTCGTCTTCGCCGTTGAACTCAACGAGCGCGGCGCCGAAGTCGGCACACACCGCCGCGAGGACGGGTTCCATTGCGGTCAGGTGTTCGTCGGTGAGCACGCCGCGACGGTATTTCGTCACGAAGACCAAGTGGACGTGCAACCCGAAAACACAGTGCCGACCAGTGCGGTAGTCGCGAGCGTCTCCC
>WHTY01000126.1 GCA_009377475.1 Actinophytocola sp.
ATCGCCGTATTTGGCGGCCTGGCCGTAGCGGATCTGGTTCATCGAGGAGTTGTTGCCGACGATGCCGATGAACGGCAGGTCGAACCGCACCAGCGTCTCGAAGTCCCAGCCGGTCAGGCTGAACGCGCCGTCACCGAAGAGACACACGATCTCCTTCTCGGGGCGGGCGTACTTGGCAGCAAGCACGAACGGCACCCCGACGCCGAGCGTCCCGAGTGGACCGGGGTCCATCCAGTGGCCTGGCGACTTCGGCTGCACCACCTGGCCGGAGAACGTGACGATGTCACCGCCGTCGCCGATGTAGAGCGAGTCGGGCGTGAGGAACTCGTTGATCTCGTGCACCAGCCGGTACGGGTCGATCGGCGATGCGTCGGAGAGCTGCCGGGGCAGCCGCTTCTCGTAGGCCTGCATCTCGACCGAGCGCAGCTCCTCCAGCCAGGGCTTGCGACGGGTCGCGCCGTTGTCGACACGGCCGGACGCGGCCTGGGTGACCGAGGACAACACCAGGCCTGCGTCGCCGACGATGCCGAGGTCGATGTCGCGGTTCTTGCCGACGGTGCGGTAGTCGAGGTCGATCTGGACCACCGTGGCGTCGGTGGAGAGCCGCTTGCCGTAGCCCATCCTGAAGTCGAACGGCGTGCCGACGATGATGATCAGGTCCGAGTTCTGGAAGGCGTACCGGCGCGCCAGCTGCAGGTGATGCGGGTCGTCCGGCGCGAGGGTGCCCCTGCCGGAGCCGTTCATGAACGCGGGCACGTTGAGCGTGCGCACGAACTCGATCGCCGCGTCGGTGGCCCGGCAGGTCCACACCTGGCTGCCGAGCAGGATGCAGGGCTTCTCCGCCTTGGTCACCAGGTCGGCGAGGCGTTCGATCGCCTCGGGGTCGCCGGGGCTGCGCGTCGACGCGCGATAGGCGCCCGCCCTCGGGATCCGCGCGGAACTCGTCGGCACCGATGCGTCGAGCACGTCGCGGGGAATCTCGAGGAACGACGGCCCCGGCGAGCCGTGGTAGCACTCGCGGAACGCCATCGACACCAGGTCGGCGCAGCGTTCTGTGCTCGGCACGGTGGCGGCGAACTTGGTGATCGGCGTCATCATGTCGACATGCGGCAGGTCCTGCAGCGAGCCCATCTTGTGCTGGGTCAGCGCGCCCTGGCCGCCGATCAGCAGCATCGGGCTCTCGGCGCGGAAGGCGTTCGCCACTCCGGTGATCGCATCTGTCGTGCCCGGCCCCGCGGTGACGACGGCACAGCCCGGCTTGCCGGTGATGCGCGCGTAGCCGTCGGCGGCGTGCGCGGCTACCTGCTCGTGCCGCACGTCGATGACGTCGATGCCCTCGTCGACACAGCCGTCGTAGATGTCAATGATGTGGCCGCCGCACAGCGTGAAGATCACGTCCACGCCTTCCGCCTTGAGGGCCTTTGCCACTAGGTGCCCGCCGGAGATCTGCTCGGCGTGACCGTTGCTGGCTGGCCCGGCACTCGGGTCAGTGCTCGGCGTGGCGGAACCTTCCGACACAGGATTGGCTGTCTGCGCCATGGGGGTCGTCTCTCCTTCGAACGAAGTGACTACTGGATACTGCATACTTTCCGTGGGCCGGTCACCGTACTTGCCCGCGAGCGCTAGTCGCGCCAGTCGATCCGCGGCCAGTTCTGACTGAGCTCGCCTAATCGGCGGGCCGCTTCGGTCGGCGGGAGTCCACCCGCGACCGCCATTCCTACGAGATACGCGGTAATCGGCGCCGCCGGTTTCGTGACCGCACGAGCCGCCTCCCGCGACATCGCGAGCACGAGCCCGTAATGAGTCGTGCTCGCGTCAACGCCCAACTCTTGACCCAAGGCTGAGGCCCATCGTCGTAACTCGTTCATTCGCCGCACCTCCGCCTTAACCGCAGGCCGTTGACCTTATGAGTGGGTACTGTATACTGCATACAGCATGCTCGCAAGCGTCAGTTCACACGGAACCGGGACACCGGAGACCAGCTCTGACCGGGAGCCGTGACCCGCCACTCTGACGCCCATCGCCAGAACGGAGTCACCGTGAAAGTTGCTGTCCTCGGCGCCGGTGCCATCGGTGCGTATGTCGGAGCCAGTCTTCATCGCGCGGGTGCCGACGTGCACCTGATCGCCCGCGGTCCCCACCTGCGGGCCATCCGCGACAACGGCGTCAGGGTGCTGAGCCCGCGCGGTGATTTCACCGCGACGCCGCACGCGACGGACGACCCGGCCGAGATCGGCCCGGTCGACCATCTTTTCCTTGGCCTGAAAGCGAATCAGTACGCCAACTGCGGCCCGATGGTCGAGCCGCTGTTGCACGAGACGACGTCGATCATCGCGGCACAGAACGGCATCCCGTGGTGGTACTTCCATGGGCTGAGCGGTCCGTGCGAGGGCAAGCGCGTCGAGACCGTCGACCCCGGCGGCGTTGTCAGCAAGGTCCTCCCGCCCGAGCGTGCCATCGGCTGCGTGGTGTACGCGGCCACCGAGATCGCGGAGCCGGGCGTGATCCAGCATCTGGAGGGCACCCGGCTCTCGATCGGTGAGCCAGACGGGACGATGTCGCAGCGGTGCCAGGAGTTCTCCGACGCGATGGTCGCGGGTGGACTGAAGTGCCCCGTCGAGCCTGACCTGCGCAACGACATCTGGATCAAACTGATGGGCAACATCGCCTTCAACCCCATCAGCGCGCTGACAAGGGCCACCATGGCCGGGATCTGCCAGCACCGCGACACCAGGAGCGTCGTGGTCGACATGATGCGGGAGACCCAGGCGGTCGCGAACGCGCTCGGCGTGTCGCCCGGTGTGTCGATCGAGCGCAGGCTCGCCGGCGCCGACCGCGTTGGCGAGCACAAGACGTCCACCCTCCAGGACCTGGAGAAGGGCAAGCCGATGGAGCTGGACGTCATCCTCAAGGCGGTGGTCGAGCTTGCCGAGATCACCGAGACGCCGGTCCCGACGCTGCGCGTGGTGAACGCGCTGGCCGATCTCCTCAACACCGGGCTGGTGGCAAGCCCCGCGGCGCCCGCAAGGGCCGGCTGATGCTGTCCCGCGTCCTCGGTGGCGTCATCGCGCCACGCGCACGCGAGACCGATCGGCGCGGCCAGTTTCCCCGTGCTGCCATCGACGCACTCGGCGACGCGGGAATCCTTGGTTGCACCGTTGCGCGCTCGCTTGGCGGCGGAGGACTGTCCCTTGTGGATGCGGCAGACCTCGTCCGGCGGGTCGCCCGCGCGTGCGCGTCGACCGCGACCGTTCTGCAGTCGCACTTCACCACGGTGGCGGTGCTGGAACGCCACGGGCCGCGCCGGTTGCGCGCGGAGATCGCGTCGGGCGGCCACCTCGCCAGCTGCGCCGTGCTGGACGACACCCGGCGCGAGGACCCACTCGGGACGTCGTCCAGCGCTCGCGGCTGTCGCGGCGTGGTCACCATCGACGGCAGCAAGCCGTGGGTGTCCGCCGCGGGAGAAGCCGACAGCTATCTGTGGTCGACCGGTGCGCTCACTGGTGCCGGGACGAGTCTCTGGCTCGTCCCGGCCACCGCGCCGGGGCTGCACGTGCCAGCGGGTCAGGAGACCATGGGGCTGCGCGGCAGCGGTGCGCAGGCCGTCACGGCTGACCCGCTGACGGTTCCGGCCGAAAGTCTGCTCGGCGCGGACGGCGAAGGGACACGGATCATCCGCTCCGTCGTGCTTCCCTGGTACTGCGTGCTTGGCGCCGCCGTCAGTCTGGGCATTATGGACAGTGCGATCGAGGCGACCACGGCCGCCGTCGCGGCATCCCGGTCGCACCGGCCCGACCTACTGGCAGAACTCGCGAGGGTGAAGCTCCGCGCCGACTCGGTCGCGCTGCTGTGCCGGGACACGGTCGATGCCGTGGCATGGGAGCAGGAACCCACCACCCCGGTGCTGGCCCTGCGCGCCCTGGCGGTCCAGAGTGCCGTGCGGGTGACGGACGTGGCGATGAAGATCAGCCAGGCGTCGACGGCAAGGCCAGCGGAGGTGGCGATCGAGGCATCCCAGGATGCGGAGCGCCGGTTCCGCGACGCCCGCGCGGCCTATGCCGTGCCGCCCACCCCGGACAGCGTGTTCGAGCATGTCGGAGCCGCACTCGTCCGCGACCGCTAGACGGCGGGACGGCGTCGCGTGCGGCGGGACGGCGTCGCCACCGCACCACCGCGTCGCCAGGCCCCGCCCGCCTTGCCTCGCTTCGTCAGGCCCCGCCCGCCTTGCTTCGCCAGGCAAATTGCCAATCAGCCGCCCGATTAGGTCCTCTCTGTCCGATATCGCGAGCAAAAACCCTGGCGAAGTGGGCGGACACCCTCACACGACGTCGGAGGTCCTCACGACGTCGGACACCCTCACGACGTCGGACACCCTCGGGGCCGTCGTATCAGGGGGTCGCCTGCCGGACGCCGGTGGTGCTGGGGACAAGCAGCGGCGGCCTGCCGGGCTGGCGCAACCTGCGTGTCGCGCCCGCCGCGAGCAGGCTCACCACCGCGGCGCCGAGCAACACCGCGACGTAGCCGCCAGCTGCCACCGCGTGTCCGGCCAGTGCCACACCGATCAGCCCGCCGATGGCCTTCGCGCCGTAGAAGAGGCCGAAGTTCGGCATCCCCGGCTGCTCCCCGAAGTGCGACTCGACCAGGCTGGGCAACAGCGCGAAACAGGCACCCGCCGTCGCGCCCGCGAGCACGGCCCCCGCGAGTAGCACCGGCGCGAATCGGAACTCCCCGCCGAGTAGCAGCATCACCGGTGCGACCGCTCCGGTGTAGAGCGCCAGCCGCACGACCCGCAGCCTGCCGTACCGCTCGCCAGCACGCCCGGCGCCGGTTCGGATGACACCGCTCGCCGCCGCGAGGCACGCGAGGGCGGCGACCGCGAAACCCTGACCCCAGCCACTGGAGATCGCGAACACGGTCAGGTACGCGATGGTGAACATGGCGGCAGCGGTCGCGCACGTCACCGCGAAGAACAGCACGCGGTAGGCCTGGCAGTGAACGAGCTCGGCGGGCGCGTAGTCCTTGATGGCCGGACGGTTGTTGCGCAACGCCGGGTTCACCTTCTTGTCGAGCGCCCACGCGCGCGGGTCGATGTGCGACGGCCACCAGTGTTCGGGAGCGTCGCGCAGGATGGCTGCCGCGCCACCGACCACGGCCAGCACGACCACAGCCGCAGGGACCAGGAACGACCCGAGGTCGCCCGGAGCGGCAAGCCATCCGGCCACCACGATGAACGGCACCGCACCGTAGGCGAAGGCGCCGCTGACGAACGCGGTGCGGCCTGGGCGCTCCGGATACCACCGCGCGACCACGCCGAGACAGGTGCCGTAGATGAGGCCGGCGCCGAAGCCGCCGAGCATCCCGTGCACCGCAACCACCAGGGCGAAGTTGCTGGACAGGCCCAGCGCGACGAGACCGCCCGCGCTCAGCACGGCGCCGGTGACCAAGGCTGCGGCCGGACTGATGCCAGCGTTCCGGCGCACCAGCGCGGCGGGGTAGACCGCCGCGCTCTGGCACAGGATCCACACCGCGAACAGCCAGCCACGCATTCCCAGGCTCCACCCGTGCGCATCGCCGAGCACTGGCAGCAACGCCCCGTACCCGTACTGTCCGATGCTCGCCATGAGCATCGCCGCCCAGGCAGCCCGGAGCTGCCAGCTCCGCGACCTACCGAGGAGATCCCGGTCGCTCTCGCCGACCCGGTACGACCTGCCATAGAAGTCGTGTATCTCGGCCACCTCTGGCCTAGCACCAGCCGTAGACATGACAACTCCCTCGAGTTTGGATACTGTATTCAGTATACTATCACGTTGTGACGTCGGTTACACCCCTGCGGAACCGGTCGTCACGCGACCGTGGCACGCCATCGCAGGCGGACGGTCGCAGCCGAACAGCAGTCAGCACGGCGGCAGTGCCGTTCCGGTCAACTTGAGGAGGTCGCGCGGTGACCGATTCCGTGCCAGAAACGGCGCAGTCAGCAGCGCCGAACGCCGTCACGGTGGGAGTGCTCGCCGAACAGGCGGACGGGGAACGGCGGGTGGCGCTCACTCCGGCGATGATCTCGCGGCTGGCCCGCAGGAACGTGGCGGTGGTCCTCGCGCCGGGTGCTGGCGCGAGCGCGGGAATCAGCGCCGACGAGTTCACCGCGGCCGGGGCGACATCCGGTGATCCCACGACGACCGACGTGGTGGTGTGCGTGGGTCCGCCCGCGGCCAGCGACGTCGAGCGGCTCCGGCCAGGCACCGTCGTGGCCGGATTCCTGGCGCCACTGTCCGATCACGACGGCATCGAGCGGCTGAACCAGGCAGGCGTCATCGCGTTCGCGATGGAGTCGATTCCCCGGATCACCCGCGCGCAGGCGATGGACGCGCTGTCCTCGCAGGCGAACGTGGCCGGATATCGGGCGGCGTTACTGGCCGCGCAGCACCTGCCCCGGTTCTTCCCGATGCTGACCACGGCGGCGGGCACGGTGAAGCCCGCCAAAGTGCTCGTGCTCGGCGCGGGTGTCGCCGGTTTGCAGGCGCTCGCGACCGTCAAGCGGCTCGGCGCGCAGGCCACCGGGTACGACGTCCGGCCCGAGGTCGCCGACCAGGTGCGCTCAGTCGGCGCGCAGTGGCTGGACCTCGGCATCGAGGCCGTCGGTGACGGCGGCTACGCGCGCACGCTGACCGACGAGGAACGGGCGGAGCAGACCCGGCTGCTCAGCAAGGCGATCACCGGGTTCGACGCGGTGATCACCACCGCGCTCGTCCCCGGCAGGCCGGCACCGGTGCTGGTGACCGCCGACGCGGTCCGGGAGATGCCAGCGGGCAGCGTCGTGGTCGACCTCGCGGGCGAGACCGGCGGCAACTGCGAGCTGACCAAGCCGGGCGAGGTCATCACCGTCGACGGCGTGACCATCTGCTCGCCGTCGAACCTCGCCGCCGAGATGCCGGGCGACGCGAGCGAGCTGTACGCCCGCAACATCGTCGAACTGCTTGAGTTGATCACCGACGCCGATGGCCAGCTCACGCTGGACGCTGCCGACGAGATCATCGCCACCGCCTGCGTCGCGGGCCGCGACCAGCTCACCTGGCCCACGGACGATCGGGCACCCACCGAACAGGAGGCACGTCGCTGATGGACCCTGCCCTGATACAGAACGTCGCGATCCTCGTCCTCGCCGGGTTCCTCGGCTTCGTGGTGATCTCCAAGGTGCCCAACACCCTGCACACCCCGCTCATGTCGGCAACCAACGCCATCCACGGGATCGTGGTGCTCGCCGCCCTCATCGTGCTCGGCCTCGGCGTCAGCGGCGCGCTGAACCAGGTGCTGCTCGTCGTCGCGATCATCTTCGGCACGATCAACGTCGTCGGCGGGTTCCTTGTCACCGACCGCATGCTCGGCATGTTCAAGCCGGGCGACCGGAAGGAAGCTCGCCAGTGATCAACCTCCTGTACATCGTCTCGTTCGCGCTGTTCATCCACGGGTTGATGAACATGACAGGGCCGCGCACCGCGGTGCGGGGCAACTGGATCGCCGCGGCGGGCATGGCGCTCGCCGTCGTGGCCACCCTGCTGATCGACGGGATGGGCAACTGGCTGCTCATCGCACTGGGCATCGGGATCGGCACGGTGGTGAGCATCCCGGCGGCCTACCGCGTCAAGATGACCGCGATGCCGCAGCTGGTCGCACTGTTCAACGGCTTGGGCGGCGGGGCGATCGCGCTCATCTCGTGGGCGCAGTTCCGCGACACCGGCTTCGAGGGATACGCCGGGTACTCGGTGAGCGCGTCGCTGTTCGCCGCCGTCGTCGGATCGATCTCGTTCTGGGGCTCGCTTGTCGCGTTCGGCAAGCTCCAGGAGCTGCTGCCAGGCAGGCCGCTCACCCTGGGACGGCTGCAGCAGCCGGTCAACCTGCTGATGCTGGGCGTGGCCGTTGTCGCGTCGGTCGTCATCACGACGGGCGGCACCTCGGAATGGTGGATGATCGCGCTGCTGCTGGCGTCGGCGTTGGTCGGGTTGCTGGTGGTGCTGCCGATCGGCGGCGCGGACATGCCCGTCGTCATCTCGCTGCTCAACGCGCTCACCGGACTGTCGGCCGCCGCCAAGGGCCTCGCCCTTGACAACACCGCCCTGATCGTGGCGGGCATGCTGGTCGGCGCATCCGGGTCGATCCTGACCAGCTTGATGGCCAAGGCGATGAACCGCTCCATCCCGGCGATCATCGCGGGCGGGTTCGGTGGTGGCGGCGCCACCGGCGGCGCTGCCATCGGCGACCGGCCGGTGCAGAGCACCAGCGCGGCCGACACCGCGATTCAGCTCGCTTACGCCGGCAAGGTCATCGTGGTGCCCGGCTACGGCATGGCGGTCGCGCAGGCGCAGCACGCCGTCAAGGAGATCGCCGGGCTGCTCGAGGCCAACGGCATCGACGTCTCGTATGCCATCCATCCGGTCGCGGGCAGGATGCCGGGGCACATGAACGTGCTGCTTGCCGAGGCCGACGTGCCGTACGACTCGCTCAAGGAACTCGACGAGGTCAACGGCGAGTTCGGCCAGACGGACGTCGCGCTGGTCATCGGCGCCAACGACGTCATCAATCCGGCCGCCGAGACCGACGCCGACTCCCCCATCTACGGCATGCCGATCCTGCGGGTGCACCAGAGCCAGTCGGTCATCGTCGTGAAGCGCTCGCTGAGCCCTGGCTTCGCTGGCATCGACAACGAGCTGTACTACGACACCAAGACGTCGATGCTCTTCGCCGACGCCAAGAGCGCGACGTCGGCGATCGCCGAGGAGCTCAAGCAACTGGTCTCGGTGTGACCGTACTTGATCAACCTTGCTCCTGAGTGACGAAAAATACCCGGCAAAGCGGACACAGCTTCGTCACCCAAGGAGCGAGGCTGATCAACTCACGTCCCGATTCCCGGGAGGCGAATCTTGACATGTCGTATACTGTCTACAGTATGAGCGCAGTCGCTGGGATCATTCTCGCCGGGGGCCGCTCGTCCCGGATGGGCACGCCGAAGGCGCACCTGGAATGGCACGGCTCCACGCTGCTGCGGCACATCACCGGGGTCGTCGGCCGCGCGGTGGACGGCCCGGTGATCGTGGTGTCGGCACCGGGCCAGTCGCTTCCGGAACTCGATCCCGCCGTGCTCGTCCGCTCGGACCCAGAGGAGGGCCGGGGCCCGATGCAGGGGCTCGCGGTCGGGCTGGCCGCCGCGGCGGAGCACGCCGAGACGGCGTTCGTGTGCTCGACCGACCTGCCGTTCCTGCACACCGCGTTCATCACCGCCGTGCTGCGCGGCTTCCAGGCCGACCCGGACGCGGGCTGGGACACGCCGCCGGAGCTGGTGCTGCCGGTCCTGCACGGCTTCCGCCAGCCGCTCGCCGCCGGGTACCACACCGGGCTCGCACCCAGGATCGCCGACCTGCTCGCCGGTGGCCACGACCGGCCGGGGCACCTGGTCGCTGACTGCCGCGCCAGGATGCTCACCGAGCAGGAGCTCCTCGCGGACCGCACCCTCGCCGCGACCGACCCGGAGCTGCGGGCGGTCCGCAACGTCAACACCGTCGAGGACTACCAAGATGCCCGCGCGCTGCCCGCTCCCGACGTCGTCGTGGAGCGCTTCGGCGTGCTGGCCACGGCGGGTCGCGGGCATCGGGGCCCGTCCCGGCTACAGGCCGCGAACCTCGCGAGCGCGGCAGGACAGTTCGGGCTCACGCTGAACGGGCACATCGTGGCAGCGGTCAACGGTGACCAGATCCGGGGCGACGGCGGCTGGCCGTTGCAAGACGGCGACACCGTCGCGTTCCTGTCCGCGGACGCGGGCGGGTGATGGCCATGGCACCAGGCGGATACTTCGGGCGCGCGCTCGTCGTCGACGTCACCGACGGGTCGACGTCCGTGCTGCCGCTGCCGGACGACGTGCTGCGGGACTACCTCGGCGGCGTCGGCCTCGGCACCTGGCTGCTCGACCAGCTCACCCCAGACGGCGCCGACCCGCTCGGGACGTCCGCGCCGCTGGCGTTCGTGTTCTCCCCGCTGGTCGGCACCCCGCTGACGACGAGCGCCAAGTTCGCCGTCGTCGCCACCTCGCCGCTGACCGGACTGCTCACCGACGCACTCGCCTCCAGCCACTTCGCGCTGGCTGGCAAGTTCACCGGGCACGACGCGCTCGTGATCACCGGCAAGGCGGACACCCTGACCACCGTCCTGATCACCGACGACGGCGTGCGACTCGAGGACGCCGAGGAGCTGCGGGGCCTGTCCGCCGCCGACGCAGAGGACGCCGTCCGGGAACGGTACGGCCGCCGGTGGCGGGCGGCCGCGATCGGACCTGCCGGGGAGAACCTTGTCCGCTACGCGACGATCTCCCACGACGGCAGGCACGCCGGACGGGGTGGCCTCGGCGCGGTGCTCGGCGGCAAGAACGTCAAGTGCGTCGCCGTCCAGGGCGGCGCCCGCGTGCGGCTTGCCGACCGCGACGCCGTGCTCGCCGCCGCGAAAGACCTGCGGCAACGCTCGTTCGGGCCAGCCACGGCCAAGTACCGCGAGCTGGGCACGCTGGCCAACCTGCTCGCCTTCAACGCGATCAGCACCCTGCCGACCCGCAACTTCCAGGCGGCGACGTTCGCCGAGGCCCCGGCACTGTCCGCTGAGGACCTCGCGGGGTCCCGGTCGACCGTCAAGACCGGCTGCGCCTCGTGCAGCATCGGCTGCGAGCACATCTACGCCTCAACGAAAGGCACGAAGGTCCGCGTCGAGTACGAGAACGTCTTCGCGCTCGGCCCGCTGTGCGGAGTGTCCGATCCGGACGACGTGCTCGAAGCCAGTGCGCGCTGCGACGCGCTCGGGCTGGACACCATCTCCGCGGGCGGCACGATCGCCTGGGCGATGGAGTGCGCCGCGAACGGTTTACTCGACGTCCCGTGGCTGCGGTTCGGCGACGGTGCGGCGCTGCTGCGGGCGCTGGACGAGATCGGCGCCCGCACGGGGATCGGTGATCTGCTCGCCGAGGGGTCACGCCGCGCGGCCGACGTTGTCGGGCAGGGCTCCGCCGCGTTCGCGCCACACGTGAAGGGCATGGAGCTGCCCGGCTACGACCCCCGCACCATGCAGGCGATGGCGCTGGGGCTGGCGGTCAACGCGCGCGGGGCCGACCACAACCGGTCCGGCGCGTACGAGGCGGACCTGTCCGGACGGCTCGACCGGCTCAACGGCTCCCGCGACCACGTGCTCGCCGCGATCGAGACCGAAGACCGCGCGGCGGTGATGGACTCGATGATCCTGTGCAAGTTCCTGCGCGGCGTGTTCGACGACCCGCTCACCGAGTGGGCCGCACTGCTGTCCCCGGTCACCGGCTGGGCCGTCACCGGAACCGAACTGCGCGCCACGGCCAAACGGATCGTGCTCGCCAAGCGGGCGTTCAACCGGCGCGTGGGGTGGACACCCGGCGACGACTGGCTGCCCGCCCGATTTTTGGACGACGCCGTCGAGGTGGCCTCCGGCCGCAGCGCGGCGCTGTCCCCGGAGCGCCTGCGCACCATGATCGACATCTACTACGCGGAACGCGGCCTTGACCCTGAGGGTCTGCCGGCGTGTGAGGCAGCGAAACGAACGGAGCAGCAACCATGACCGTGACGGAAACCGCCTCCGCAGTGTCCGAGCAGGAAGGGCCCGGCCAGGAGGCGCCCGAGGAGCGAACCGTCAGCATCACCATCGACGGCCAGCCCATCACCGTCGCCGAGGGCACCACCATCTGGCAGGCGGCCAAGCAGCTTGGCATCGACATTCCGGCGCTGTGTCACGACGAGCGCTACGACCCGGTCGGCGTCTGCCGGATGTGCGTTGTGGACACCGGCGCCCGCGCGTACGCGGCGTCCTGCGTCCGGCCGTGCGAGCCCGGCATGGACGTGGCGACCGAGACCGAGGGCGTCGAGCAGTGCAGGAAGGTGCTCACCGAACTGCTCGTGGCCGACCAGCCCGCCCGCGACGCCGACCCGAAGCAGACCACCACCGGCGACAACGAGCTGATCGAGCTCGCCGAGCGCTACGGCGTCGAGGACACCAGCGACCTGCGCGCCGGGCCGTCCCGGGGTACCGACTCGTCCAACCCGGTGATCGACGTCAACCACGACGCCTGCATCCTGTGCGACCGCTGCGTCCGGGCGTGCGACGACATCCAGGGCAACGACGTCATCGGTCGCAGCGGCAAGGGCTACGGCACCCGCATCGCGTTCGACCTGAACGATCCGATGGGCGCGTCGTCCTGCGTGACCTGCGGCGAGTGCGTGTCGGCCTGCCCAACGGGCGCGCTGACGAACAAGCCGATCAACAACATCCCGATCCAGCCGCGCGAGAAACTCGACGCGGTCGACACGGTCTGTCCCTACTGCGGTGTTGGCTGCGCGCTGACCTACTACGTCGACCGCGAGCGCGACGCCATCTCGTTCGCCGAGGGCAGGGACCAACCCGGCAACCAGGGCAGGCTCTGCGTGAAGGGCCGCTACGGCTGGGACTACGCGGCATCACCGCAGCGGCTCACCAAACCGCTGATCCGCGTCGAGAGGTCGTATCCCAAGGGCCCACTGTCAGCGGACACCCGGGAGGACCCGGGCCGCAACGGCAAGGGGCGCAAGCCTGGCGGTCTGGTGCCCTACGAGGAGGTGTTGCCGCACTTCCGGGAAGCGACTTGGGACGAGGCGCTTGACCTCGTCGCCGAGCGGCTGCGGGGCATCTTCGCCGAGTCCGGTTCGGGCGGCATCGCCGGGTTCGGTTCGGCGAAGTGTTCCAACGAGGAGGCCTACCTTTTCCAGAAGCTGATTCGCACCGCGTTCCGCACCAACAACGTCGACCACTGCACCCGGCTGTGTCACGCCTCCAGCGTCGCGGCGCTGTTCGAGGGGGTCGGCTCCGGCGCGGTCTCGACCACCTACGGCGATATCGAGAACGCCGACGTCGCGATCATCACCGGCAGCAACGCGACCGCCAACCATCCGGTCGCGTCGTCGTTCTTCAAGCAGGCGCGACGCAGCGGCACCACGATCATCTACATCGACCCGCGGGCAAGCACCGTCGCCGACCACGCCGACGTCTTCCTCCAGCTCAAGCCGGGCACCGATGTCGCCCTCTACAACGGCATCATGCACGAGGTCATCCGGCTCGGCCTTGTCGACAAGACGTTCGTCGCCGAGCGGACGACCAACTACGAGGAACTGGCCGCCACCGTGGCGTCCTACTCCCCCGAGTTGGCGTCCCAGATCACCGGCGTCGACGCCGACACCATCCGGAAGGTCGCCCGCATCTGGGGCGAGGCCGGTGCGGGCGTCATCTACTGGGGCATGGGCATCTCGCAGCACACCACCGGAACCGACAACGCGCGGTGCCTGATCGCGATGTGCTCGATCACCGGCAACGTCGGCAGGCCGGGAACCGGGCTGCACCCGCTGCGCGGGCAGAACAACGTGCAGGGCGCCTCCGACGCCGGGCTGATCCCGATGTTCCTGCCCAACTACCAGTCCGCCACCGACACCGAGATCAAGCTGGCGTTCGAACGGACGTGGGGCACCGAGCTCAGCGGCGAGAAGGGCCTCACAGTCACCGAGGTCATCAAGTCCATTCTGGACGGTGGCGTGCGCGGCATGTACATGCTCGGTGAGAACCCGTTCCTCTCCGACCCGAACATCAACAAAGTCCGCAAAGCACTGTCCGCACTGGACTTCCTCGTCGTGCAGGACATCTTCCTCACCGAGACCGCCGAGTTCGCCGACGTCATCCTGCCCGCGTCGTCGTACCTGGAGAAGGATGGCACCTACACCAACACCGACCGCAGGGTGCAGCGCGGGCGCAAGGTCTTCGACCCGCCGGGCAACGCCCGCGTCGACTGGGAGATCGTGCAGGACCTGGCGCGGCGGCTCGGGCTCGACTGGGACTACCACTCCCCCGCCGACGTCTTCGAGGAGATGGTGCCGCTGATGCCGGACTACAC
>WHTY01000073.1 GCA_009377475.1 Actinophytocola sp.
ACTGGAGCCGCTCGGCCTGCCGCGCCCAGAACGCGTCACGATCAGCTTCCGCCTCCGCATACATGTCGACGGTGGCGTTGGCACGCGCCGCGAACTCCTCACTCGGCGCGAAAGTCCGCTCCTCGGTCAGCAAATTGTCCAAAGCGTCGCTGCTCATGCGTTACCTCCGTGGCCTGACGTAGTCGCGTGGCTGGTCACGGTAGGCCGAGTGACATCGCGGCGACGTTGCATGCGCGACAACTGGTCGCGGTATCGGGACGAACGGTCGATGAGCGTCGCGTAGCCGACGTCGACCGCGCCGTACCATCGCGTGAACGACAGCCCCCAGCAGCGACACAAACGGGAGCAGCGCCGTGTCGACCGATCCGGTCTCAGCCGAACCGGGCCGCAGGCTCCGGACGCGCGCGGAACCGGTCGCGACGTTGCGCGCCGCCCGTGCCATCGCGCGGGACCTGAGCGACGGCCTCACCGGATCCGGCGTGCGCGCCTCGGCGCGCGGCATCCGCAGGCTGCTCGGCGCGCGGGCCGTCGGGCTCGCCGACCTGTCCGGCTCGCTCACCTGGTCCGGAAGGCCGCACCACCCGGCGACGGCGAAAGCCCTTGCCGACGAGGTGCTGCACGCCGAGACGCAGCGCAGCCGCCCGCCGCTCGCCGCGGTCGCGCTCGACGCCGACGACGAAGTAGTCGGCGCCATCGTCGTCGACGGCGACATCCCGCTGCGCGCCGTCCGCGAGGTGGCGTTGCTGGTCTCGGACGCGCTGGAGCGCGCGCGGCTGGCGGCGTCGGCCGAGCAGGCGGCGCAGTCCGAGCTGCGGGCGCTGCGGGCCGAGATCTCGCCGCACTTCGTCTACAACGCGCTCACCGTGATCGCCTCGCAGGTCAAGCCCGACCCGGACCGATCGCGCGAGCTGCTGCTCGACTTCGCCGACTACATCCGCTACAGCCTCGCCAAACACGGCGAGTACACCACGGTCGCGGACGAGTTCCACGCCATCGAGACCTACCTCGCGCTGCAACGGGCGGTGCTCGGCGAGCGGCTGCGGGTGCAGGTACGGGTCGCGCCGGACGTCCTCGCGGTGCCGCTGCCCTACCTCGCGCTGCAACCGCTTGTGGAGAACGCCATCCGGCACGGCGTCGAGCCGAACGCGGACGGCGGGCTGGTGCAGGTGCACGGCGAGGCCGAGGGCAACGACTGCGTGATCAGCATCACCGACGACGGCGCGGGGATGGACCCGGACACCGCGGCGCGGCTGCTCGACGGTTCGGGAGACGACACTGGCCTCGGCATCGCCAACGTCGACCGCAGGCTGCGTACGGTATACGGATCGTGGTTCGGCCTGGTGATCGAGACCGCGCCAGGCGAAGGCACCCGGGTGATCGTGCGGGTGCCGCTGTTCCAGCCGGGAGTGATGCCAAGGTGACAGCGACACAAGCGGGGCTGCGGGTGCTCGCGGTGGACGACGTCCCCGCCGCCCTCGCCGACCTGTGCCAACTGCTGCGCGATGACGAGCAGGTCGCCGACGTCGCATCGGCGGGCGACCCGCTTGGCGCGCTGAAGATGTTGCAGAGCGAGCGGTTCGACGCCGTGTTCCTCGACATCTCCATGCCAGGACTCGACGGCCTCGAACTGGCGTCGCTGCTCGCCAAGCTGAGCGAGCCGCCGGTGATCGTGTTCGTCACCGCCTACGACGGGCACGCGCTCACCGCGTACGGCATCGGCGCCGTCGACTACCTGCTCAAGCCGGTGCGGGCGGAACGGCTCGCCGCCGCGCTGGCCAAGGTCGTCAAGATGCTGCCGACGGGAGCCCCCGACGCGGCGGGGCCGGACGCGATGGCCGCGCTGCCCGTCGAGTCCGCAGGCAGGACGCAGTACGTCCGGCGCAGCGACGTGCAGTTCGTCGAGGCCCACGGCGACTACGTCAAGCTCCACACCCGCACCGGGACGCACACGGTGCGGATGCCGATCTCCCGGCTGGCGGAGTACTGGGAGGGCACCGGCTTCGTGCGTACCCACCGGGGGTTCCTTGTCGCGATCTACGCGGTCACCGAGCTGCGCAGCGACTCGGTCGGCGGGCTGCTCGCCCACACCGAGCTCGGCGACGTCCCCGTCAGCCGTCGGCACGCCCGTGAACTGCGGGAACGGCTACTGCACGCGGCGCGCAACAGCGAGCTGAGCAGGCAGGGACGACGCGGCTGATGTCGGGCATTCACAAGTCTGTCGGCGGGGGCCGCCCGGAGGGTGGCTCGCGACGGCGGACTTCGGGTGAGGAGCGCGAGCGAGGTGACGTCACAGTGGTGAATGGCCCGACATATGAATAGGACGCCGTCGGGCAAGCGCGTCGCGGTGATGAGCCCGCAGACCCGGCTCGCCCGCTCCCGGCACCGGCTGCGCGGCCAGTGGCGGATGCCCCGGCTCGATCCAGGTGACACCGACCGCGCGCTGCGCGCCTACCTGCGGCAACGACGTCGGGGCGCCGTCGCGCTCACCGCGACCGCGGTGCTGCTGCTCGGGCTCGCGGTGCTCCTCGCGCTCGCGCCCGCGCTGACCGAGGTGCGGCTGTTCGGCGTGCGCGTGTCGTGGCTGCTGCTCGCGGTGTTGCCGTACCCGGTCATGGTCGGTCTGGCCTGGTGGCAGCTGCGCCGGGCCGAGGCTGCCGAGGACGATCCCGCCGATCACCGCACCGGCCGCGCGGATGGCCATATCGGTCGGGCAGCTGCCGCTGGAGCCGACCGCTGATGGCTGCTGGGCTCGCGGCCGCGTCGGTCGTGCTGATCACGCTGGTCATCGGCGTGCGCGGGATCGCGGCGATGCGCACCACGTCGGACTTCCTCGTCGCGTCTCGCCGGGTGACGCCGCTGCTCAACGCGGCGGCGGTGTCCGGCGAGTATCTGTCGGCGGCGTCGTTCCTCGGCGTGGCCGGCCTCGTGCTCAAGGACGGCGTCGGCGCGCTGTGGTACCCGGTCGGGTTCGCCGCGGGCTACATCGCGATGCTCGTGCTCGTCGCCGCGCCGATGCGCCGGTCGGGCGCGTTGACCGTGCCGGACTTCGCCGAGGCGCGGCTGGCGTCGCCCCGGCTCCGCAAGCTCACCGCCGTCGTGGTGCTTGTCATCGCGGGGTTGTACCTTGTGCCGCAGTTCCGCACCGCAGGGCTGGTGCTCAGCGTGGTCAGCACGACGCCGTACTGGGTCGGCGTCGTGCTCGCCGGGACGGCGGTCGCCACGACGCTGGCGCTCGGGGGAATGCGCGCGGCGACGTACGTGCAGGCGTTCCAGTTCTGCCTCAAGCTGGTGTTGTTCATCGTGCCCGCGATCTGGCTGGTACTGACCGCGGGCACGAGCGTGCGCGACGCGGCGGTCGAGCCGACCGAGTACACCCACTTCCCGCACGACACCCCGGTCACGTTCCGGGTCGACGTCACACTGGACGTCACTGACCCGGTCACCGCGTTCACCCAGGAAGGCGCACCGGTTGCGCTGTCCGAGGGAACGCACCACATGCCCGCGGACAGCACGCTGGTCTTCCCCGAGGGCGCGCGGGTGCCCGAGGTGGGCGGCATCAGCCAGCCGGGCGGGCCGGCATGGGAACGGCCGCTGCTGAACGTCGCGGGCGCGGGGTATCCGCTGCTCGGCACGCTCGCGGTGCTGATCGCGACCACGCTCGGCACCATGGGGCTGCCGCACGTGATCATGCGGTTCCACACCAGCCCCGACGGCCGCGCCGCGAGACGCACGGCCGCGATCACGGTGGCGCTGCTCAGCGTGTTCTACCTGTTCCCTGCCGTCTACGGTGTGCTCGGCAGCGTGCTGGTGCCCGACCTCTACCTGGCAGGCGCGACCGACACCGCCGTCGTCGCGCTGCCGATGCAGGTCGACACCGGCTGGCAGGGCACGCTGTTCACCGCGCTGCTCACCGGCGGGGCGTTCGCGGCGTTCCTCGCCACCTCGCTCGGGCTGCTGCTCGCGGCGTCCGGCGCCGTCGCGCACGACCTGGCTCCGGCGGGCCTCGGCAGGCTGCGTGTCACGGTCGTCGCGCTGGCATCTGTGGTCGTCTGCCTTGCGCTTTTCGCCAAGCACCTGGACGCCGGAGTGCTGGTGACCTGGGCGTTCACCGTTGCCGCTTCGACGTTCTCCCCGATGCTGGTGCTCGGCATCTGGTGGCCGAGGCTCACGGCGGCCGGTGCGGTCAGCGGTGTGCTGGCGGGACTGCTGGCGTCGTCCGGCGCCATCGCCGTCACGCTGTTCGGGCCAGGCATCTCCGGCTGGCAGGCGATCCTGCTCGCCCAACCGGCGCCGTGGACGGTGCCGCTCGCGTTCCTGACGATGGTGCTGGTGTCGCTGCGCGGCAGGCCCCCGGCGTGGTCGATGCCTGCCATGCTGCGGCTGCACCTCGCCGAGGACCGCTCGGCGTCACGGCAGGACCGCTCATTGACCGTTCGTCGCACGCGCTGACGGTTGGTCGTCGGGCGATTCCGCCGCCCTTGTGATCTCCCTAACGTGGCCAGCGTCCTGACTTCGATGAGGAGGTCTCTCGTGACTGTCTCCGAGCGCGAGGTCGCTGACGACGTGTGGACCGACGTCCACCGCAGTGCCGACTTCGCCCAGCTCCGCCGCAGGCTACGCGGCTTCGTGTTCCCGATGACCGGGCTGTTCCTCGGCTGGTACCTGCTGTACGTGCTGCTCGCCGACTACGCGCACGGGTTCATGTCGACCAAGCTCGTCGGCAACATCAACGTCGGGCTCGTGCTCGGCCTGCTGCAGTTCGTGTCGACGTTCGTGATCACCGGGCTGTACGTGCGGTTCGCGAACCGGAACCTCGACCCGATCGCCGACCGGCTGCGCGCCGAGGTCGAGGGGGAGTCGCGATGATCATGGCGCAAGAACTCGAGGGCTCGAACCCAGCCCTCAACATCGGCATCTTCACCGCGTTCGTCGTGGTCACGCTGTTCGTGGTGCTGCGGGCCAGCCGCAACACCAAGACGGCGTCGGACTACTACGCGGCAGGCAGGGCGTTCTCCGGGCCGCAGAACGGCATCGCGATCTCCGGCGACTACCTGTCGGCGGCGTCGTTCCTCGGCATCGCGGGCGCCATCGCGGTCTACGGCTACGACGGCTTTCTGTACTCGATCGGGTTCCTTGTCGCGTGGCTGGTGGCGTTGCTGCTCGTCGCAGAGCTGCTGCGGAACACGGGCAAGTTCACCATGGGCGACGTGCTCGCGTTCCGCATGCGGCAACGCCCGGTGCGCGCCGCGGCCGCGACGTCGACCATGGCGGTGAGCTTCTTCTACCTGCTCGCCCAGATGGCTGGCGCGGGCATCCTGGTGTCGCTGCTGCTCGGCATCTCGAGTGACGTCGGCCAGTCGGTCGTCATCTCGGTCGTCGGCGTCGTGATGATCATCTACGTGCTCGTCGGCGGCATGAAGGGCACCACCTGGGTGCAGATCATCAAGGCGGGGCTGCTGATCAGCGGGGCCGCGCTGATGACGGTGTGGGTGCTCGGCAAGTACGGGCTGAACTTCTCCGCGCTGCTGCAAGGCGCCGTCGACAAGGCGGGTCCTGGCGGTGAGAGCCTGCTCAGCCCCGGCGCGCAGTACGGCACGGACGCGCTGACTCAGCTGGACTTCCTGTCGCTGGCGATCGCGCTGGTGCTCGGGACCGCAGGGCTGCCGCACGTGCTGATGCGGTTCTACACGGTGCCGACGGCGAAGGAGGCCCGGCGCTCCGTGGTGTGGGCGATCGCGTTGATCGGACTGTTCTACCTGTTCACGCTGGTGCTCGGCTACGGCGCGGGCGCGATCGTCGGCTCGGACGTCATCGCGAACGCGCCTGGCGAGGAGAACTCGGCCGCGCCGCTGCTCGCCCAGGCGCTCGGCGGGCCACTGCTGCTCGGGTTCATCGCGGCGGTGGCGTTCGCGACCATCCTCGCGGTCGTCGCGGGGCTGACGATCACGGCGTCGGCGTCGTTCGCGCACGACATCTACGCCAACGTGATCAAGAAGGGCAAGGTCGACAGCAAGGAAGCCGAGGTGCGGGTCGCCAGGATCACCGCGATCGTCATCGGCGCGGTCGCCATCGTCGGCGGCATCCTCGCCAAGAACCAGAACGTCGCGTTCCTTGTCGCGTTGGCGTTCGCTGTCGCGGCGTCCGCGAACCTGCCGACGATCCTGTACTCGCTGTTCTGGAAGCGGTTCAACACATCGGGCGCGTTGTGGAGCATCTACGGCGGGCTGACGATCACCATCGTGTTGATCGTGTTCTCGCCTGCGGTGTCTGGCGGCTCCGAGGCGATGCTGCCGAACGCCGACTTCGACTGGTTCCCGCTGTCCAACCCGGGGCTGGTGTCGATCCCGGCGTCGTTCTTCCTCGGCTGGCTCGGGACCATCCTCTCGTCGGAGCACAACGAGCAGAAGTACGCCGAGATGGAGGTCAGGTCGCTGACCGGTGCGGGGGCGGAGAAGGCCGCCGCGCACTGACGACCGGCGTCGTACGGGGCCGCGTCTATGCCACGCATAGGCGCGGCCCCACGCGTCTTGTGCGGCGCCGCGACGACGGTCAGCCGACCGAGCCCAAGGTGCCCTTGGGTACATATTCGGTACCCAAGGGCACCTTCGGCTCGCGCGCAGCAGGCGGCGCCTCCGGCTCCGATGCGGTCTGGTACGGGTGTGCCTAAATCACACCGTTCTCGCTTTAATTAGCATTGCTAATGAGCTAGACTAACTACCGGTTGGCCTGCTTACCCGCGTCGCCAGCCGTTCCGATTCACCGCCACACCGAGCCGTGAAGGAGTTTCCGCTGCTGCGCAAAGCCCCGTCATCGAAGTCCATGTTCCGATCACTGCGCCACCGCGACTACCGACTGTTCTGGTTCGGCATGGTGATCTCCAACATCGGGACCTGGATGCAGCGGGTCGCGCAGGACTGGCTGGTGCTCGTCGTCCTCGGCGGCGGCGCGGAAGCCGTCGGTATCACCACTGGGCTCCAGTTCCTCCCCTTCCTGCTGGTCACGCCGTTCGGCGGACTGCTGGCGGACCGGCTCCCGAAGCGCACACTCCTGCTGGCCAGCAACACCTTCATGGGCGCGACCGGCCTCACCCTCGGTGTCCTCGTTGTCACCGGAACGGCCGAGATCTGGCACGTCTACGTGCTCGCGTTCCTGCTCGGCGTCGGCACCGCGCTGGACAACCCGGCGCGACAGGCGTTCGTCGGCGAACTGGTCGACAACGGGGAACTCGCCAACGCCGTCGCGCTCAACAGCGCGTCGTTCAACGCCGCCCGGCTCATCGGCCCCGGCCTCGCCGGCGTGCTGATCGGCACCATCGGCACCGGGCCGGTGTTCCTGCTCAACGCCGTCTCGTTCGGCGCGCCGGTGCTGGCGTTGTTGCTGCTGAGCAAGCCAGCCCTGGCGACGACGTCGCGCGCGGACGACGGCGGCGCGTTCGCTCGGCTCGCCGAGGGCGTGCGCTACGTGCGCGGCCGTCCCGACCTGATGCTGGTACTGCTTGTGGTCTTCGGCGTCGGCACGTTCGGGCTGAACTTCCAGATGACGACGGCCCTGATGGCCACCGCGATCTACGACAAGGGCCCGGACGCCTACGGCCTGCTCGGCTCGATCCTCGCCATCGGCAGCCTGTCCGGCGCACTGCTCGCGGCACGGCGGACGACGCCAAGGCAACGGCTGGTCGTCGGCGGCGCGGTCGCGTTCGGCGTGTTGGTTGTAGTCGCCGGACTGATGCCGAACTACGCGACGTTCGCCGTCTCGCTGGTGCCGATCGGCGTCATGACGATGACCACGCTGACCGCGGCCAACGGCTATATCCAGACGACGGTGCCCGCCCACATGCGCGGCCGGGTGCTGTCGCTGTACGTGATGATCCTGATGGGCGGTACCCCGGCTGGAGCACCGGTGATCGGCTGGGTGGCTGGCCTCTTCGGCGCGCGGTGGTCGCTGCTCGGCGGCGGCGTCCTGACGATCGCGTGCACGGCGCTCGCGGTGCTCATCTTCGCCCGCCCGAGCGGTGTCGACCTGCGCGCGGCGCTGCGGCTGCGGCCGGTGGCAACGCACAGCGCGCCGTAAGGCCGCACCCGGCAGGACGTCGAGTCGTCGGCGCCTAATGCCGTTTCGCTACTGCGCGATGCCGGTCATCGGGCGAGAATCGAGGCTGTGACCTGGGACTGGTTCGCGGACCCGACGTACTGGACATCGCGCCTGGTGTTCCAGCGCATGCTCGCGGCGCTGTACCTGGTGGCGTTCCTGGTCGCGGTCAACCAGTTCCGCGCGCTGCTCGGCCAACGCGGCCTGACGCCGATCCCGCGCTTCCTCGTGGCACGCGGCTTCCGCCAGGCGCCGAGCATCTTCCACTGGCACTACTCCGACCGGTTCTTCGCGGTGATCGCGTGGCTCGGCGTCGTTGTGTCGGCGGCACTACTGCTCGGCGTCGCGGACCTGCTGCCGGTGTGGGGCTACATGCTGCTGTGGACGGTGCCGTGGGTGCTGTACCTGTCGATCGTCAACGTCGGGCAGATCTGGTACTCGTTCGGCTGGGAGTCGTTGCTGCTTGAGACGGGGTTCCTGGCGATCTTCCTCGGCCCGGCGTCCGTCGAACCGCCGGTGCTGACGCTGTGGCTGTTGCTGTGGCTGCTGTTCCGCGTCGAGTTCGGCGCTGGCATGATCAAGATGCGCGGCGATTCATGCTGGCGGGACCTGACGTGCCTGTACTACCACCACGAGACGCAGCCGATGCCAGGCCCGCTGAGCTGGTACTTCCACCAGTTGCCGAAGCCGCTGCACCGGGTCGAGGTCGCGGCCAACCACGTCACGCAGCTCGTGGTGCCGTTCGTGCTGTTCGCGCCGCAGCCCGCCGCGACGGTCGCCGCCGCCACCATCATCGTGACGCAGTGCTGGCTGGTGGTGTCCGGCAACTTCGCGTGGCTGAACGCTGTCACGATCACCATTGCGGTGTCCGCTGTGGACGGTTCGCTTGTCAGGGACGCGCCGTCCGATCTCGCCGCGCCGCCGACGTGGTTCAACGGCGTCGTGCTCGGCGTGACGGTGTTGACCGTCGTGCTCAGCTACTGGCCGGTGCGCAATCTGCTCGGCGGCACGCAGCTGATGAACTTCAGCTTCAACAAGTTCCACCTGGTCAACACCTACGGCGCGTTCGGCTCGGTCACCCGGCAGCGCAACGAGGTGATCATCGAAGGCGCGGCGGACGCCGACGACCCGGACTGGCGCGAGTACGAGTTCAAGGGCAAGCCGGGCGATCCACATCGACGTCCGCCGCAGGTCGCGCCGTATCACCTACGGCTGGACTGGCTGCTCTGGTTCGCCTCGCTGTCGCCGCGTTACGGCTCCGGCTGGCTACCCGCGCTGGTCGGCAAGCTGCTCGCTGGCGACCGGACGACGTTGAAGCTGGTGCGGCACAACCCGTTCCCGGACGAACCGCCCGCGCTGGTGCGGGCGCGACTGTTCCACTACCGCTACACGACTCGCGCGGAACGTCGTGAGTCGGGCGCCTGGTGGGTGCGGGAGTCGATCGGCACCGTGGTGACGCCGTGCCGCCTCGGCGCGGACGGCGCCGCTGAGCCGGTGCGGTGAACGGGTTGGCTCCTCGTGGACATGCCCGGCGTGATGCCTTGCTCCCCGTCGTCTCGTCGGCCGTCGTCTCGGGTTGCCGTGGTCGTGCCCGGCGTCGTGCCTTCTCAGCTCCGCTTGGCCGCCAGCGCTTCGGCGTGCTCCTTGAGCCGCGCCAGGGTGCGCTCGATGTTGGCCTGATTGTGGTCGTCCCGGTCCTTGATGCCGAGGAACAGCCGGTTGACCGTCATCGTCACCGGACGCGGGATAAGACGCCGCGTGCTTTCGGTGACTCGGCAGCCGGATTCGGTCGGCTCGATCTGATACCGCCACAGCGCCGACGGCACGCCCCCGATCCGCACTTGGAACGCGAACTCCCTGCCGGGTTCCGCCGCCGTAACGACGCACAGGCTGCCCCACTTGCGCTTCTTGTGCTCATTGCGGCCCTTGAACTTCGCGCCGACGGCCGGGCCGGTCGCGCCACCGGTCCAGGCGCACCGTTCGATCTCGGCCGCCCATTCCGGGAGGTTTTCGACGTCGGAGACCAGTTCGTACACAAGCTCGGGCGGCGCGGCGATATCGATCGAGCTCTGCGCGGTCGGTTCAGCCACGGAAACCTCCTCGTCGGGTAGCGGAATAACGATGCGGGTCAGTGTAAAGCTACGCGGCGGTAATGTGGTGCCCGCTGTGCCTCTGCCGTCCCCGCCGCGAGCCCGCCACGCCTTCGCCAGGTTTCTTGCCCCCAGAACCGGACACTCAGGCAGGACCAGGGCGGCTCGCGCGCAATATGCCTGGCGAAGTCGTCCCGTGAATAGCGGCCCAAGACTGTCGGTGCCCCGTGGAAGGCTGCCGTCATGACCGACAATGGGCCGAAGGCGGACCTGCACCGCTATCTGAACATCGCGCGCGATGCCCTGCTCTGGAAGCTAGAGGGGCTCTCGGAGTACGACATCCGCCGCCCACTGACGCCGACCGGCACCAACCTGCTTGGCCTGGTCAAACATGTCGCGACCTGCGAGGCCACGTACTTCGGTGCCACCTTCGGACGACCGTTCCCCGAGTCCCTGCCATGGCTCAGCGACGACGCCGAACCCACCGACGACATGTGGGCAACCGCCGATGAATCACGCGAGGACATCACCGGCCTGTACCAGCGGGTACGAACGCATTCGGACGCGACGATCGAGGCGCTGCCGCTGGATGCACTCGGCCGCGTGCCGCATTGGCCGGAAGAACGATGTGAAGTGTCCCTGCACCGCATCCTGATTCACTTGCTCGCCGAAACGAATCGGCACGCCGGACACGCCGACATCGTCCGGGAACTGATGGACGGATCGGCCGGGCTGCACAAGGAAAATGACAACATGGTCCCTGGCGACGCGGCCTGGTGGCGTGACTACCGCGAGCGGCTGGAGCAGGCGGCACGACACGCCGGTCAGCGGCAAACGGCACGTCGCCCCCAGCGGTAAGTGGTGGGCGCAGCGCGGCTACACCACGCGCGACTACGTCTTCTGAACGACCCGCTCGGGCTCGCCCGGCTTCCAGATCGTGACGTCCATGTGGTTGTCCACGATCTCGACCGACGACGCACCAGTCAGGTCAGCGGCGTAGAACGGGTGGAACTCCTGTCCGCGCAGGTCAAGCCCGATGTCCTCGAACAGGTCGGCCGCGAATCGCTGCTGCAACGCCGTGTCCTGAACGTCGCGCACGACGCCCCACAGTTTCGCGTCGCCGTCGGTCACCTGGGTGTCGACGGTCGCGGTATGCAGGCAGAAGCGCGGGTCGCGGGCGAGGTCGCGGAACTTCGTCGTGTCCGGCATGCCGACGAGCCACAACTCGCCCTCGAACTCCCTCGGCTCCATCGGGCTGATCCGTGGCGACCCATCCGCACGGATCGTCGCCAGCATGCACAAGTTGCCCGTGGCGGTGTGACGCCGCGTGAAGATCTCGGCGATCTTCGGCGCGGCGGCGGTGAACTCAGTCCAAGTCGTCATGGCGCGACAGTACGGCGACGCACCGACAAATCAGCCGAAACCGCTGGTAACCAGCGGAGAAACACCCACCTCACATGTTGATCATGTGCCCTGCGAGGCCGTGGATGGCTTCTTTCACCGCCTCGGTCAGCGTCGGGTGGGCGTGGACATTGCGGGCGACCTCGTGCACGGTCAGGTCCCACTGCTGCGCCAGCGTCAGCTCCGGCAGCAGCTCCGTGACCTCCGGCCCGATCAGGTGGCCACCAAGCAACTCGCCGTAACGGCCGTCGCTGATCAGCTTCACGAACCCGCCGGAGTCGCCGAGGCCATGGGCTTTGCCGTTGGCCATGAACGGGAACTTCGCCACCTGAACGTCGTAGCCGAGCTCGCGGGCCTGTTCCTCGGTGTAACCGAAGCTGGCGATCTGCGGCTGGCAGTACGTCGCGCGCGGGATCATCACGTAGTCGAGCGCCATCGTCTCCGCGCCCGCGATGGTCTCGGCGGCGATCACGCCCATCGACTCCGCGGTGTGGGCGAGCATCAGCTTCGCCGTGACATCGCCGATCGCGAAGATGTTCGGCACCGATGTCCTGCCGTAGTCGTCGATGTCGATCGCGCCACGCTCGGTCAGCGCGACGCCGGTGCTCTCCAGGCCGTAACCCTCGACGCGCGGCTGAAAGCCGATGGCCTGCAGCACCTTGTCGGTCTCGATCGTGCGCTGTTCACCGTTCCCCGACGACACAGCGACCGTGACTTTGTCACCCGAGTCGTCGATCGCATCGACCCTCGTTCCGGTGAGCACCTCGATACCCAGCCGCTTGTAGCGCTTGGCGAGCTCCTTGGAGACGTCGGCGTCCTCCAGCGGCACCATCCGGTCGAGGAACTCAACGATCGTGACCTTCACGCCGTAGTTGTGCAGCACGTACGCGAACTCGACGCCGATCGCACCCGCACCGGCGATGACGATGCTCTCCGGCAACTGCTCGGTCATGATCTGCTCTTCGTAGGTCACGACCCGCTCGGACAGCGACGTGCCTGGCAGCAGCTTCGTCGACGCGCCGGCGGCGATGATGCAGTGACCGAACGTGATGGTCTCGCTGCCGCCATCGGACAACGACACCCGCATCGTGCTGGCGTCCGCGAACTCACCCCAGCCGGCGAACTGGGTGATCTTGTTCTTCTTCATCAAGTAATGGACACCCTTGACGCGGCCGTCGGCGACGTCGCGGCTGCGCTTGAACGCGGCGCCGTAGTCGAACCGGACCGAGCCGTCCACCTCGATGCCGAACGTCTTCGCGTCGTTGTGGAACAGGTGCGCCAGCTCAGCGTTGCGGAGCAGCGCCTTCGAGGGGATGCATCCTACGTTGAGGCATACCCCGCCCCAGTATTTTTCCTCGACAATCGCCGTGGCGAAACCGAGTTGCGCTGCCCTGATCGCGGCGACGTATCCACCGGGTCCGGCCCCGAGGACCACCACGTCGAAGTGAGTGCCCATACTCGCGAGCATAGGAGATCCGCCCCTAACGGGTGACGCGAGGACTACCTGACCGGCTCTAGCACGACGATCGGGATCTCACGCTCCGTGTTGGCCCGGTACTTGTCGTAGTCCGGCCAGACGGCAGCCATCTTCGACCACAGCGCGGCACGCTCCGCACCGCTCACCGTGCGCGCCTTCGCTGCGAACTTGTCCGCGCCGACCTGCACCGTCACGTCGGGGTTGTCGACCAGGTTGAGATACCAGCCGGGGTGGTTCGCCGCGCCCCCCTTGGACGCCACGATCACGTAGCTGCCCTCGTGCTCTTGATAGATCAGCGCGAACTTGCGCTCTTTGCCGGTTTTGCGACCCGTCGTCGTCAGGACAAGGCACGGGACGCCGTTGAGCCAGATGTGACCCTCTTCGCCGTCTGTCTCCTCGTAACGCCGGACGTGTTCATCCCCGAACAGCATGCGAGCCCTCCCAGAGCGGATGTCGATCTCCACCGCCACCCTACTCGGGATTCAGCTCCGCCACCGTGTCCAGCACGCGCCGCGTCTCGGCGACCTCGTGCACCCGGAACATCGCCACGCCCCGCGCCGTAGAGAACGCCGTCGCGGCGAGCGTGCCCTCGACGCGCTCGTGCAGGCCGACGCCCAACGTCTCCCCGATGAAGTCCTTATTGGACAACGCCATCAGCACCGGCCAGCCGCTCTCGACCAGCTCGGCCACGCGTCGCAGCAGTTCAAGGCCGTGCCAGGTGTTCTTGCCGAAGTCATGCGTCGGGTCGATCAGGATGCCCTCGCGCGGCACGCCCGCCGCGAGCAACTGCTCCGCACGGGTGGTCGTCTCGGTGAGGACGTCGGCCACGACGTCGTCGTAGTGCACCCGGTGCGGGCGCGTGCGCGGCGGAATGCCGCCCGTGTGCGAGCAGACGTAACCCGCACCGAACTCGGCGGCGACGTCGGCCAGCGCGGGATCGGCCGCCGCCCACGTGTCGTTGAGCAGGTCCGCGCCCACCTCGCACGCCTGCCTGCCGACGGACGCACGCCAGGTGTCCACGCTGATCACCAGATCGGGGAACTCCTCCCGGATGCACTCGATCAGCGGTAACACCCGATCGGCTTCCTCCGCTGGTCCGACCGAGGCACCGGGGCCCGCCTTGACCCCGCCGATGTCGATGACGTCCGCGCCATCGTCCACGGCGCGTCGGACGGCGGCCAGCGCGTCGTCGGCCGCGAAGGTCGCGCCTCGGTCGTAGAAGGAGTCCGGCGTGCGGTTGATGATCGCCATGATCAGCGCACGGTCACGCTTGGGCCGCTTACCCCGAAACTCCAGGTCAGTCACGAGCGACCACGGGCGTCGACGTCTCTGCGCACAACCGCACTGTCTACCACGGGTTGGGTGAAGCGGGCGTGTTGCGAAGGCCGCTCAGTGCCGGGTCACGATCCGCTCAGTGCCGGGTCACGCGGTACTCGTCCAGGTCGTACACGGCGGGCACGAGGCCGAGGCGATGGGAGTCGACGGCGTCCCGGATCAGCGCGGAGCGTTCGCGCAGTTGGGTGACGACACGGCGCGCCTGGCGCACGATGCACGCGGCGAGGAACGCGTCGGGGTCGTCGTCGGGCGGCGTGGCGAGCACGCTGGCCTCGATGCCGCGCACCAGCGTGCTGATCGAGCCGGTGCCGCCGTGGCCGCTGCGCACGAGGTCCACGGCGGCGGTGACCGCGCCGCAGCTCTCGTGACCGAGGACGACGACGAGCGGCACGTGCAGGTGCGCGACGGCGTACTCGATGCTGCCGATGATCGACTCGTCCAGCACCTCGCCCGCGGTGCGCACCGTGAACAGGTCGCCGAGGCCCTGGTCGAAGACCAGCTCGGGCGGCACGCGCGAGTCGGCGCAGCCGAGCACGCACGCGAACGGCTCCTGGCCGTTGACCAGCGTCTCCCGCCACGGCGGATCCTGATGCGGGTGCTGCTGCCGCGCCTCGACGAACCGCTCGTTGCCCTCGACAAGACGTCGCCACGCGTGCGCAGGGTGCATCGCCCCTGGTGGGGCCGCCGCAGCGGGCGTCCCGACGAGGCCCGCCGTGGCGGCGAGCGCGCCAGCGCCGAGCGCACGCCTGCGAGAGAACCGGTTTGACTGCACAGAGTTGTCACCCATGCGTCGAACGTAGCGGAACCGGCCCAACGCGGGCGGCGGGAAACACCGGGGCGTCGTTCACCCGACGGGGTGCGCTCGGGGCGCCGAGTCACTCGACGCCCCGGGCGCGGGCACGTCCCCAGGGGACGTTGTCTCTCCTCAACCCCGAAGACAGCGTTCCCGTCGCTACTCCCCGACCGTGTCCGGCTGTCTGGGCCGAACGGTGGAACGAACGAGATTCGCGTTGGTCACGGTCCGGGTGCGACGAAAGCTTGATCTTCACTCGTTTGGCGGAGCACCCCGGGGCGTCGCGTCCCATGTCAAACCCTGCGATCATGAGGACATGGCGCGAGGAGGCGTATCCAGCCTGGTGGCTGGCGCGGTCTTCAACACCGTTGAATGGCAGGTCCTGTCATTGGCGGGTTCGATTCCCGTCCGCCTCCGCCATGCGCTGGGAGTCCCGCGATGACCGACCCCGACCCGCGCCGCCGCATCCCCGGCACCGACACGCTGCTCGCCCTGCCGCAGCTCGCGAAGGCGCAAGACGTCCTGGGCAGGGACGTCGTCAAGGCCTCGATCGCCACGGCACAGCAGCGTGCCCGCGCGGGCGAGATCAGCCCGGACGACGTCGTCGACGCCGCCCTCGACGCGCTACCCGCCACGGCGAGCCAGTGCCGTCCGGTGTTCAACGCGACCGGCGTGCTCGTCCACACCAACCTCGGCCGCGCCCCGTTGTCGACTGCCGCGTTGGACGCCGTCCAGGCCGCCAGCGGCACCACCGACGTCGAGTTCGACCTCGCCACCGGCAGCCGGGCACGCCGAGGCCGGGGCGCACTGGCAGCGCTCGCAGCAGCCGTGCCGGACGCCGAAGCCGTACACGTCGTCAACAACAACGCCGCCGCGCTGCTGCTGTGCGCGCTCGCGCTCGCGCCGAGCAAGGAGATCGTGATCAGCCGGGGTGAGCTGATCGAGATCGGCGACGGCTTCCGCATTCCCGACCTATTGGCATCGACCGGCGCGCGGCTGCGGGAGGTCGGCACGACGAACCGCACCACGGCGCGCGACTACGCCGACGCGATCGGCCCGGACACCGGGTTCGTGCTCAAGATCCATCCGTCGAACTACCTGGTCACCGGCTTCACCGCGACCCCGTCAGTGCGGGAGCTGACCGGGCTCGGCGTGCCGCTGGTCGTCGACATCGGGTCGGGGCTGCTCACCCCACACCCCGCGCTCCCGGACGAACCGGACGCCGCCAGCGTGCTGCGCGACGGCGCAGACGTCGTCACGGCAAGCGGCGACAAGCTGCTCGGCGGGCCCCAGGCCGGGCTGCTGCTCGGCAACGACGCGCTGGTCGCGCGGCTACGCAGGCACCCGTCCGCCCGCGCGTTGCGCGTGGACAAGCTCACCCTCGCCGCGCTGGAGGCCACGCTGCGCGGGCCCGAACCGCCGGTCACCCGCGCCCTGAACGCCGACCCCGCCACGCTCACCGCCCGCGCCGAACGCCTCGCCGCCCGGTTGCGCGAGCACGACGTCGACGCGCACGCCGTGACGTCGGAGGCGATGGTCGGCGGCGGGGGCGCGCCAGGCGTGACGCTGCCCAGCGCCGCCGTAAGCCTGCCGGAGTCGTACGCGGCGGCGTTGCGCGCGGGCGACCCGCCGGTGGTCGGCCGGGTCGAGCGCGGCCGGTGCCTGCTTGACCTGCGCACCATCGACGCCGAGACGGACGACCGGCTGCTGGAAGCGGTGCGCCGATGCGGGTGATCGCGACGGCGGGGCACGTCGACCACGGCAAGTCGACGTTGCTGCGGCGGCTGACCGGGATGGAGCCGGATCGCTGGGACGAGGAACGCAGGCGTGGGCTCACCATCGACCTCGGCTTCGCCTGGACCGAGCTGGACGGCGACACGCTCGCGTTCGTCGACGTCCCAGGGCACGAGCGGTTCGTGCCGAACATGCTCGCCGGGGTCGGCCCGGTGCCCGCCGCGCTGTTCGTCGTCGCGGCGGACGAGGGGTGGATGCCGCAGTCCGAGGAACACCTGTCGGCGTTGCACGCGCTGGGCGTGCGGCACGGATTGTTGGCGGTCACCAAGGCCGATCGCGCCGCCCCGGACAACGCGGCGCAACAGGCGCGGGCGCGGATCGCACGGTCGAGCCTCGGCGACGTGCCATGGGTGGCGGTGTCCGGCACGACCGGCGACGGCCTGCCCGAGCTGCGGACGGCGCTGACGACGTTGGCCCGCTCGCTGCCGCCGCCGGACACCGACGCCGACGTCCGGCTGTGGGTGGATCGGGCGTTCACCATGCGCGGCGCGGGCACGGTCGTCACCGGCACGCTCGCGGCGGGCACGCTGCGCACCGGGGACAGGCTGGCGCTCACGAGCGGCGAGCGCGTGCGAGTGCGGTCGATGCAGTCGCTCGGGCACGACGTCACACGCGTGGGAGCGGTGGCCCGGGTGGCGCTCAACCTGCGGGGCGTGGAGCCGGGGACGATCCGGCGAGGCGACGCGCTGTTGCGTCCGGACGCCTGGCTGACGACGTCGGTGCTGGACGTCCGGCTGCGGCGGGACGTGGACGTCCGGGGCGACGCGAACGGCGGCGCAGCGAGCGACGGCCAGGGCGCGTTCGCCCACGGCGAGGGCGGCTCGCGGCACCTGATGCTGCACGCCGGATCGGCGGCGGTACCCACGCGGGTGCGCGCCCTCGGGGCGGACACCGCGCGGCTGACGCTGGACCGCCCGCTGCCGCTGCGCACCGGCGACGTCTGCCTGCTACGCGACCCAGGGGAACACCGGATCCACGCCGGGGTGGACGTCCTCGACGTCGATCCGCCCGCGCTGGGGCGCCGCGGGTCAGCGCAGCGCAGAGCGGCCGAGCTGCGCAGTAGCGACCCAGCGGAGCTGGCCGGGCGCTACCTGCGGCGGCACGAGTTCGTGCGCGCCGAGCAACTGCGGATGCGCGGGCTACCGGACGTCGGAGTCGCGGTCGGTGCTGGCGGTGGGGTCGCCGTCGGTGGCAACCCTGGCGTCGAGGTCGGTGGCAATGCTGGCACTGACGGCCGTGAGAATGTCGATGGCTGGCGAGCGGACCCCGACCGCTGGGCGGAGCTGCCGAAACAGGCCCGCGAACGAGTCCGTGCGTGGCGAGCGGTCAACCCCTTGGCGGCCGGGATGCCCGCCGCCGAACTGCGCCGCGAGCTGCGGCTGCCCGACGCCAGCCTGCTCGACCCTGTCCTCACCGCCGCCGAGCTGACGCAGGCGGACGGCGTCGTGCGGGACCGCACGGCAGGCACCGAACTGCCGCAGCACGTCGACCGGGCCGTGCGGACGCTGGAGTCCAAACTGGCCGAAACCCGGTTCCGCGCGCCGGATGCGGACGAGCTGCGCGCCCTCGGCCTCGGGCACCGGGAGCTGGCGGCGGCCGTGCGCGCAGGCCGGTTGAGCCGCATCGCCGACGGCGTCGTCCTCGGCCCGGAAGCGGTAGCCGACGCCGCGCGGGCGCTGGCCGACATGCCGCAGCCGTTCACCGTCAGCCAGGCGCGCCAGGCGCTGGCGACGACGCGGCGGGTCGCCGTCCCGCTGTTGGAGCTGCTGGACGCGGACGGCGTCACCCGGTTGCGGTCGGACGGCACCAGGGTGCATCGCGCCGCGGGCTGAGGCGAGCCCGGAGCACGCGGCCCCACAGCGCGACGCCGACGCGACACGCGCGCAGTCCAAGCGACCGCGCCGTGAACGGCGTGCGGGAAGCCCGCGATCCTCCTACCGTGGAAGAGGAACCGCAGCCAATCCTGGGAGGTCGGCGTGGGCGTTCGGCAATGGATCGAAGGCTGGCCGGTCTACCGGCAGCTCACCGGGGCGGATCGGCTCGGCCTCGGCGCTGCCGCCCAGTCCGCGCGCTCCGCACAGTGGCACGCGCGCACCGAGGACGCCGACAGCATGGTGCAGTCGATCTGCCCGTACTGCGCGGTCGGCTGCGGTCAGCGCGTCTACGTCAAGGACGGCGCGGTCAGCCAGATCGAGGGCGACCCGGACTCGCCGATCTCGCGCGGCAGGCTGTGCCCGAAGGGCGCGGCGAGCAAGCAGCTGGTCACCAACCCGAGCCGCGTCGACCGCGTGCTGTACCGGCGGCCGTACGGCACCGAGTGGGAGACGCTCTCACTGGACGACGCCATGGACATGATCGCCGAGCGCGTCATCAAGACCCGCCGGGAGACCTGGGAGAACACCGACGAGAACGGCGTCCGGCTGAACCGCACCGAGGGCATCGCCAGCCTCGGTGGCGCAACGCTGGACAACGAAGAAAACTACCTGATGAAGAAGCTGTACACGGCGCTCGGCGCGTTACAGGTCGAGAATCAGGCGCGCATATGACACTCCGCCACGGTTCCCGGTCTGGGGACCTCCTTCGGTCGTGGCGGCGCTACGACGTTCCAGCAAGACCTCGCGAACTCCGACTGCATCGTCATCCAGGGGTCGAACATGGCCGAGTGCCATCCGGTCGGCTTCCAGTGGGTGATGGCGGCGAAGAACCGGGGCGCGAAGATCATCCACGTCGATCCGCGCTTCACCCGGACGAGCGCCCTCGCGCACGAGCACGTCGCGCTGCGCGCGGGCAGTGACATCGCGTTCCTCGGCGGGCTGATCAACTACGTCCTGGCCAACGGTAAGGAGTTCCGCGACTACATCGTCGCCTACACCAACGCGGGCGCGATCCTGCGCGAGGACTACGCCGACACCGAGGACCTCGACGGCCTGTTCTCGGGCTTCGACCCGGAGAAGGGGCAGTACGACGTCACGACGTGGGCGTACGAGGGCGCCGCACCGGCACCCGCCGCGGGCAAGCGCGAGAAGTGGGCGCGCCCCGAAATGGAACACGCCGGCGAACACCACCAGGGCAGTGCGCGCTCGGAGTCCTACGGCAGCGGCGGCGCCACCGTGCACGCCAAACCGACCATCGACGAGACGCTGGAGCACCCACGCTGCGTGTTCCAGGTGCTCAAGCGGCACTACGCGCGCTACACGCCCGAGGTCGTCGCGGACATCTGCGGCGTGTCGACGCGCCAGTTCCTCGACGTCGCCGAGGCCATCACGGCAAACTCCGGCAGGCGCAGGACGACGGCGTGGGTGTACTCGGTCGGCTGGACACACCACACCGTCGGCGTGCAGTACATCAGGGCGGCGTCGATTCTGCAGCTACTGCTCGGCAACATCGGCAGGCCCGGCGGCGGCATCCTCGCGCTGCGCGGGCACGCCAGCATCCAGGGGTCGACCGACATCCCGACGTTGTTCAACGTCCTGCCGGGCTACATCCCGATGCCGCACGCGCACCAGCATCTCGACCTGGACATGTTCGTGGGACTCGACGCGGGCGCGACCGGCTTCTGGGGCAACATGCGGTCCTATGTGGTCAGCCTGCTCAAGGCGTGGTGGGGCGAGCACGCCACCGCCGAGAACGACTACCGGTTCAGCCACCTGCCTCTGCTGACCGGCGATCACGGTACATATCAGACCGTCTACAACCAACTGTCCGGAACGTGCAAGGGCTATTTCCTCGTCGGGGAGAACCCCGCCGTTGGCTCGGCCAACGGCAAACTGCAACGGCTCGGCATGGCCAATTTGGACTGGCTCGTCGTGCGCGACATGCAACTGATCGAGAGCGCCACGTTCTGGCAAGACGGTCCCGAGATCGCGACCGGTGAACTGTCCAGCACCGAGATCGGCACCGAGGTGTTCTTCCTGCCAGCCGCGTCGCATGTGGAGAAAGACGGCAGCTTCACCAACACGCAACGGCTGTTGCAGTGGCACCACAAGGCCGTCGAGCCACCCGGCGACGCCCGCAGCGACCTGTGGTTCTACTACCACCTCGGCCGCATCATCCGGGACAAGCTGCGTGACTCCACGGATCCACGGGACGTGCCGTTGCAGGAGCTGACCTGGTCGTATCCGACGCACGGCCCGACAGACGAGCCGGACGCCGAGTCGGTGCTCGCCGAGATCAACGGCTCCGGCCCGGACGGCCCGCTGCCGTCGTACACCAAGCTGACCGACGACGGCTCGACGTCGAGTGGCTGCTGGATCTACTGCGGCGTCTACGCCGACGGCCAGAACCACGCCGCCGACCGCGTTCCCGGGTACAAACAGGACTGGGTGGCGTCGAAGTGGGCGTGGGCATGGCCGGAGAACCGGCGCATCCTCTACAACCGCGCGTCCGCCGACCCGGACGGCAAGCCGTGGAGCGAACGCAAACGCTACGTCTGGTGGGACGCCGAAAAGGGCAAATGGACCAGCCCCGACGTGCCGGACTTCGAGGCGACCAAGCCGCCGGACTACACCCCGCCGGAGGACGCGACCGCGCAGGACGCATTGGCGGGGACCGACCCGTTCATCATGCAGACCGACGGCAAGGGCTGGCTGTTCGCGCCCGCCGGGCTCACCGACGGTCCACTCCCGACACACTACGAGCCGCACGAGTCTCCTGTAGACAATCCGCTCTACGGCCAGCAGGCGAACCCGGCGCGACAGACGTTCGGCGGTCAGTACAACCGCTACAACCCGGTTGGCAGCGACGTCTATCCGTACGCGTTCACCACGTACCGGCTCACCGAGCACCACACGGCGGGCGGCATGAGCCGGGGGCTGCCGTACCTGTCCGAGCTGCAACCGGAGTTCTTCTGCGAGGTGTCCCCGCAGCTCGCAGCGGAAACCGGGCTGGAGCACGGCGGCTGGGCGACGATCATCTCCGCGCGCGCCGCGATCGAGGCGCGCGTGCTCGTCACCGAGCGGATGAAGCCGCTGCGGGTACGCGGCAAGACGATCCACCAGGTCGGGCTGCCGTACCACTGGGGCTCGAATGGACTGTCCACAGGTGACTCGGCGAACGACCTGCTTTCGGTCGTGCTCGACCCGAACGTGCACATCCAGGAAGCCAAGGCGGCGACGTGCGACATCCGGCCGGGCAGGCGACCACGCGGCGACGCATTGCCCGAACTGGTGCGCGAGTACCAGCGACGTGCGGGAATCGAAGGGAGTGACGCGTGAGCGAGTCCGGGTACGCCGACACGCAGCCCCGCATGGGGTTCTTCACCGACACGTCGGTGTGTATCGGGTGCAAGGCGTGCGAGGTCGCGTGCAAGGAGTGGAACCTCGTCCCCGCATCCGGTTCCAGCGGCGACGGCGAAATGGACCTGCTTGGACTGTCCTATGACAACACCGGCGATCTCGGGTCCAACAGTTGGCGACACGTCGCGTTCATCGAGCAACAGGTGCCCGCGTCTCGTGTGGACAACCTGGGGATGCCCACGATCGGCGCGCCGGACCAGCAGGACGAGACCGGCGTCCGGTGGCTGATGTCGTCGGACGTCTGCAAGCACTGCACCCACGCCGCGTGCCTCGATGTCTGCCCGACCGGTGCGCTGTTCCGCACCGAGTTCGACACCGTCGTCGTGCAGCCGGACATCTGCAACGGCTGCGGCTACTGCGTGCCCGCGTGCCCGTACGGCGTGATCGAGAAGCGCGAGGACGACGGCAGGGCGTTCAAGTGCACGCTGTGCTACGACCGCATCGGGGACGGCCTCGAACCGGCGTGCGCGAAGGCGTGCCCGACGGAATCCATCCAGTACGGCGAGCTCGACGTCCTCCGGCTGCGCGCGGCGGAGCGCAAACAGGAACTGCACGCCGACGGCGTCACCGAGGCGCGGCTGTACGGCGAGAACCCGGACGATGGCGTCGGCGGGACCGGCGCGTTCTTCCTCCTGTTGGATGAACCCGAGGTGTACGGCCTGCCACCCGATCCGGTGGTCACCACGCGGGATCTGCCCGGCATGTGGCGGCGCGCGGGCGCGGCGGCGCTGGGCGTCGCCGCCGCCGTGGTCGCGTCGTTCGTGGGAGCCAGGCGATGAGCCGCGCGCGGGGACCAGACCGCGACCAACAGCGCAGCGCGCAAGGCACCGGCCGCGCGCAGCCGTCGCGGCGGGAGCGCGCCATGGTGGAGCCCGCCGAGTTCCGCTCCTACTACGGCAGGCCGATCGTCAAGGAACCCGCGTGGGAGCAGCCGGACGTGCCGCTTTACCTGTTCCTCGGCGGTGCTGCGGGCGCGTCGGCGTCGATGGCCGCGATGGCGCGGGTGTCCGACCTGCCCCGGCTGGCGCGAGCAGGCACGCTGGTCGCGGCCGGTGGCTCGCTGGCGAGCGTCGCCGCGCTGATCCACGACCTCGGCAGGCCGGAGCGGTTCCTCTACATGCTGCGGGTGTTCAAGCCGACGTCGCCGTTGTCGGTCGGCTCGTGGATTCTCGCGCCGTTCTCCGGGCTCGCCACGGTCTCGACTGTCTCGCTGCTCACCGGCAAGCTGCGGCCGATCGGCACGCTCGCGGGCAACGCCGCCGGGCTGCTCGGGCCCGCGATGTGCACCTACACGGCGGTGTTGCTCGCCGACACCGCGACGCCCGCCTGGCATGAGGGACGTCGTGAGCTGCCGGTGCTGTTCGCGGGCAGTGCGGCCACCAGCGGCGCGGGTGCGGCGCTGCTGCTGGTGCCGACGCGGGAGGTCGCCCCGGCACGGAACCTCGGGCTCGCGGGCGCTGCCGCCGAGGTGGTGGCGGAACACCGGTTGGAGCACAACCTCGGCGTCGTCTCGGAGACCTACCGCCACGGGCGCGCGGGGACGCTACTCAAGGCAGGCAAGGCGCTGACGGCGGTCGGTGCCGGGCTGTCGCTGCTGAGCACGCGCAGCCGGGTCGCCTCGGTGGCGGCGGGCGCCGCCTACCTCGCGGCGGGCGTGTGCACCCGGTTCGGCGTGTACACCGCAGGCGTTGCCTCCAGCCGCGACCCGAAGTACACCGTCGTCCCGCAGCGGGAGCGCATGGCGCAGCACGGCTCAGCAGTGCAGTAGCGGGTGCCACGAAGGGCTTCTTACTTGCATCTGACGCAAGTAAGAAGCCCTTCGTAGCGACGCAAACCGCTCAGATCACACCCATGTCGCGCAGCTTCGCCACCACGGCGGACGCGGCCTGCTCCGGGTCCTGCTGGGTGGTGTCGATGTGCACCTCGGCGTTCTCCGGCCGCTCGTACTCCGAGTCGACACCGGTGAAGTTCGCCAGGTCACCCCTGCGGGCCTTGGCGTACAGCCCCTTCGGGTCACGGCGCTCCGCGACGTCGAGCGGCGTGTCGACGAAGACCTCGCAGAACTCGCCCTCGGCGACCAGCTCACGCGCCTGGTCGCGCTCCGCCTGGAACGGCGAGATGAACGAGACCAGCACGATCAGCCCAGCGTCGACCATCAGCGACGACACCTCGGCGATCCGGCGGATGTTCTCCACGCGGTCGGTGTCGGTGAAGCCGAGGTCCTTGCTCAGGCCGTGCCGCACGTTGTCGCCGTCGAGCACGAAGGTGTGCTTGCCCTGCGCGTGCAGTTGCTTCTCGACCAGGTCGGCGACGGTGGACTTGCCAGCGCCGGACAGCCCGGTGAACCAGACGACGGCAGGCTGGTGGCCCTTCTGCGACGCCCGCGCGTGCTTGTCGACGGTGAGCTGCTGCCAGGTCACGTTGGCCGAGCGGCGCAGCGCGAAGTCGATCATCCCGGCGCCGAGGGTCGCGTTGGACAGCCGGTCGAGCACGATGAACGAGCCAAGGTCGCGGCTGCGCTTGAACTCCTCGTACGCCACCGGGACGTCGAAGTGCACGTTCGCGACCGCGATCTCGTTCAGCCCGATCGCCTTCGCTGGCAGGTGCGCCAGCGTGTCGACGTCGATGCGGTACTTCGGGTGGTCGGCGGTGAAGCCGACGGTCCGCGCGCCGATCTTGGCGAGGTAGTGCCGTCCGGGCACCAGGTCGCTGGAGTCCATGCCGACGATGTGCGCCTGGAAGGCGTTGGCGACGTCGGCGGGCTCGTCCGCCGCCGCGAGCACGGTGCCACGGCTGACGTCGATCTCGTCGGAGAGCACCACGGTGACCGACGACCCCACGATGGCCTCGTCGAGGTCGCCGTCCATGGTGACGATGCGCTCGACCGTTGACTCCGCCTCGCCTGGCACGGCACGCACCCGGTCGCCCTTGCGCAGCACGCCGCTGAGGACGCGGCCGGAGAAGCCACGGAACTCGGAGTTGGGCCGGTTGACCCACTGCACCAGCAGCCTTGCGGGACCGGAGAGGTCTTCCTCGTCCCTGGTCAGCTCGACATTTTCCAGCCAGCCGAGCAGCGAAGGGCCGTTGTACCACCGCGTGTTCTCACTGCTGCTGACGATGTTGTCGCCGTTCACGGCAGACAACGGCACGCAGGCGACCTCGTGGATGCCGATCTCGGTCGCGAACGCCCGGAACTCCTCGCTGATCTGGTCGAAGACCTCCTGCGAGTAGTCGACGAGGTCGAGCTTGTTGATCGCGAGGGCGACGTGCTTGATGCCGAGCAACGACACCAGGTGCGCGTGCCTGCGCGTCTGCGTCAGCACACCCTGCCGCGCGTCGCACAGGATCACCGCGGCCTCCGACATCGACGCGCCGGTGACCATGTTGCGGGTGTACTGCACGTGACCCGGCGTGTCGGCGACGATGAACCGACGCCGGTCGGTTGCGAAGAACCGGTACGCGACGTCGATGGTGATGCCCTGCTCGCGCTCGGCGGCGAGACCGTCGACGAGCAGCGCGAAGTCGAGCTCTCCACCGCGCGTGCCGACCTTCTTCGAGTCGACCTCGAGGGTCTCGAGCTGGTCGGTGTAGAGCAGCTTCGACTCGTACAGCAGCCGCCCGATCAGGGTGGACTTGCCGTCATCGACGCTGCCGCACGTGATGAAGCGCAGCAGACCGACGCGCTCCTGCTCGGCGATCTCGGCCTCGAGGTCGACCTGCACATCAGGCTGGACCATCAGAAGTACCCCTCCTGCTTCTTGCGCTCCATGGATCCGGACTGGTCGCGGTCGATGACCCTGCCCTGGCGCTCGGACGTCGTCGCCGCGCGCATCTCGGAGACGATCTCCGGCAGCGTCGTCGCCGTGCTCTCGACGGCTCCGGTTAGCGGGTAGCACCCCAGCGTACGGAACCGCACCATCTTCATCTCAGGCACCTCGCCGTCCTCGAGCGGCATCCGATCGTCGTCGACCATGGTCAGCGTGCCGTCCCGGTCGACGACGGGGCGCTCCTTGGCGTAGTACAGCGGAACGATCGGAATGTTCTCGCGGTGGATGTAGTGCCAGATGTCCAGCTCCGTCCAGTTCGAGAGCGGGAACACGCGGACACTCTCGCCCGGCGCGGTGCGGGTGTTGTACAGCCGCCACAGCTCGGGTCGCTGGTTCTTGGGGTCCCACCGGTGCTGGGCGGAGCGGAACGAGAACACCCGTTCCTTCGCGCGCGAGGCCTCCTCGTCGCGGCGGGCGCCACCGAACACGGCGTCGAACCGGTGCTTGTCGAGCACCTGCCGCAGCCCCTGCGTCTTCCACATGTCGGTGTGCACTGCCGAACCGTGGTCGAAGGGGTTGATCCCCTGTGCGATGCAGTCCGGGTTCTTGTGCACGATCAGTTCCATACCGAGCTCGGCCGCCGTGCTGTCGCGAAACTGGATCATCTCGCGAAACTTCCACGTGGTGTCGACGTGCACCAGCGGGAAGGGCGGCGTGCTCGGGTAAAAGGCCTTCCGGGCGAGGTGCACCAACACCGAGCTGTCCTTGCCGATGGAGTAAAGCAGCGCGGGGCGCTCACTCTCGGCAACGGCCTCTCGGAAGATGTCGATGCTCTCGGCCTCCAGCCGGTCAAGGTGATTAAGTTTC
>WHTY01000175.1 GCA_009377475.1 Actinophytocola sp.
CGTCTGGCGTTCGACCTCATCGGCGCGCCCATCCCGCCCACCTGCACGTAGCCAGAACAACACAACAGAAAACCAGCGAATCCCCAGCCCAGCCGGGGATTCGCCTGTCACAGCCGACGCAACTTCGGCTTAATGGATCAAGGGCGGCGCGTTCCGCGCGCCGCAGGCGGGCCGCCGGCCGCCTCCTGCTGACGCCCGGCGCCGGCGGCCGCCCCGCTCAGCGGAAACGGCACGCCACGACCGTTCGACCCCGGATGGTCGAACGCCGCGACGGCGGCATCGAGGGCGCCTACGGCGTCGCTACGCGATGCGCTGACGCGCACCCTTGACACCACCGCCACGGCGCTACGAGAAGGCAAGGACGAAGGGGACGGGGCAGAAGTGGTCGGGATGCCGACGAGCGTGACCCGGAGCCAGTCGGGCGACGTCCTCGTAACGTTTTCTCCATACGTTTCAACTGCGGTGGTGGCGCGCGAGAGACTGTTGTATGGCTCGGAGACTCTCAGCCACTGTGGCGGGGCTGCTCCTCATATTCGCGGTGTCCTGCACGCCAAGCCCAGAGCCCGCATCCGGGCCAGAGACGGTTCCACCGACAAGCCACCCGTAGTCAAGCCGGGTTTGGCCGGTCAAACTGGCGCCATTGGCCCGTTGTGACCGACCGCTGCCTCGTCCAGCACATGCGAACGAGGGCGTACGCGGTGAGGCGGATCGTGGCTCGGTAGTAGCGCTGCTGTCCTTCAACGATCAGCCTGGCGGTGACACCGTGCCGGTGGATACCGATGTGAAGATCGTCTGGCGGGTGACCGGACACGGCGACGTCCAGTTCTACGCCGCTGGCCCGGGCGGACGCCGTATCCGCCCGGAGTGGGGGCCAGAACCGCACACTGACTCGACCTTTCGTTATCCAGGACAAGAGTGGGTACCGGGTTCGTCTTCCCTGTTTCCGGATGCTGGACCATCCACGTACAGCGAGACAACCTGACCGGACGGCTGACGATTCCGGTGGGTTGATGCTTACGCGCATGCGCTACACGGCGGACCACAATGAGTAGCGAATCTGGTAGCTCACCCCGAACGCCGGTGCATCTTGTCAATCTTGACAGATTGACGACAGTTCTGACGACAACGACGACGACAGCCGCACACCACGCGCACCCCTCCGACGCGGGGAAGGCCGAGAAGCACGAGGACACCATGACCCTGCCTGTTGCTGGCAGTGTGGTGCATTGCCGCAGCAACATGCCAACAACATGCCCTGGTCAACCACGGTCAAGCGAGGCACGCCGGGACCGTCTCCGACCGCAGGTCAGGGCCACGTCGTCGCCTGCGGCGACCGCTGCCGCCAACGCGCCGTATGCAGGCGAACGCCCAGCCACCTCCACGGCGAACCGCCGATAGTTCTCGGCCGTGGTGATCCGCATGTCGTGGCCGATCATCGCCCCGGCCGAGCCCCCATCGCTGACCATGCGCCCAGGTTACCAGCCACTGGTGGCAATGCTGGCCATTGAAGCTACTCGCCTACCTGCCCGTCCACGGATTCCCGGATGAGGTCGGCGTGGCCGTTGTGGCGTGCGTATTCCTCGATCATGTGGCACACGATCCATCGCAGGCTCGGCGCGCTTCCGTCGGGCCACGGGTGCTTGGCGAGCTGGCCCATGTCGTCGTCGGCCAGCGCCTCTGTGACGAGAGCGCGAGACCTGTCGACCGTGTCCTGCCACCGTGACAAGAGCTGCGCGGGTGTGTCGTCGGACGCCGAGTGCCACTCCCAAGCCGGATCCGCTTTCCAGTCAACGCCGTTCCACGGCGCCCGCATCTCGTGGCCGTGCAGCCTGCGCGAGAACCAGTGCTCCTCGACGAGGGCCGACCGTCGCCGTGAGCCCAGCGTGATCAAGCCCGCCGCACTTCCAAGCCAGCGTCGCGCGTTGGTAGTCGAGGAACCCAAGGAGCGTGGCCATTTCGTCACGCGCCAGCGGCGGTTCGGGCCGACCGTGCTCGTCGATTTCAGTCATGAGCGGCGAGCGTACTGAGACTCGCTGGGGCCGCAAGGTCTTATCGCCGGCGAGCGCCGTACAACTGCGTTAATTAGGCGGCAGGGGCTCCGCCAGGCGTGGTGGAATGTGCGACGTGAGCCTGAGCGACGATGTCCTCGCCCACGTCGTCCAGCGGTTGTGGTGGCGGCTTGGCACCGTCGAACCCGGTCTGGACGATGACGAGATCGAGCGAGTCGTCGCGGCCGTCGGCGCGCCGTTACCCCGGCAGTTCGAGTTGTTTCTGCGCAGCGGGTTGCCTGTCGGTGAGCGGTGGTGGAACTGGCCCGCGGATCCGGCCGGGGTCGTCGCAGGCAGCCGACAATGGTTGCGCAGAACGCTCGCTTTCGGTGTCGTACATCGTGACTACTGGCAGCCCAGCTTCGGCGACCGGCCTTCCTGCATCGACACCGCTGTTGAACAGGCGTGGTCCGTGATCGAGACGTTGCCGCCGTTGCTTCCGCTGTACGCGCACCGCTGCGTTGTTGCTGATGGCATCGAGCCGAGCCCGGTGCTCAGCGTCTGGCAGTTCGACGACACGATCCCGTACGGCACCGACCTCATCGACTGGATCGGACGCGAGTTCGACATCCGCCCGGACACCTACGATGCACCCGCCATGCGTGACATCGCGGGCTGGTCGGCCGCCTTCGATCTCAACTTCGACGCGGACGCATTGTGATCGTCTTTTCGGCGACCCTGCTGATATGCCCACATTCGCGTCCGATATGTAGGTTTCTCGTGGGCGTATCGGCAGGGTCGCGAGTGTTACCGCCCAGAAAATCAGCGGACACGGCTTCACCGCGACGACTAGCGTGCGGACGTCCCGCCCAGCCCGACCGTCAGGACGCCCGTGCCCCAGACACCGCTGCGCACCGACCGACTCGAACTCGTGCCGCTCTCCGATGAGCACATCGAACTCGAAGTGGAGCTTGACGCTGACGCGCTGGTGTTGCGCTACCTCCATCCGCGGGCGCGCACCCGAGACGAGGTCGTGGCCAAGCATGCCGAACGGATGAAGTGCGCGTCCCTTGTGGACGGGCTTGGCATGTGGATCGGGTTCACTCGCGCGCAGCAGCGTGAGTTCGTGGGCCTGTGGATGTTGCAGCCGCTCCACGGCCCGAGCCAGACCTTCGCGCCCGACGAGGCGGACCTCGGATACCGGCTGCTGCGCCGCTGGTGGCGGCAGGGCTACGCGAGCGAGGGCGCGCGGGAGCTCATCCGGCACGGCTTCGACGACCTCGGCCTCACCCGGATCATCGCGCAGACCATGGCCGTGAACCGTCCCTCGCGGGCGACGATGGAGACGTTGGGCATGCGCTTCGCGCGCACCTTCCACGAGCACTACGACGAACCGCTGCCAGGCGTCGAGCACGGCGAAGTCGAGTACGAACTCCGGCGATCCGACTGGCTATAGCCGCGCCCTGTCACATCTTCGCGCCCGCCGGTGTCTTCATGGCAAACAGCCATACGTACAGGGAGGACATCATGGCGCCACGTGTTCCGAAGGCCGAGCTCACCGGGTTCACCGCGAGCGTGATCAAGCGGTTCAGCCGGAAGATGCTCGGCAAGGTGCCCGAGTCGCTCGGGGTGGCCTGGAACAACCCGGACGTCTTCAAAGCGGGCGCATCTCTCGGCAGAAGGGTGCAGAAGTGGGACCAGACGGACGAGAGCCTGAAGTCGTTCGCGCATATGGCGGTCGCCTCGCAGGTCGGCTGCAGCTGGTGCCTCGACTTCAACTACTTCCAGGCACAGAACAACAACCTTGACCTGGCCAAGGCGAGCCAGGTGCCGCGCTGGCGGGAGGCGGACGTGTTCACGCCGTTGGAGCGGGACGTCCTTGAGTACGCCGAGGCGATGACGACCACGCCGCCGACCGTCACCGACGAGTTGTCGGACCGGCTGCTCAAGCGCCTGGGCGCGGCGGCGCTGGTCGAGCTCAACGCCGTGATCGGCTTCGCCAACTACACGACACGGTGCAACACGGCCCTCGGGATCGAGTCGGAGGGCTTCTCGGACGCGTGCGAAATCCCGCTGGCCGCACGTCCTGCGGATTCCGGCGTAGCGTCAACGCCGTGATCGACGATCGGTTCGTTGCCCACCGCAGCCTGCTGTTCACGGTCGCCTACGAGATGCTCGGGTCGGCGGCCGACGCGGACGACGTCCTGCAGGAAGCATGGCTGCGGTGGGCCGACGTCGACCACGCGCAGGTGCGAGACCCGCGCGCGTACCTCATTCGGGTGGTCACGCGGCAGGCGCTCAACCGCCTGCGGACGGTGTCGCGCCGCCGCGAGGAGTACGTCGGCGAGTGGCTGCCGGAACCGCTCCTGACCAGCCCCGATGTCGCCGACGACGTCGAGCTCGCGGAGAGCGTGTCGATCGCGATGCTCACCGTGCTGGAAACGCTCGGGCCGACGGAACGGGCGGTGTTCGTGCTCCGCGAGGTCTTCGACATGCCGTACGGCGAGATCGCCGAGGCCATCGGGAAGTCCGCCGCCACCGTCCGGCAGATCGCGCGGCGGGCGCGCGATCACGTGGCGGAGCGGCGGCCGAGGATGGCGGTGAGCAGGTCGGAGCAGGAAGCCGTGGTGGAGCGGTTCCTGGTCGCCCTGCGCACCGGACAGCTGCAGGACCTGATGGAGATCATGGCGCCGGACGTGGTCCTCGTCGCCGACGGCGGTGGCCTGGCGACCGCGGTCCGGGTTCCGGTCCATGGCGCCGAGCGCATCGCGAAGCTGTTCTCGGGCGCGATTCGGCGGCACGGGCCGTTCGACACGACGACCCTGTGGCTCAACGGCGCGCCCGCTGGCCGGATCGAGGTCGACGGCGAGCTGACGTTGGTGAGCTTCGCCGTGGAAGATGGGCAGGTCACCCGGATGTACGCCATGCGCAACCCGCAGAAGCTGGCACGGCTGGGCGAACCGGCCGAGCTCACCCGGTAAGCGGCGTCGTTGGGCGCTACGTGAGTGGCGCCAACGCTTCGGCCAGCGGTTCCAGCACGCTCGGCGTGTGCGGCGGCGGGAGGTAGACGATCGCCAGGTCGAGCCCCTGTTCGCCCAGCGCGGCCGCCGTCTCGGCCGCCAGGTTGACGTCGCCGTCGCGCAGCCAGACGTGGCTGGAGAGCGTGATCTCCTTGGGGTCGCGGCCGATGTCGGCGCAGTGCTGGTGCAGAACGTCACGCTTGTGGGCGAACTCCTCGGGCGTGCCGCCGCCGAAGTTCCAGTGCTGCGCGAACCGCGCCGCCGTCCGCAGCGTGCGCTTCTCGCGCGCGCCGCCGATGCAGATCGGCGGGTGCGGCCGTTGCACGCCCTTCGGTTCGTTCCGCGCGTCTTTCAGCTGGTAGTAGGTCGTCGTCTCCTGCGTGAGCAGCCCGACGATCACCTCGCACGCCTCCTCGAACCGGTCGCTGCGCTCGCGCGGCGTGCCCAGTTCCATGCCGTAGGCGTCCGACTCCTCCTCGTTCCACCCGGCCCCGATGCCGAGCTCAAGGCGTCCGTCCGAGATGACGTCCAATGTGGACGCCATGTTCGCGAGCACGGCGGGGTGCCGGTGGTGGATGCCGGTGACGAGGTTGCCCAACCGCAGCCGTCGCGTGGCCTGCGCGAGCGCTGTCAGTGTGAGCCAGCCTTCGAGACATGGCCCGGTCGAGTCGGAGAAGATCGGATAGAAGTGGTCGAACGTCCAGCCGGACTCGAAGATCTCGATGTCATCGGCCGCTTGCCACACGCTGAGCCTAGATCCACCGCGTGGATTTGAGTGATCATTTTTGGGGCATGTAGTTGGTCTCCGGTCGGAGATTCCGGTTCGTGGGCGCGCGGGATCGGCCGGTCTCTCATCCGGCGTGTCCACTGTGGTCTCCGGTCGGGCCCTCGCGGGCGGGGTGGTCAGGGTCAGGCGGCCAGGGCCGGTGGCGCGCGGTGGGTGGCGTCGA
>WHTY01000174.1 GCA_009377475.1 Actinophytocola sp.
CACGACGTCGACGTGCTCACACCCGCCGTAATACCGCTTCCCCGGATACCCCTCCGCATACTTATTCGTCAACACCGAACCCTGCGCCTCCAACACACCCACCGGCGCGAAGTTCTCCGACGCGATCATCTCCAGGGTGGACTGCTGGCGACGCAGCTCAGCGTCGACCGCCGCCGCGATCTCCGGATCGACTGTGGACAACTCGGCATCGAATGTGGACAACCCAGCTCACTCCTTAATGGTCTCTGCGTAATCAGCGGCGTCGAGCAGTTCCGGCAGCTCGCCGACACGCACGCGGAACAGCCAGCCTTCGCCGTACGGGTCGCTGTTGACGAGCTCCGGCGTGTCCCTGATGTCCTCGTTCACCGCGACGACCTCGCCGGTGACGGGGGCGTAGAGCTCGCTGACCGACTTGGTCGACTCCAACTCGCCGCACGGCTCACCAGCGGAGATCTCGCTGCCTTGGTCCGGCAGCTCAACGAACACGATGTCGCCGAGCGAGTCCTGCGCGAAATCGGTCACGCCGACGGTGGCGACGTCGCCGTCCAGCGACAGCCATTCGTGCTCTTCGGTGTACTTGAGGTGTTCTGGGATGTCCATGGGTCGCAATTGTCCTTTCGGCAGGGGTCAGGATCGCTGGTAGAAGGGCAGGGCCACCACCTCGACCGGCAGTGCCTTGCCCCGCACGTCGACGTGCAGGCTCGTGCCAGGCTCGCGGCACTCGGCGGAAACATAAGCCATCGCGATCGGGTAACCCAGCGTTGGCGACAGCGCGCCGCTGGTGATCTCACCGATCTCGGTGGCGCCGTCGGGGCCGAGGACAGCGTAACCGGCGCGCGGCGCACGACGTCCGGTGCCGGTCAGGCCGACGAGCACCCTGCTCGGCTGCTGTTTCGCGCGCTCGGCGAGCGCGGCGCGACCGACGAAGTCGCCGCCCTTCTCGAACTTCACCAGCCGGTCGAACCCGGCGTCGAACGGCGTGAGCTGCGCGGACAGCTCGTGCCCGTAGAGCGGCATCCCCGCCTCCAGCCGGAGCGTGTCGCGGCAGGCGAGCCCCGCGGGCAGCAGGCCGTGCGGCTCACCGGCGGCCGCCAGCGTCCGCCACACCTGCTGCGACTGTTCGGGGGCGCAGTACAGCTCGAACCCGTCCTCCCCGGTGTAGCCGGTGCGGGCCAGCAGCAGGTCGATCCCGTTGACGGTCGCGGGCATGCTGGCGTAGTAGCGCAACGACTCCAGGTCGGCGTCGCTGACGGCGCGCACGATGTCCGCCGACTTCGGGCCCTGCACCGCGATCAGCGCGTACTCGGTGGAGCGATCGGTGACGACGGCGTCGAACTTCTCCGCGCGTTCAATGAGGGCGCTGGCAACGACGCCCACATTCGCGGCGTTCGCGACGACGAGGTAGCGCTCCTCGCCGAGGCGGTAGGTGACCAGGTCGTCCAGCACGCCGCCGTCTTCGGCACAGAGCATGCTGTAGCGGGCGCGACCCACCTTGACGGCGGACAGCTTGCCGATCAGCGCGTATTCCAGCACCTGCGCGGCCTCGAGTCCGGTGATCTCGATCTCGCCCATGTGCGAGAGGTCGAACAGGCCGGCCGCCTCCCGCACCGCGCGGTGTTCGGCCAGCTCACTGCTGTAGCGGACGGGCATGTTCCAGCCAGCGAAGTCGGTGAACGACGCGCCAAGCGCGGCATGCACCTCGTGCAAGGGGGACGGCGTGCTCATGCCGGAGACTCCTCCGAGGCGCGCGGCGGTACCGGATGACATGGCGGTGACGAAACGGACATCGGGAGCTCCTCGGTTGGCGGGTCGGAACTCCCCCTCTGTCATGAACCTGAGAGCTTCACCGGCCACGCTTCGTACGCGATCGGCTTGCACCGTGGGTGAGGCGACGAGCGCCTGCTTTTCAGAGTGGCCTGGCCTGAAGCGGTATGGGTACCTGAGAGTTTGGCGGGGAGCTTGCTCCTTCGGCGCCTCGCATTGCGAGGGCTCTCCCGCTCCGGCTCGTGCGGCCCGATATGGAGTTGTCGTCGGGATCAACGTACGCGCCGAGGCCGTCGACGTCTACTCCCCGACGACGGAGGTGTGGTGAAGGCCGCTTTCCGCGAGGTGCGGGCGGCTCCGGCGGATGTTGATCAACTACCTGCGCGCTGCGACCATCGAGACCGGACTTTCCGGACGCGACGTGGTCGTACGCCGCAGGTAGTTGATCAACATCGGGAACGCGGTCGCCGCTTACCGCACGGCGGCGCGGAACCGCCGCAGCCGGAGCGAGTTCGAGACGACGAACACCGAGGAGAACGCCATCACCGCTCCGGCGAGCATCGGGTTGAGCAGCCCGGCCGCCGCCACCGGCAACGTGGCGACGTTGTAGGCGAACGCCCAGAACAGGTTGCCCTTGATGGTGCCGAGCGTCCGCCGCGACAACCGGATCGCGTCCGCCGCCGCGCGCAGGTCGCCGCGCACGAGCGTCAGGTCGCCCGCCTCGATCGCGACGTCCGTGCCGGTGCCCATCGCGAGCCCGAGGTCCGCCGTCGCCAGCGCGGCCGCGTCGTTGACGCCGTCACCGACCATCGCGACGACCTTGCCCTCGGACTGCAACCGGCTGACGACGTCGGCCTTGTCCTTCGGCATCACCTCGGCGATCACCTCGTCGATGCCGACCTGCGCCGCCACCGACCGCGCGACGGCCTCGTTGTCACCGGTCAGCAGCACCGGCGTCAGGCCGAGCCCGCGCAGCATCCGGATCGCCTCGGCCGAGGTGTCCTTCACGGTGTCCGCGACGACCAGCAGTCCGCGCGCCTGACCGTCCCATGCGACGGCGACCGCCGTGCTGCCCTCGGCCTCGGCGGCACGCTTGGCGGCGAGCAAGTCGTCCGGCAACGGCTGGCTCCAGTCGTCCAGCAACGACTGCCGCCCGACCAGCACCGCGTGACCGTCGACGACGCCCTGCACACCGAGGCCCTCCAGGTTGGTGAAGTCCTCGACAGTGCCCAACTCGCCCAAGTCGCCCAACTTGTCCCGCGCGCCCCGCGCGATGGCCTGCGCGATCGGGTGCTCTGACGCGTTCTCCACCGCGCCCGCCAGGCGCAGCACGTCGGCGACGTCGACGCCATCGGCGGCGTGGACGTCGACCAGCGCCATCCGGCCGGTGGTCACGGTGCCGGTCTTGTCCAGCACGACGGTGTCCACCTTCCGGGTGGATTCCAGCACCTCCGGCCCCTTGATCAGGATGCCGAACTGCGCGCCGCGCCCGGTGCCGACCAGCAGCGCCGTCGGCGTCGCCAGCCCGAGCGCACACGGGCACGCGATGATCAACACCGCCACGGCAGCGGTGAACGCCGCCTGCACGCCACCATCGCTGAGCAGCCAGAACGCCAGCGTGCCCGCCGCAAGCAGCATCACGACCGGCACGAACACCGCCGAGATCCGGTCCGCCAGCCGTTGCACGGCTGCCTTGCCACTCTGCGCGTCCGCGACCAGCTTCGCCATCTGCGCGAGCTGCGTGTCCGCGCCGACCCGCTCCGCACGGACGACGAGCCTGCCCGCCGCGTTGACCGTGCCGCCGGTCACGGAATCGCCCGCGACGACCTCGACCGGCACGGACTCGCCGGTCAGCATGCTCGCGTCGATGGCCGAGCTGCCCTCGACGATCACCCCGTCGGTCGCGATCTTCTCACCCGGCCGGACGACGAACTGGTCACCGACCGCGAGCTGGTCAACCGGAATCCGCTGCTCCGTGCCGTCGACCCGCAGCACAGCGACGTCTTTCGCACCCAGCTCGAGCAGTGCCCGCAGCGCCGCACCGGCCCGCCGCTTGGCGCGAGACTCGAAGTAGCGCCCAGCCAGGATGAACGTCGTCACACCCGCCGCGACCTCGAGGTAAATCGCCGCGCCGTCACCCCGTTGGATGGTGAACTCGAACGGGTGGGTCATGCCGGGCATCCCGGCGCCGCCCCACAGCAGCGCGTACAACGACCAGACGTAGGCCGCGATGGTGCCCATCGAGATGAGCGTGTCCATCGTGGCGGCGCCGTGGCGCAGGTTCTTCACCGCGGCGCGGTGGAACGGGAACCCGCCCCAGACGACGACCGGGCTGGCCAGCGTCAGCGAGATCCACTGCCAGTAGGTGAACTGGAGCGCGGGCACCATCGCCAGCAAGATCACCGGCACAGACAGCGCCGCCGAGACCAGCAGCCGGTCGCGCGCCGCGCGGGTCTCGGCGGCGGCCCTGTCGTCGTGCCAGCCCTCCGCGCCGTCGACCCCGTCGTCGTCGCGCTTCGGTTCCGGCAGCGTGGCCGAGTAGCCCGCCGCCGAGACCGTGTCCAGCAGCTGCTCCGGGTCGAGTTCCGCCGGATAGCTGACGGCCGCCGTCTCGGTGGCGTAGTTGACCGTCGCCTGCACGCCGTCGAGCTTGTTCAGCTTGCGCTCGATCCGGTTCGCGCAGGATGCGCAGGTCATGCCCTGGATGGCGAGTTCGACGTCCGCGGTCGCCGGTTCCTGCATGGTGCTCACCTGGTCACCCCTTACTGACCAGCTCGTACCCCGCCTCGGTGACGGCGGCACGAACCTTGTCCTCGGAAACGGGCTGCTCGCTGGTCACGGTGACCTTGCCGGTCGGCAGGTCCACGTTGACGTCGGTGACGCCAGGAACCTCGCTGACCTCCTCGGTCACCGACTGCGCGCAGTGGCCGCAGGTCATGCCGGAAACGGTGTAGGTAGCGGTAGCCATGACGTTCTCCTCCTGTGTCATCCAAGCCCGAATATACCCCTCGTGGGTATCTGGCAAACGTGACCATATACCCCTCGGGGGTATGAGTCAACGCTGGCATGCAACCTCGCGCGTCTCGCCGTCGTCAGGTAAACAACAGGACAACGAACCGGGGGCGGGATGACGGGGAGGATTCGGTGGTACGGACAAGAGCGATCGGCGCGGTTCTGACGACGACCGCACTGGCAGGGTTACTCCAACTGGTTACGACGCTGGGCGCGACACCAGCGTTGGCGTGTTCGTGCGCACCGATGACCGACGCCGAGTACGTCGACAACGCCGACGTCGTCTTCGCTGGCGCCCTGCTGGACAGGGAGGAACCGCCGGCGGGCGAGATCGTCTCCAGCGGCGACCTGGTCACGCTGACGTTCGCCGTCTCGGAGGTCTACAAGGGTCAGGTCGGCACGACCGCGCAGGTGCGCACCGCCATCTCCGGCGCTAGCTGCGGCCTCGAGCTCGACGGCGAGGGCCCGTTCCTGGTGTTCACCCAGTTCGGCGACGACGGGCTCACGGCGTCGTTGTGCGGGGGCACCCGGGACCTGCCGGAGACGGTGCCTGCCGTCCTCGGCGAGGGCAGGCCGCCGGCGGGCAGCGGCGGAACCGAAGCGGTGACACACGAAGAGTCGATGAGCGGCATCGACGGCGGGACGCCGATGGCGGTATGGCTTACCGGCGGCGCGGCCGTCGCCCTCATCGCCCTGCTGTCCTACGGCATGTACCGCCGCAGGAAGGCTGAGTAATCCGAGGGCGCAGAGTCCCGGCACCTGCCTGGGGCTGGTTTCGCGAGCCGAAGGTGCCCTTGGTTACATATTGTGTACCCAAGGGCCCCTTGGGCACGCCGTCGGGCTTGCCGTCGGGCACGTCGTCAGTCGTCGGCGCGGTCGCGGAGCCCCGCCGAGATCAGCTCCATGACGGAAGCGTCGGCGAGCGTAGAAGTGTCGCCGGTGGCGCGGCCCTCCGCGATGTCGCGCAGCAGGCGGCGCATGATCTTGCCGGAGCGGGTCTTCGGCAGCTCGGGGACGACGAGCACCCGCTTCGGCTTGGCGATGGGGCCGATCTCTGCCGCGACGTGATCGCGCAGTGCGGCCGTGGAATCCTCGCCGTCGGCCGTACCGCGCAGGATGACGAAGGCGACGATGCCTTGTCCGGTGGTGGGGTCGTTGGCGCCGACGACGGCGGCTTCGGCGACGTTGTGGTGTGAGACGAGGGCGGATTCGACTTCGGTGGTGGAGATGCGGTGGC